>JBGQDL010000010.1:0-47021 GCA_041495865.1 Thermoanaerobaculia bacterium | reverse complement strand
GGTTTCGTGCCGATCGTCCTCGACGTCACGGGGCTGGCGCATTTCACGAGCGAGCTGCAGCTCACGAATCTGGGGGCCAGCTCCGCGAGCGTGAAGCTCTCCTACACCAGCTCGATCGGCTCCGGCTCAGGGGATGTGCTCGAGACCATTCCTGCCGGCCAGCAGGTCGTCTACCCCGACGCCATCTCGTATCTCAGATTCCGGGGCGTGCCTATCCCCGCTTCGGGAAACCAGGGGGGAACACTCCTCGTCTCCGCTCCCGCAGGCGGCATCCACGTGACGTGCCGCACGGGCGCCGATACGGCGACTCCTCAGCCCGTGGGCCGCTCCGGCCTGGCCTACACCGACTCTGATCCGGTCACCTCATCGACGGCCACGAAGATGTACGTCTACGGCCTGAGGACAAACGACGCCGACCGTTCCAATCTCGCCGTCTACAACATGGGCGCCGAGCCCGTCTCATTCAAGGTCAGCCTCGTCTCCGGTGACGACGGGAGGTCCGTCGAGGTGACAGCGGGGGCGCCTTTGGTGCTTCCGGCCTATGGTTGGTACCAGTACTCCGGCGTTCTGACTGCCGCCGGCTTTTCCTCCGGGTACGCGATCGTCGAGAGGGTCTCGGGAAGCGGGCCGTTCGGCGCCTACGGCGTCGTCAACGACCAGTTGACCAACGACGGCTCTTTCATTCCGGCTCTCTCCGGCACACAGAGCGGAAGCAGGCTCACCATTCCCGTCCTCGTCGAGACGAGCGCGTTCGAGTCGGAGCTGATCCTGACGAACCGTGGAAGCGCCGCGGCGACGTTCACGCTGCGCTATGTCGAGTCCCTTTCGCCTGCCAGTGGGACGGGGGGCACGGCAACCGTCGACGTGGCCGCGGGCCGGCAGAGGATCATTCCGAAGGCCATCGACTTCCTGAGATCAAAGGGGGTCGGTGTCGGGGCCCGAGGCGCGGCGGGATACGCGGGGGGCCTCCAAGTTCAGGTGAGCGGTGTCGGCCTGGAGAACGTCTTTGCGGGAGCGCGGACCTCGTCGCTCTCGCCCGCCGGAGGGGAGTTCGGGCTCTTTTGCCAGGGGATCGACTCGAGCCAGGAGTTTTCCGGCCAGGCCTTCGTCCTCGGCTTGAAGGCCGACTTCAACAACCGGAGCAACGTGGCGGTCCTTCACACCGGAGCGGAAGGCTCCGGTCCGATCACGCTGAAGCTCCAGGTGCTGGACGGCTCCGAGGGGGGCAAGGCCGTGGGGCAGCCATTCTCGGTGGATCTGAGCCCCGGACAGTGGGCCCAGCCTTCGGGATTTTTCGCGGGCGGCGGCGTGCCGAACGGCTACGTGAGGATCCGGCGGACGGCCGGGACGGCGCCCTGGTTCGCCTATGGGGTCATCAACGACGGCGGCCAGCCCGGACAGAGAACCGGGGACGGCAGCTACGTGGCGGGCGTGCAGCCGTAGGAACCTTCACGCGGGGGACCCTTCGGGGTGACCCGTTGACGCCCGTTCATCATGACCATAAACTCATGACCATGAGCGACCACACGCGCCGGATACCCGCCGGAGAATTCAAGGCCAAATGCCTCGCCCTCCTGGACGAGGTGGCCGAGACCGGCCAGAGCGTCGTCGTCACGAAGCGTGGACGGCCGGTCGCTTGCGTCTCACCGGTCAAGGCCTCGGCGCCCCGCCCCCTCCTGGGCAGCGTTCTCAGGGAGCGCGATCTCATCACGCCGATCCGGGAGCGTTGGAACGAGGACCGGTGATCGTTCTCGACACGCACGTCTGGATCTGGTGGATCAGCGCGCCCCGGAAACTCTCTTTGCGCGCGCGACGTGCCATCGATGAGGCAAGGGAGCTTGCCGTCAGCGCCATCTCTCTGTGGGAAGTCGCGATGCTGGTTGCGAAATCACGTCTCGAGCTCGATCGTGACGTCGGCCTTTGGATGAGGCAGGCTCTCGCGGCGCCCCGAGTCTTGCTGGCTTCCCTCTCCCCTGAGATCGCCGCTCGTTCAACCAAGCTCGGGCGTGACTTCCATGGCGACCCTGCAGACCGGCTCATCGTGGCGACGGCGCTGGAGCTCAACGCGGCTCTCGTGACGAAGGATGATCGGCTGCGTTCCTTCGAGAGGGTCGTGACAGTCTGGTGACGAACGAGATTCTCAGAATAACCGTCTCTTGCCGGTGATCGCGAGCGCCGCAATGACGCTCAGCTCGCTCCTCGGTCGTGCGCGATGCGCTGCACGGCCGGCGCAATCAGCCCTGCGCGATTCTGCAGGAAACCTGTAAATCCCCTGAGATTCCGGTTCTGCGCGGGCACATCTTCGGAGTCATGAGTGATTCATCCGCCTCATGTCTCCCGCGCGGCAGCGGCCGTAGCATTTTGCAACGTCAGTCCTTACTGCCGCCAATAGGTCCTGAAACATGAGAAGGCACCTCCTTCGGACGGCCGGCGGTCTGCGCGTAATGCGAACGACGGCTCGTCGTCCTGCCGACGCTGGCCAATGGTGAAGTGACGACGGCCACCCACTGAATCTTGCTCCCCACCGGAGGCGAAAGGCGGAGGTAGTGAAATGCGAGTCACAGACGCTCGGCTGCGTTACACGGGAGCATGGCTTCTCCTGGCCATCGGCGCGCTGTTCTCCAACGTCGCTCACGCCGGACAGGGCGTCTGGACGAGCGGCGGGCCCTACGGCGGAAATATTTTCGCCCTGGCCATCAACCCCTCGACCCCCTCCACGCTTTACGTCGGGGACGGCGGCGGCGTCTTCAAGTCCACCGACTCCGGCAGCACATGGGCCGCCACCAACGCGGGTCTGACGAACCTCATCGTCCAGGCCCTGGCCATCAACCCCTCGACTCCCTCCACGCTCTACGCCGGGACGGACGGCGGCGGGGTTTTCAAGTCCACCGACTCGGGCGGCACATGGGCTAATGCGGGACTGTCGAGCGTGTTCGCCCTGGCCATCGACCCGTCGGCCCCCTCGACGCTTTACGCCGGGACGTTCTCTGACGGGGTTTTCAAGTCCACCGACTCGGGCGGCACATGGACCCACACCAACGCGGAACTGACGAACCCGCGGGTGAACTCCCTGGCAATCAATCCCTCAAACCCCGCCACGCTCTACGTCGGGACGGACGGCGGGGTCCTCAAGTCCACCAACTCCGGCGGCACCTGGGCGCCCGCCAACACGGGACTGACCAGCCCGTTCGTACAGGCGCTGGCCATCAATCCCGCAGCTCCCGCAACGCTCTACGCCGGCACGGGCAGCGGAGTCTTCAAGTCCACCGACTCCGGCGGCACCTGGGCCGCCGCCAACACGGGACTGACGAACCTGTTGGTCGCCGCCGTGGCCATCAATCCCTCGACCCCCACGACGATCTACGCCGGGACCTTTGGCGGTGGGGTCTTCAAGTCCACCAACTCCGGCGGCACCTGGACCGCCGCCAACACGGGGCTGACGAACCTGAACGTCATTGCCTTGGCCATCAATCCCGCGACTCCCGCCACGCTCTTCGCCGGGACGTTCGGCGCCGGGGTCTTCAAGTCCACGGGCTCCGGCGGCTCTTGGGCCGCGGCCAACACGGGCCTGACGAGCGTGACCGTCCGGGCCCTGGCCATTGATCCCTCGGCTTCCGGCACGCTCTATGCCGGAACGGACGGGGTGGTCTTCAAGTCCACGGACTCCGGCGGCACCTGGGCCGCCGCCAACACGGGCATGGGCGCCTCTGCCCTTGCCTTCGATCCCACGACTCCCGCCACGCTCTACGCCGGGACGTTCGGCGCCGGGGTCTCCAAGTCCACAGACTCAGGCGGCACCTGGGCCACCGTCAACTCGGGACTGACGGACCTCGGAGTCATCTCTTTGGCCATCAATCCCTCGACCCCCGCCACGATTTACGCCGGGACGGCGAGTGGCGGCGTCTTCAAGTCCACCAACTCCGGCCGCACCTGGACCGCGGTCAACTCGGGGCTGACGAGCCTGTTCGTCTACGCCCTGGCCATAGATCCCACGACCGCCACCACGCTCTACGCCGGGACCCTTGGCGGCGGGGTCTTCAAGTCCACCGACGCCGGCGGCACCTGGGCTGCCGCCAACACGGGCCTGGGCAGCCCGTTCGTCGTCGCCCTGGCCATAGATCCCGCGGCTCCCGCCACGCTCTACGCCGGGACAACGGAGTTCTTCTTCGGCGGCGTTGGCGGGGTCTTCAAGTCCACAGACTTCGGCGGCAACTGGACCGCCGTCAACGCGGGCCTGACGAACTTGAACGTCTTCGCCCTGGCCATCAACCCCGTGACCCCTGCCACCCTCTACGCCGGGACGGACAGCGGCGGGGTCTTCAAGTCCACTGACTCCGGCGGCACCTGGGCCGCCGTCAACGCGGGCCTGACAAACCTTTCCGTCCAGACCCTGGCCCTGGACCCCACGGGGGCGACCACTCTCTACGCCGGGCTTCAGGCCGGCGGCGTGTGGCAATCGACACCTCCAACGGGCGAGCCCACCAGTTCTTTGGGTTTCGTGCCGATCGTCCTCGACGTCGCGGGACTGGCGCATTTCACAAGCGAGCTGCAGCTCACGAACCTTGGAGCCAGCTCCGCGAGCGTGAAGCTCTCCTACACCAGCTCGATCGGCTCGGGCTCTGGGGATGTGCAGGAGACCGTTCCCGCCGGCCAGCAGGTCGTCTACCCCGACGCCATCTCGTATCTCAGACTGCGAGGCGTGCCCATCCCCACTTCGGGAAGCCAGGGCGGAACACTTCTCGTCTCCGCTCCCCAAGGTGGCATCCACGTGACGGTCCGCACGGGTGCCGATACGGTTGCTCCTCAACCAACAGGGCGCTCTGGCCTGGCCTACACCGGTACAGATCCGGCCGCGTCGTCTTCGACTTCGAAGGCCTACGTCTACGGCGTGAGGACGAGCGACGCCGACCGCTCCAACCTCGCGGTCTACAACATGGGAAAGGATCCCGTCTCGCTCAAGGTCACCCTCGTTTCCGGAGACGACGGAAGCTCTTTCGAGGTGACGGCGGGTGTGCCGTTGGTGCTCCCGGCCTATGGCTGGTTCCAGTACTCCGGCATTCTGAATGCCGCCGGCTTCTCCGCCGGGTACGCAATCGTCGAGAGGGTCACGGGAAGCGGGCCGTTCGGTGCCTACGGCGTCGTCAATGACCAGTTGACGAACGACGGCTCCTTCATCCCGGCCCTCTCGGGCACGCAGAGCGGAAGCAGGCTTACCGCCCCCGTTCTCGTCGAGACGAGCGCGTTCGAGTCGGAGCTGATCCTGACGAACCGCGGAAGCGCCGCGGCGACGTTCACACTGCGCTACGTCGAATCAATTTCGCCTGCCAAAGGGGCGGGGGGCACGGTGACCGTCGACGTGGCCGCCGGCAGGCAGAGGATCATTCCAAAGGCCATCGACTTCCTGAGATCGAAGGGGATCAGCATTGGAGTCCGCGGCGAGGCGGGCTACGCGGGAAGCCTCCAAATCCAGGTGAGCGGGGTCGGCCTGGAGAACGTCTTTGCGGGAGCGCGGACATCGTCGCTCTCGCCCGCTGGAGGGGAGTTCGGGCTCTTCTATTCGGCCATCGACTCGACCCAGGAGTTTTCCGATCAGGCCTTCGTCCTCGGCTTGAAGTCCGACATTAACAATCGAAGCAACGTGGCGGTCCTTCACACCGGAGCGGCGGACTCCGGTCCGATCACGCTGGAGCTCCAGGTGCTGGACGGCTCCGAGGGGGGCACGGCCGTAGGGCGGCCATTCTCGGTGGACCTGAATCCCGGACAGTGGGCCCAGCCTTCGGGGTTCTTCGCTGGCGGCGGCGTGCCGAACGGCTACGTGAGGATCCGGCGGACGGCCGGGACGGCGCCCTGGTTCGCCTATGGGGTCATCAACGACGGCGGCCAGCCCGGACAGAGAACCGGGGACGGCAGCTATGTGCCGGGCGTGCAGCCGTGAGGAGGCGCTGGTGAAACCAAGAACCACCCTTGAAGCAGCTTAAAGGGGGTGAGGGAATGCACCCAATCGAGCGAACCGGTGCACGAGGGATTCTGGCGCTCGTCCTCGCCCTCGCGCAGCCCTGTCTCGCGGGCGTCAACTCGTGGACGACCGGAGGGCCGGCCGGGAAGAGTATCGGCAGTATCGTCATCGATCCGACTTCGCCGCAGACACTCTATGCGGCGTCCGATCATGGCGTGTTCAAGAGCACCGACGGCGGGGCGAGCTGGAATTCGACCAGCGTCGGGCTAGAGGACGACCAGATCGGCGCGCTCGTCATCGACCCGCGCCGCCCGGCGACGCTTTTCGCGGGTGGCCCGCGCTCGAGCGTCTACAGGACGACGGATGGAGCCAAGACGTGGAGGCGGGTCGCCCTCTCGGGCGACGTATCCGGGTCGGTGGCTGCCCTCGTGATCGACCCCACGAACAGCTTCGTTCTCTACGCTGCCGCGCCGGGCGCGTCGTTCAGCGGGATTTTCAAGACGGCGAACGGCGGGGCAACGTGGTTCCCGGTGAATCAGGGCCTGCCGCCCGGGTTCTGTTTTCTCGGGAGTTGCCAGGGCTTCTACACGCCGACGCGGCTCCTCATCGATCCGAACGACACGTCGGTCCTTTACGCCGTGGGAGGGCTGTCGAGGTACTCCTATCGCACGACGGACGGCGGCACGCACTGGTCGCAATTCTCCGAATGGGACAGCGTCTTTACCCAGGTGCTGATCGACTCGTCTTCGACGATTTACTACCTTGGGCCCGATGGCAGCATCAACCGGGGAATGCCTGGAACGCCGATCGGCTTCAATCGGCAGGCGATCGGGCTCGCGCTGGACCCTTCGGACGGCTCCACTTTCTACCTACTGGAGAGGGGCCTGGATCCGATCAGCGGGGAGCCCACGATCGTCATTCGAAAGAGCACCGACCACGGATGGACCTGGACAGGCCTTCCCAACAGCCTGCGCGGTCAGCAGGAGGTCCTAAAGCTCGTCGTCGACCCGGCGGGCCGCCTGCTCCACCTCGCGTCCGGGAACGGCGTCTACGACTACGAGATCACGAAGCCCGTCCCGTTTCCGGTACCAGTCATCCCGATCGTCCTCGACGTCAAGACGGCGACCGCGCACTACACGACCGAGCTCACGCTGACGAACGACACGGCGTCACCCCAGACGCTGAACCTCGTCTACACGGCCTCTGTTGGAACCCGGGAGGGCTCGGGCACCGTGATCGACCGGCTCCTGCCGGGCGAACAAAGACGAATCGGCGACGTCCTTGCGTACCTGCGGGAAAAAGGTCTGGCGATACCGGATTCCGCCGGACAACCCTCGCAGGGCGGGACCCTGCAGGTAATCACACCCGACCTGCGCGGCGGAGAAGGACGGGTTTCGGCCCTCGCGCGAACCACCTCGGACACCAGGTCGCCATTGCCGCCGGGCCGCGCCGGCCTTGCCTACCCGCCGTTCCTGGCACGGCCCGAGTCCACGGCTCTCCACATCTTCGGGCTCCGCTCGTCCGACACCGATCGCTCGAACCTGGCCATCGTGAACACCTCGCCGGACGAAATGGAGTACCGGGTGACGGTCTCTTCGGGGAGCGGGGATGGACGCTCGATCGTTCTCCGGGAGGGCCAGACACTGCCTCCGTGGGGCTGGACCCAGATCAACTCACCCGAGCTCCTCGAGCAACCGGGCATCACGAACGGCTGGGCGCTGGTCGAGCGGACGAGCGACCTCGGAGGCCTCGGCGCGTACGGCGTCGTGAACAACCGCGTCACCAACGACGGGTCGTTCCTCTCCCCTTCGTGGGGCGAAACGAACGACGTCGCGACGGTTCCCGTTCTCGTCGAGACGGGGGGCTTCGAGAGCGAGCTCGTCCTCGCCAACCGGGGCGACGTTGATAGAAAGATCCAGCTCGTCTACGTGGAGTCGCTCAGCCCTGAAAAGGGCGCGGGCTCCCTCGAGCTGACAATTCCCGCGCGACAGCAGTGGGTCCTGCCGGGCGCGATCGATTTCCTGAGGCAGAAAGGGCTGGGGATCGGTCCCCGGGGAGGAAGCTACGCCGGGTCTCTGGCCGTCTCGGCCGATGTCGGGGTCTTCGCCGGCGCCCGGACGGCGGCTCTCTCCGGAGATGGCGAATTCGGCCTTTTCGCCCCCTGCGTCACGGATCCCGCCGGCAGCTGGTCTCATAGCGGAGAAAAAGTCTGGATCTATGGCCTCGTGGCCGACGGGCAGAACCGATCCAACGTGGCCGTCGCGTCGTTCGTTTCCTCCGTGGACTATGAAATCAGGCTTCAGGTCCACGACGGCGACGCTGGAGGCGCGCCGAAAGGCGAACCGCTCAGCGTCTTTCTCGCTCCGGGCGAGTGGAAACAGTTCGACAACATTCTCAAGTCCGCAGGCGTTACGAACGGCTGGGTCGAGATCACGGGAACCGGCTACGGTTTCTGGTTTGCCTACGGCGTCATCAATGACGGCGGCAGCCCCGGCGAGCGGACCGGCGACGGGGCGTACGTGCCGATGGTGAAGTGACAACCGCCCGTTCGCAAGCAGCCGGTGGGTCCGCGAGGGAGACGAGCGACTTTCCGAAGGGGCTCGCTACGGCGTGGCGGTCGATTCACCTCGAACGACGAGGCCGACCTTGAGGGTGCGCATGGCTCTCCGACCTCCTCGGACGGTCAGCTCGTTGCGGCCCGCGCCGGCCGCCGCACGCCGAGGAAGACGCCGCCGAGGATCATCGCCGTACCGAAGACGGCCCGGCCGCCGAACCTTTCTCCCAGTGTCGCCGCGCCGAGCGCGACCGCGAGGACGGGCGTCACGAGCGCGATGAGCAGCACTTTCGTGACGTCCATCCGCCTGAGGAGCCAGTAGAAGAGAAGGAACGCGACGACCGAGCCGACGAGGGCGAGATACAGGAGCGACAGAACGGCGCGCGGCGTCCAGTGAAACGCGAACGGGCTTCCCTCGAGAGCCCGGCCGACGGCGACGAGCGGCACGAGGCCGAACGTCATTTGCGCGGCCGAGAGGATCACGGGGTCGAACGAACCGCCCCGCGCCTTCACGAGGACGTTCGAAAACGCGACGGCGAAGGCCCCGCCGATGATGGCGATGCTACCGCGCATCGCGTCCGGTCCGGCGAGCGTCGTGCGGTCCGAGAAGATAACGCCCACTCCCGCTATCCCGAGCGCCACGCCGAGCACTTTCGGCAACGTCATGCGGTCCGACGGCAGGAGAACGTGCGCGAGGGCGAGGCCGAACGCCGGAATCGTGGCCTGAAGCACGGCCGCGAGGCCCGAGGAGGTGCGCTCTTCGCCCCAGAAAAGGAGCCCGTAGTTCACCGAGAAGGCGAGAAAGCCCGTGAGCGCGAGAAACCCCCACGCGCGGGCGCCCTTCGGCAGGGGCGTCCGGCGGATCGCGACGATTCCCCAGAGCACCGCCGCGGCGACGACGAACCGGATGCCGGCGAAGCTCACCGGCGGCAGGTCGGCGAGGCCGAGCTTGATGAAGAGCCACGTCGAGCCCCAGATGAGACAGAGGACGAGCCATACGGCGACGGGGAGCGGCACGAACGGAGACTAGGGTCGGCGCGCCCCGTGCGGGAGCGCCGGATCGACCAAGCGCGCCGGGGCGCGAACCTCGTCAGACGGGCTTCGGCGTGACGGTGAGCGCCAGTGAACCTCTCACGGCTTTCGACACGATGCAGTATTTTTCCGCGAGCGACAGCGTCTTCTCGACGTCCGCCCGGCGCGACTCCCAGAGCGCAGCCGGCACGTGCGGCGCGAGGTTCAGCACCGTGACGTGGAAGCCTCCGGCCGGGTCCTTGTCCACCTCGCACGAACCGTCGAGAGCCGGCTTGTCGATCGGAACCTGCAGCTTCGCGAGGAAAATCGCCCACGTCTGGACGAAGCACGCCGAGACGCCCGCGAGAAGCAGCTCCTCGGGATTTGGCGCGCCGGTTTTCCCCCCGAGGGACACAGCGCCCGCGTGGGCGATCCTCAGGCTGCCGTCGGCGGTCGCAAGAGTACCTTCCTTCGCGGCGGGATCCCAGGTCGCGGCGATCGTGAAACGGTGCTCGGCGGACATGGCGTCTCCTCAGCTCCGGATCACGAGGAGCCGGGGCTCGGTGAACTCCTCCATGGCGTAGGCCGGGCCCTCGCGTCCCAGACCCGACTCCTTCACGCCGCCGTACGGCATGCGGTCCGCGCGCCAGGTCGGGACGTCGTTGGCGAGGACGGCGCCCACCTCGAGGACATCGAAGGCGCGCTGGATGCGCGCGAGGTCCCGCGTGAAGACGCCCGCCTGCAGGCCGTACTTCGAGTCGTTGACGCGGTGCAGCGCCTCCTCGAAGTCGTCGTACGCGACGAGCGTGACGACGGGCGCGAAGACTTCCAGGGCCTCGACCTTCATCGAGGGCGTCGTATTCGCGAGGATCGTGGGTGCGACGCACGAGCCCGCGCGCGCCCCTCCGCAGAGCGCGGTCGCGCCTCCCGCGATCGCCTCCGCCAACCACGCCTCGACCCTCGCCGCTTCCTCGGGCGCGATCATCGGGCCGACGTCCGTCTTTTCGTCGAGCGGGTCGCCCACGACGAGCTTCCCCGCGGCGAGGAGCAGCTTTTCGCGGAACGCCTCGAAAACGGGGCGGTGCACGAGGGCGCGCTGGACCGAGATGCAGGACTGGCCCGCGTACGAGAAGGCGCCCGAGGCCGTGCGCGTCGCCGCGTCGTCGAGGTCCGCGTCGGAGTGGACGACGACCGCGGCGTTTCCGCCCAGCTCGAGGGCGACGCGCTTCTTCGGCGCGAGCGACTTGAGACGCCAGCCGACCGCGCCCGAGCCCGTGAACGAAACGACCGGGAGGCGCGGGTCCGTCACGAGCCCCTCGGCCGCCTGGCCGGAGATCGCGAGGACGGCGTACGCCTCCTTTGGCCAGCCGGCGGCGAGGACGATCTCCCGGAGCGCGAACGCCGAGAGCGGCGTCTGCGAGGCGGGCTTCTGGACGACGGGAGCGCCGACCGCGATCGCCGGCGCCACCTTGTGCGACGTGAGATTGAGCGGAAAGTTGAAGGGGGTGATCGCGAGGACCGGTCCGAAGGGAACCCGCTTCACGACGCCCCAGCGCCCGAGCGACGCCGCGTTCACATCGAGCGGCAGCATCTCGCCCTTCTGCGCCTCGAGTGCCGCGGCCGCGGCCGAAAACGTCGCCGCCGCGCGCTCGGCTTCCGCGCGCGCGGCCTTCAGCGGCTTGCCCGCTTCCGCCGCGATGGTGCGCGCGAGCTCGTCCCGCCGCCCCTCGAGCTCGCCCGCGACCTTCCTCAGGATCGCGACGCGCGTGAACGTGGGGAGCGCCCGCGTCTTCTCGAAGGCGAGCACGGCGCCTCGGACGGCGGTTTCGACCTCTTCGGCGGACGGGCGGCGGATCCGCGCGAGCTCCTGCCTTCCGAACGGCGCCAAGACGACGAGCTCTTCGACGCTCAACCCTTTCCCTCCTCTTTGAGCGCGTCCGGATTCCAGCCTCTCGGCGCCGTCCATGCCCGCGCAGAAAAGAGCGCGGCGAGAGAGCGACCGAGGAGCGGGCTTCTCGTCCGCGCCCAGAACGCGTCCACGACGCGCGCCACCTCGGGCGGCGCAGAGGCGGGCGCCTCGAGGCGCGCCAGCGAAAGCACCCCGGCCGGGGCCTCGTTTCGGACCTTCTCCCACGGCTCGGAAAGCGCCGCTTCCTCCGCGGGCGCGAGCGGCGTCACGCCGAAGAGCGCGAGGCGCCCCGACACGACCGCGAAGAGGAGCGGCAAATCGCGCAGGACGGGAACGGCAGTCTCGAACTGGAACGTCGAGAACGTCGCGCGCCCGCCGCCGGGTGTATTTCCCGCGAGCGTGAGAGGGCGCGTGGCGTGGCCCGCGTTCGCGATCGCGCTCCAGACGGCGGCGATGGGCCACAGCGGGAGCGATAGGGCGAGCGCGACGAGACCGAGTCCCCGGCTCGAGAACCCGGCGGCGGCTTTCCTTTCGGCGGCCGGCAGTCGGTCGGTAAGGAGGCTCGTCGCGCCCGTCGCCGCGTCCACGACGAGGTTGCCCGAGACGACGGCATTCTCGAGCGTGAGGCCCGGCGGAATCGCCGTGCGCGGCAGGACGCTCACGGCGGAGAGGCGCGCGCCGGAGAGGACGACGGCTTCCTCGGCCACCGTCGTGCCCTGGAGAAGGGCCGCCGAACCGTCCACCGAAGCGCGCTCCGAACGCGCGGGCGCGGCGCCGGCCGCCGCGCGGTCGGCCCGGTCATACGACGCGACGTCGGCGAGGAGGATCGGACCCTCGGTCAGCGGCAACGCCGCGAAGTCCGCGTCCTTCACCCAGTCGGCCGCGCCCGGCTCCACCGGGAAGTCCTTCTTCTTGAGAGCGCCCGGCAGAAGGCGCCAGAGACCGGCGGGACCGCCGCCCAGGAGGCCCGCGACCACCGGACCGCGCGCCTCGTCCACTTTGGCGAGGAACTCTCCGATCGCGGCGTGGGTGCCGACGTCGCCGCGCACGACGAGCGTCTCGCCGTCGAGGCGCGGCTCGAGCCGCCTCAGTACGTCGCCGGGCGTCTCCCCGTCTTCGCGCCGCACGATTTCGAGCGCGATGCCCCAGCGGATCCCCTTGCCGAAGCGGCGCTCGATCTCGGGAGCGCGCGGGCCGACGACGAGGAGAGCCGAGCGCCGCCCCGCGCGCACGAGCGCCTCGAGCGCGCGTTCGAGCGCGGGCACGCCTCCGAGCGGCAGGAGCGCGGGGACGATGCGCGCGCCGAGCGCGCCGAAAGCGATGCCGTCGCGGTCGGCGAAAAGGACGGTCGTCATGGCTGAGGGATTATGGGACGAAGACCCGGAGGCCGGTGACGCGGCCCGCGCGGGCGTTCACGTCGGCGGTGATCTCACGCGTGTGGGCGGCGAGCCAGCCCTGGACGCTTGCCGGAGGCACGTTCGCATCCGCGCGGTAGGCCCAGCAGCGCATGTGCCCGGCGCGCGCCTCCTCCTCGAGGGCCGCGGCCGAACCGACGCCCTCCCAGGAAAGTCCGGTGCGGAACAGCCGGAACTCGAGCCCCTCGGGCTCGTCGCTGCGAAAGGCCGGCGTTGCCGGCGGCACGGGCGCGAGCGCGGGAGCCATCTGGTCCGCGAGCTGGCGCGCGCCGGTGCGGTGCGTGAGCAGGTCGTGCCGGATCTGGCGCGCGGCCTCGATTCCTCCCCACCCGAGAAGGACGACGAGGACGCCCGTCGCGATCCGGCCCGCGTGCGGCGAGCTCCGGTCCCGCGCCGCGAGCATGAGCCACGTGCCGCCGAGGCCCGTGAAGGCGGCCAGCGCGGGCATGACCGGAATGGACGAGAGACGGTACTTCCCCGCGACCGCGACGAGGATGACGAGCTCGACGACGTACGCTCCCCAGAGGATGCGCTGGGGAAGGCGGCGATCGCCGCTCGTCGCGCCCGACGCGATCTCCGCCTCGCCCACGGGCCGCCCGAGGAAGACGACCCCGAGCGCCGCGAGCGGCAGGAAGAAGAAGAGCGAGCGCACGAGCGTGCCGACGTCCGCCCCGAAGGCCGTCGGAAGCGCGGCCGCTCGCGACGCCGCCTCGGACGCCCCGAACGCCGTCGCGAGCTCGAAGACGAACGCCTCGCGCCGGAAGAGGAAAACCGCGAGCAGGTGGGAGAAGCCGACCGCCACGAAAGCCGAGACGAGGAGCGCGAGCACGCGCTTCGTGCGGCCGAGAACGAAGAGGCGTGGCCGCGCCGCGAGCGCGAGAAGGAGGGGGATCAGGTAGAGCCCGACCGCATAGCCCTTCGCGAGGAAGCCGAGACCGAAGAAAAAGCCCGAGACCGCGCCTTCGAAGGGGATGTCCTCCTCGAAGGCGCGGAGGCCGAAGATGATGCCGGCCAGGCCCAGCGTCACGAGCGTCGGCTCGACGGTGGCGGCGCGCGACGCCGCGACGAGCGGCGGAAACAGGGCCGCGAACGCGCCCGCGAGATGGCCGGCGGGCTGGCCCCACCCACGCCGGATCACGCGCTCGAGCACCAGCGCGCCCAGGAGCCCGAGGACCGCGGAGGGCAGCCGCACGGCCCATTCCTCCGGGCCGAAGACGCGCACCATGAGGGAGAGGACCCACGGGAAGAGAACCGGCGTGCCCTCCGCGGGGCCGAGCGGCGTCGCCGAGAGCCCGAGGAACTGGCTCGTCCCGCCCGCGACGAGGTTCTGCGCGCCGATCGCCCAGCGCCCCTCGTCCGCGCCGAACAGGTCCGGCTGGCCGAGCAGCACGAGCCTCAGCAGAGCGCCGGCCGCGAGCGCGGCCGCGAAAAGAATGCGCCCGGACGCTTCGGGATCGTCGGAAGAGCGCCCGGACGTCACGGCCGGGGAGTATACGGAGGCGCCGGTCCGGGGACCCCGGGTTCATACTTCGGGGACGATGACGGCCCCGGCAGAGTCCCGTCTCAGCGTCACGCTCATCGCCCGCGACGAAGAGGACCGCCTGCCGGGCGCGCTCGCCTCCGTGGCCTTCGCGGACGAGCGCATCGTCGTCGTGGACGCCGCATCGACCGACCGGACCGAGGAAATCGCGCGGGTGGTGGGAGCCCGCGTCCTCGTGCGGGCTTTCGACGGTTTCGGCCGCCAGAGGAACGCCGCGGCCGCGGTCGCGAACAGCCGATGGATCCTGTCGATCGAGGCCGACGAAACCGTCTCGCCGAAGCTGGCCCTCGAGATCCGCGCCTGCCTGGCGGCAGCGGCATTCGAAACGTCTCCACCCGCGGCGTTCCGCGTGCCCATCCGCCTCGAGTTCCTCGGGCGCGAGCTGCATTTCGGCCGCGACACCGTCGTGAGGCCCGCCCGCCTTTACGACCGGACGCGCGCCCGGTTCTCGGACGATCCCGTCCACGAGAAGCTTCTCACGACGGGTCCTGTCGAATCCCTGGAAGAGTCGGTCCTCCACCGCTCGTATCGCGACCTCGCGCACTACCTCGAAAAGCTCGACTGCTACACGACGCTCGCCGCCGAGGCGAAGTGGGCCGCCGGGAAGGCGGGCGGCGGCCCCCTGCTGCCCCGCGTCCTCTGGGAGTTCTTCGACCGGGCGTTCCTGCGCCTCGGCTTTCTCGACGGCTCCGCCGGGCTCACGTTCGCGGCTCTCTCGTCGGCGAACACGCTTCTGAAATGCCTCAAGCTGCGCGAGCTGGAACGGGCGATCGCCCGCGGCGAGCGCACGCCGCCCGGGGGAGTGAGAATCGAGGACGCCGCGACGCTCCGAATCCGCGCGCTCATGAGGGCTCGCTGACGGCGTCATCCGCGGCGGCATCTCCCCGGACCTCTCCGATCCTTTTCGCCTGAAGCGGATCTCCGTGCGGGGCACGAACTCGCGGCTCGACTTCACGCTCGCGCTCACGCGCGGGAGGTCGAGGCTGTAGCCGGCGTCGTTCCCGTAGCTGTCGTGGACGCTGAGGTATCGTCAAGGCCGCCATCCGAACCTTGGTGTCCTGTTCGAGATCGGGAGGAATAGATGAAGAGTCCTCGCCGGCGTTCTGCTCTCCTTGCGGGAGGCTGTCTCGCGTCGTCTCTTGTTCTTGCTTTCCCTGTCCGGATGGAGCCGACGTTCGCCGACACCGTGAGGGACTGGAACGCGCTGGGCCTGAAAGAGTCGAGGCCCGTCAAGGAGCTGAAGCTCTCGGTCGGACACGCGGCGCTGACCGTGAAGAGCGGCAGCGCGGCTTACGTCGTCGCGGGCGGCGAGAAGGTCGGTGTCTTCGTCCGTGGCGAAGGGGTCTTGGAATACCTCTCGGTCGACACCATGGAGTTCCCGGTCCTGAAGTACAACCTGAGCAAGAACTCCGGACTGAAGCCGGACTTCGACGGGAAGACCGCCAGGATCAAGGACGGCTTCACCGAGGTCCTCTGGCTCGTGGGAGGCGTGCCGCTCCCGTCGCTCCCCGAGGAAGGGGAAGGGGCCGGGCTCGCGGAGCCGTTCGCGGCGCACCTGAAGAGATTCGGCCGCATCCATGCGTCCCCCGTGTCCCACCAGTTCGCCGCCTGGCGCCTGAACGGGCCGGACCGTCCGTTCGTCCGGGCGGAGCTGGCCGGAGGCGACGAGGACCTCCTTTACGTCTTCGACGGGCTCGACGGGAAGAGCGAGTCGCTCTACCAGGTGCGCAAGAGCATCTCCAAGGACCAGGCCCTGGCGGATCGGCGCTTTCTGGTCACCCTCTCGGAACAGCCGATCGGCCGGGACCGGCGCGATCCGATGGCGCCGCGGTTCGCCCTGTCGAACGTCGACTTGTCGGTGATCGCCTCGGACGGAAAGGACGTCGCGATCACGGCGACCGAGACCTTCAACGCGGTTGGGGGAACGTCGCGCGTCCTCCTGCTCGACCTTTACGACACCAGCTTCGCCTTCGACAACCTCGGGAGCCTCAACCCGAGAAGACTGAGGGTAAAGGGGGTCTTCGACGAGGCGGGGACTCCGGTCCCGTTCGACCACGTCAAGGACGAAGTGGCGGTGGGACTTCCGTCGCCGCTCGTCGCCGGGACCCTCGTGCGGCTCCGGTTCGAGCTGGAAGGGGACATCCTCTTCCGGCCTGGAGGCGACAGCTTCTGGGAGCTCGGGGTGGAGCCCTGGTTCCCGCAGCCGGACCTGGGAGGACAGTTCTACACGGTCCACGCGACCGTGAAGGTGAAGGGGCCGTTCCTCCCGTTCGCGCCCGGCAAGACGATCCGCAGGGTCCAGGAGGGGGAGTACAACGTCCTCGAGACCAGGATCGAGAAGCCGATCCAGTTCATGGTGGTCCTGGCCGGAAAGTACAAATTCGAGGAGGAGACGAAGAACGGCGTGACCGTGAGGATTGCGTCGTACGGGGGCAAAGACACCATCGGAATCCGGAAGCTGATGAACCTGAGCCACAAGGCGATCGAATACTTCAGCGGGTTCCTGGGGCCGTTCCCATTCGACGAGTTCAACGTGATCGAGATCAACTCGTGGGGCTTCGGGCAGGCGCCTCCGGGATTCATGTTCATCACACACGAGGTCTTCAACCCCATCGGAGGAACGATCAACCAGATCTTCTCCCAGGGGACGAATGAACGCTTCTCTCACGAGATCGCGCACCAGTACTGGGGGCACGTCGTGAAGATGCCATCCCTGGAGGAGCAGTGGCTGACGGAGTCCTTCGCGGAGATCTCCGCGGGCCTCTTCGTCCGCGACCTGAGGGGGAAGAGCGACTTCGAAGGCCTTGAGAGCGTCTGGAAGTCGCGGGCGAAGGATTCCACGGACGTCGCCCCGATCCCGCTCGCGAACCGGGTCCAGTACCGTTCCGACCCCGGGATAGCAAGGGAGCACCGGACCCACCTTCTGTACTCGAAAGGCCCCTGGATCCTCGACGCCGTCCGGCGGGAGATCGGCGAAAGGCCGTTCCTCGTCTTCCTGAACTCGGCGCAGGCGACGTTCAAGTGGAAGTTCGGCAACACGAAGACCGTCCAGGCGATCCTCGAGGCGATGACGAAGAAGGACTGGAAGCCTTTCTTCGACGACTACTACTGGGGGACCGGGATGCCGAAGTAGGTCGCCCTCACACGTTCTCGCTCCAGGCGATCGCGCGCTGGCGGAGCGCCTCGCGCGGGGCCGTGTCCGGAAGATCCAAAAGCACCAGCGCGATCGGCAGGTCGCCCGGATCCCAGTCCACGAGCGCGGCCACCGCGGGAGCGAGGCGCTCGGCGAGAGGCCAGCCCCTCGCCGACTTCCGCGCGAGGCGCGCCGTCACGGCGGCGCCGGCCTCAGGTGCTTCGCCTTCGCCGAACAGCTCCGTCACGGCCGCTCCGCTCCTCCGCCGCGCGAGCGCGATCGCGTACTCCGTCCAGTTGGGCAGCGGCAGGCCGAGCCGCTCCTCCTCGAAGAGGCGCAGGACTTCCATGAAGCGGTCGCCCGCGCGGGCCACCTGCCGCCGCGCGTCGGGCGCCTCCGCTTCCTCCAGCACCTCGAGCGCGCGGACCGCCGCGCCGTGCCGCTCCACGAGATCGCGGAAGCGGGTCCAGTTCATGTGCACGTGGAACCCGGTCCGGCGCGGCCCTTCAGGCCCGGCCGCTGCGAGGGCGTGCAGCGCCTCCTCCCGCGCGAGAACTCCCGGAGTCCAGCGGCCGGCCGAAAGGAGCGCGACGGCGCCGAGCGCGAGGTCGGCGCTGCGAACGGCCCGGAAGGCCTCGCGAGCGGGGACTCCCGTCGCGGACCGATCCACGAGGCGTTCGGCCGCGAGCAGGCGCGCGCCCGTCCGCACGAGAAGCCGCACGCCCTCGCCGCGGTCCGGACCTCCCCGGAAGACGTCTTCGTACGGCGGAAGAAGGCTCGCCGGCCCGGCCACGACGCGCCGGGCCGCGATGAGCTCCATGTTCCAGAGCGTCGGCGGCAGGAGACGCAGGCCGCGGCGCGCGACGGCCGACACCGAGACCTCCACGCGGCGGCTCTTCGCCGTCTCTGCGGCGGCGCGCGCGAGACGCCGCGAGAGCGCCGGCACGTCGCGTACGGGCGCGTCGAGCACCGCGAGAAGCTCGAAGGCATCGCCCGGACGCCCGGTCCCGTCGCGTTCGGCAAGCGTCGCTCCTTCGCCGAGCCCGAGCGCGCCCCCGAGCGCCGCGCCCGCCCAGGCGTCGCCGGCGGCATCCGTCAGCGCGGAGACGAGCGCGCGCACCGCTTCGGCCGCGCGCGCTTCGACGCCCGCGTCCCGCGCCCGCGTAAAGGGCCGGAGAGCTTCGCCCGTGTCGGCCGCCACTGCGTTCGGAGAGAATAGCCGAATGCCGCCCGCCACCGTCCTGCGCGCCACGCTCGAGTACGACGGCGGACGCTACCGCGGCTGGCAGGCGCAGACGAACGCACGCACCGTTCAGGGCGAGCTGTCCCGCGCGTGCCGCGAGGCGCTCGGTGTGGACGTGAAGGTCAATGGCGCGGGCCGCACGGACGCCGGCGTTCACGCGTTCGCGCAGGTCGCCTCTCTGCATGGAGCTCTCGTCAAGGCCGCCGACCTCGGCAAGCTGCGTCAGGACCTGAACGACCGCCTTCCGCCCGACATCCACGTGCTCCGCCTGGCCGTCGCCGCGCCCTCGTTCCACGCCCGCCACGATGCCGGCGAGCGCGTCTACCGGTACCGGATCTCGCGGCGGCGCACGGCGTTCGGCAAGCGGTACGTCTACTGGGTGAAAGACCGCCTCGACGCCTCTCTCATGCAGGCGGCCGCGGACCTTTTCGTAGGCCGGCACGACTTCTCGAGCTTCTGCGAAAACGCCGCGGGCCACGACTCGACTCTCGTGGAGGTCGCGTTCGCGCGCGTGGAGACTCCGCCCGAGGCGCCCGACCTCATCCTCTTCCGCATCGGCGCCTCGCACTTCCTGTGGAAGATGGTGCGCCGCCTCGCGGGCACGCTCCTCGAGGCCGGCAGGGGGCGTCTCGACGTCGCGGGCGTCCGCGCGCTCCTCGCTTCGCCCTCGGGCAAGCCGGCGGAGTGGACCGCTCCGCCCTCGGGCCTCTTCCTCGAGTCGGTTTCGTACAGGGGCGATCCGCCCCCTCCGGCCATCGATCCTTACCGGCCCGGGTTCTGACGGGGAATAAAGAAGAGGAAGATTTTCTTAGAAGGAAGAAGGAGTAAGAGAAGATTTCTGAGAAAGTGAAGAGAGGAAGAGACCCCTTGCGACTCCGAAACTACATAACGGCTGTCATCATTTCGCTCGTGGCACCGCCGGCTATTCAAGCCGACGCCCAGCCCTCTTCCCCCTCTAAGCAGCCCTCGGCGCCCGCGAATGCGGGCGCTCTTTCCTCCGCCAAGAATCCCCCGGCGCCCGCAGCAGCGGGCGCTCCCGCCGCCGTCCACATTCCGTTCATCGAGGGCAGGCCTTTCGCCGAGGTCCTGAAGCGCGCGAAGGCCGAGGCCAAGCCCGTCATGCTCGACGTCGTCGCGTCGTGGTGCGGGCCGTGCAAGATCATGGACAAGACGACGTTCTCCGACCCGGCCGTCGTCGAATGGGCGAGGAAGGCCGTCATTCCGGTCCGCGTGGACGCCGAGAAGGGCGAGGGCCGGCGCATCTCGGCGCGGTATCAGGCCTTCTCCTTCCCGACGGTTCTCTTCCTCGACGGGAGCGGAAACGAGATCGACCGCCTCGTGGGTGGCTACCAGGCGGGCGATTTCCGGCACGGTGCCGAGGCCGTGCTGAACGGACGGACGCGGCTCCTGGAAGGCGTCGCGAAGCTGAATTCGTCGTGGAACGCCGACGAGGCCCTCTCGGTCGCGAACGCGCTCGCCCAGCGGCGCGACCTCCCCAGGGTGCGCCCCATCGCCCTTCGCCTCGTGAGCGAAGAGGGGGATCTCAGCCGGCCGGAGATCCTCGCGCTCTTCGCGCAGCTCGTCGCCATCGAGGCGCTCGAGGGCGACCAGTCCTCCGAGACGGCCGACCTCATCACGACCTTTCTGCCGCGGCTCGGGAGCGACCCGAGTCGCGGCTTCTTCGCGGCGGCGCTCGTGACCGGCCTCGGGAAACGGGGTGACGTCGCGACGGCGCGCGGCGTGGCGCAGGAGACGCTCGCGGCCGTGGGCGAGTCCGCGATGTATTCCGCCGACGTCGTCGCGGCGCTCGGCGCCGCCGAACGCAAGGCCGGCAATGGCCCGCAGGCGCTCGCCGCGTTCCAGCGCGCCTCCTCGCTCGCCGAGAAGAACGGCGCCGCCGGAGGTGCTCGCGTCGAACGGCAGTTCGACCTCGCCGAGGCGCTCGCCGCGAGCGGCAGGCTCGACGAGGCGAAGAAAGCCTACCTCGCGGGAACGGCGATCGGGCCTCTCGACACGCAGCTCTCCGCGCGCGCGGCCCACGTCGCCCTCGCGCTGAAGGAGCCCGCCGGGGCGCTCAAGCACGCCCGCAAGGCGGTCGAGCTGTCGAATGGCGAGGACGCGGGCGCACAGGCGGCTCTCGCGGCGGCGCTCCGGGCGACGGGCGACCGCGCGGGAGCCGCGGCGGCCCTGAAGAGGGCCTCGGAGATCGACCCCCGGAACGCCGAGACCGGCACCGCGGCGCCCGAGCCGGCGAAGAAGAAGGCCGCGAAGGCCTCCTGAGAGCCGCCGTTCCGCGCATGCGGTCGCCCGCGGGCATCCTCTTTTCTCCCGTGGGCCTCGCGCCCGCGACGGCCTCCGTCGAGGCGTTCCACGCCGCCGCGCGCGCGGCCGCGGGGCCGGAGGGATTCGTGGAAATCCTCTCCCACGACGGCGACCCGCGGGAGAGCGCGCGACTCGTGGCGCTCTTCGCGACGAGGGGCCGGCCCGAGACGCGGGCCACGCTCCTCTTTCTCCACGGAAAGGGCGGGTGCGGCGCCGAGTGGACGCCGGACACCGTGCGCGCCCTCGGCCTCGGCTTCAACGTGCTCGTGCCCGAGCTCAGGGGGCATCCCCCTTCCACGGGGGCGCGCATCACGTACGGCATTCTCGAGACGGGCGATCTGCTCCGCCTTCTCGACGTCGCCGAGGCTCGGTTCGGCGTCGCGCGCGCGCGCCTCGGAATCGACGGCTGCTCCCTGGGCGCCGTCCTCGCGCTCCACCTCGGCGCGGCCGCATCCCCGGCGGCGCTCTGGCTGCAGGCGCCGTTCGGCGACCTCAGGGAGATGGCGGCGCATTACCTGCACCGCGCCACCTCCCTGCCCGCCTTCCTCTTCGCGCTCCCGGTGAGCGCCCTCATGTGGAGGGTCGCGCGCACAGGGGGCCTCGATCTTTCGGATGCGGACCCGGTGCGCGCGGCGCGCCGCGTGACGTGCCCGGCCGTCGTCATACACGGCGAGGACGACCTTCTCGTCCCCATCCGCTTCTCGCCTCGCGTCTACGAGGCGCTCGCGGGGGAGAAATCCTTCTGGCGCGTGCCGCGCTGCGGCCATTGTCACCACGTGGACGAGCCGCAGGCCGTGGCGCGCGCCGAGTACGAAAAACGCTGGACGGATTTCTTCCGCCGAACCCTCGGCTCGAATCCTGCGTAGAGAATCCCGGGAGGGCGCCCATGCATCGGACCCGACGTTTTCGCAGCGTTCCCCTTCTCTCCCTGCTCCTGACCCTGGGGGGTTGCTCCTTCATGAAGCCCGATCCCGCGGGGACGTATCCCGTGTTCGTGAAGACGGTGCCCGCCACGCGCCTCGCCGCCGTCGAGAGGCCCGGCAAGTCGTACTTTTCGATCGGAGGCGACCTCGGGAACCTCGCGAAGTCGCCTCTCTGGAAGATCCGAACCGGCCCGCTGCAGGCGACCTATTACGTGAACACCCGAAAGGACAGGAGGACGCCGCCGTCGAGCGACGCGGCGCTCCCCATTCCAGCGGGCGCCGCGGTGCCCGCGCCGTTCGTCGTGAAGGAAGTGCCGGCACAGACGGTCGCGTACGCCTTCTGGCGCGGCGACGTCTTCCGGGGCTTCAAGGTGATTCCCTCCATCGAGGCGTGGGCCGAGAAGAACGGCTGGACCGTCTCGAACGCCCTCACCGAGGTCTACGTGACGTCGACGGGAAACGACCCGGCGGCCGCCGGCGAAGCCATCGTCGAGGTGCGCCTTCCGGTGTCGCCGAAGTAGCGGGTCAGGTCGCGGCGTCGCCGCGCGGAAGCTGTGAGAAGCCGGCCGCGAACGCTCCCATTCCGGCGAGGAGGCGCACGACGAGCGTGAGCGCCGAGAGCCCGTGGAGGCGCCCCCACTCCTGCCTCAGGGGGTCCGTCTTCGCCACGAGGTCGATGGCGCCCATCCGGTCCCTCAGCGCCATCATCTCGGGCGTGATGACGTAGAGCGACGTGATCGCGGCCACGAAAGAGACAGCGAGAAGGCGCAGGACGAGCCCGCGCGAGCGCGGCGACCACGGCCGCGCACGGTTCCAGAAGACGGTTCCGAGGAGGAGCAGCGTGGCCGCGCCCAGCGACAAGGCGTCGAGCCCGTCGAGGAGAGCCCGGTTCACGGCGCCCGCCGCGTGCCGGCTCGGGGCAGTCGTGAGAACGGTGCGCGCCCCGAACGCCGCAAAGAAGGCGAGCATTCCGCACCAGAGCGCGGCCACGAAGAGCCACGTCCCGGCGAGAGCCATCCGGCCCCGGACCGTCATGTCGTCGCCACGCTCAGGCCTCCGCAACCCATTCCGGCGTCACGAGCCGCGAAAGCACGCCCGCCGCGTGCCCGCGCGCGAGGAGCCGGCGCACGGCCTCGCGCCCGCGCTCGCCGTAGGCGCGGGTCCAGTCGTTGACGTACATGCCGACGAAGCGGTCCGCCTTCTCGCGCGGGAGCCCGCGCGCGAAGCGCATCGCGTCCGTGAGGGCGTCCTCGCGGTGGGCGAGCGCGTATTCGATGGAGCGTGAGAGCGCGCGCGACACGCGCGCGATGAGCTCCGGTCCGAGGTCCTTCCGCACGGCGTTGCCGCCGAGCGGCAGCGGCAGAGAGGTCTCGTCCTTCCACACGACGCCGAGATCCGCCACGAGGCGAAAACCCTCGTCCTTCCAGGTGAGCTGGCCTTCGTGGATGACGACGCCCGCGTCCACGTCGCCGCGCGTCACCGCGCCGCCCACCCGGTCGAACGGCGTCACCACGGGAATCGAGAGGGGAGCGTAGATCCGGAGCGCGAGCGCGGCGGTCGTGAGCGTCCCCGGGATCGCGACGCGCCGTCCCGCGAGGTCGGCGAGCGTCCGGGGCGCCCCCGCGCCCTCGCGCGCGACGACGCACGGACCGTAGCCGTCGCCGAACGACGCGCCGTGCGGCAGGAGCAGATAGCGATCGGCGAGATACGCGTACGCGTGAAAGGACACGGCCGTGATCGCGAGCTCGCCCGAGAGAGCGCGCCGGTTCAGGGTCTCGATGTCGGCGAGCTCGTGGCGATACGCGACGCCTTCGGTGTCGACCGCGTTCTCGCGCAGCCCGTAGAACATGAAGGCGTCGTCGGAGTCGGGGGAGTGGGCGAGGACGAGCGTGGGGGTCATGCGATGTCTCCGAATCTCACGGCGCTCGATCGTAGCCCGGATGCGCGCGGCGAGAGGCGCGACGAGCCCGGCCGAGGACGGAGCAAAAAACTTCGCACGTCAAGAAAAAAATTCTTGATTCGTGCTCGAAACTCTCTACAATTCTCTTCAAGAAGAAAAAAGGACGGCGAAGTGATCTTGAGTCACCTCACCGTCCTTTACGGAAACCCCGGGCTCTTTTGAAATCGATCGACGACGAAGAGTTTTGATTCTTTCGGCAGTCGGCAGATCCAGGAAACGCGAGGTGCCCGTCCTTCGAGGG
Source organism: Thermoanaerobaculia bacterium (assembly GCA_041495865.1). Lineage (GTDB taxonomy): Bacteria > Acidobacteriota > Thermoanaerobaculia > UBA5066 > UBA5066 > Fen-183. Next base: position 22,814 of record JBGQDL010000010.1, on the reverse strand, counting down.
GCGGCCAACCTAGCACGCGGCTTTCAGGACTGTCAATCAAATCTGCCAAGAGGAGGTGACAGTCCACATGCCAGCGAAGAAGAAGGCCGCCAAGAAGAGCACGAAGAAGGCGAAAAAGGGTAAGAAGTAAGTACCCTTCCTCAAACTGTTCCATCCAAGGTATTTCCGGGATTCGGGGGCTGCACCAGCCCCCTTATTTTTTCCCTCGAGACGGGCGAAGAAGCCTCCGGACTTCTGGATTTCCACAGGCGATTCCACCGCTTTTCCACGCCTGTATATAAGACCTCATATACTTCGCCCATGTCCCTTTCGCACGTCCTTCTCGGCCTCCTCGGGCGCGGTCCGGCGAGCGGATGGGACCTCGGGACGCGGCTCGCCGAGGATCCCGCTCTCGGCTGGAGAGCGGACCTCGCGCAGATCTACCCGGCGCTCCGCCGCCTCCTGCGCGGCGGATTCGTCGCGCTCCGGAGGCGGCGCTCCCCGAAGGGCCCGCCGCGGCGCGAGTACCGGATCACCGCCGCCGGCCGGCGCGAGTTCCGCGAATGGCTCGCCGAACCGCTCGCCGTCCCGAAACCGCACGCGGCGACGCTCGCCCGGCTCGCGTTCCTCGAGAAGCGCCCGCCCGAGACGCGGCTCGCTTCGCTGCACCTCTATCGCGCCCTCCTCGCCGACGAGCTCAAGCGCGCCGCGGCCGGTTCGACCGCCGCGCGCCGGAGGCGGCACCGGCTCCTGGAAGCCGAGCTGAACTGGGCGGACGCCGAGGCGGCCGCCCTCCTCGCCGGGCGTACGCTCTCCCCGGAGAGCCGATGACGGCACGAGAAGCTCTCGCCTCTCTCGAGCGTCTGCGCTACACGCACGGCGGCGAGGCCGCCGCGGCGAAGGCGGCCTGTCTCGCGGTGCTCGCGCGGCGCTCCCTCGGAGGCGCCCGCGCGGTGGAGCGCCTTCACGAGGCGCTCTGCTTCCTCCGCGCGTACCCCGATGACCCCGGAATCCTCGCTCGCGTCACGGGGATGCTCGCGCGCTTCGAGCGCCGGCCCGACCTCCGCCACCATCGCCGCGCGCTCGCCGATACCGGCATCGCCGGAACCGCGATCCGCTTCCCCTTCTTCGCCGGCACCGCCCGCTGGATCGCCGCGCGCTGGGGCGATCGCCTCACGGTCGACTGGAAGGCTTTCGCGAACCTCGAGGCGCTCGAGCGCGTCTTTCCCCTCGTCACCCTCCGGGCCGAGGCGCCGGGCCTCGACGAGCTGGATCTCGGCACGCACGGCTGGGTGAACCGCCTCAAGGGCCCGCACGAGACGGATGGAGCCTTTCTCGTCCGCAGGCTCGCGACGCTCGGGCGTGACCCCTTCGAGCACGAGTGGGCGTACGAGGGGCTGGAGCTGCCGCTCGTCCTCGCGCCCGGTCCGGACGGGCCGTCGCGCACGCGCGCCGCCGCCGAGGTGCCGGTCGTGAGCTTCCAGACCGCGCCGCTCGACCGCTCGAGGCCGGACGTCCTCCGCGAAGTCGCGCGCCCTCCCCTTCGCGTCGTCTCCGCGTCTCTTCCCGAGGGCCGGCGCCTCCTCGACCTCGCGCGCGAGGCCATGGTCGCGCGACAGCGCGATCTCGATGTCTTCCAGTGGGGCGACCCTCGGGACGTCCGCCTCGCGCACTTTCCGGACGCCCTCACGTTCGTCGTGATCGGCGCCGTTCCCGCACGGCGCCTCCTGCTCGAGTCCGTGTACGGCTTCCTCACGCTGAAGAACGGCGTGCCGGTCGGATACGTCCTCGTGAGCGCGCTCTTCGGGTCGTCCGAGATCGCCTACAACGTCTTCGAGACGTTCCGCGGCGGCGAGGCGGGCCGCATTTACGGAAAGGTCCTGTCCACGGCCCGGCATCTCTTCGGGTCGGACGTCTTCACGATCTTCCCGTACCAGCTCGGCGGATACGACAACCCCGAGGCGCTGGAGTCGGGCGCGTGGTGGTTCTACGAGAAGCTCGGCTTTCGCCCGCGCGCCCCGCGCATCGCGGCGCTGTGGAACGAGGAGCGGGCGCGGATGCGGAACGACGCCGCGCACCGGTCTTCGATCGCGACGCTGAAGGTCCTCGCCTCGGAGAACCTCTACTTCCACCTCGGAAAGGACCGCGAAGACGCGCTCGGCCTCCTCGAGCTGCCGAACGTGGGCCTCGCGGTCACGGACATGCTGGCCCGGCGCTTCGGCTCGAACCGCGGGCGGGCGGAGGCGGTGCTCGTGCTCGAAGCGCGCGATCTCGTCGGGCCGCGCTCCCTCACAGGCTGGAGCGCGTCCGAGCGCCTCGCGTTCCGCCGCTGGGCGCCCCTCGTCGCGATCCTGCCGGGCCTCGAGCGCTGGCCGGCCGCCGAAAAGCGCGCGCTCGCGGCCGTCATCCGCGCGAAGGGCGGCCGCCGCGAGTCGGACTTCGTCCGCCTCTTCGACGCGCATCGGAAGCTGCGGGGCGCGATCGCCCGACTCGCAAAGGAAGATCCTTCCTGAGAACCGCTCAGCCCGGCGTGAGTTGCGCGAAGCGCGCGACGAACTTCTTGCGCCCCGCGCCGTCGAAGTAGACAGTCAGCTTCTCCGCGTCGCCCGAGCCCTCGATCGTCAGGACGACGCCCGGCCCGTATTCCGGATGACGCACCTTCGAGCCGCGCCGGAAGCCGGAGGCGGTGGGCGGCGGCGGCGTGCGCCTCATGACAGGCCGCACGGGTGACAGGTTGCGCGCCGGGAAACGCGCAGAGGAAATTGAAGATGAAGATGAAGATTTCCTAGAAGGGTAAGAGGGAGAGGCCCCCGGCTCCTGGGATTCGTTTTCGTAGTCGGGAAAGAGGGAGCTGCCGCGCTCGTCACCGAATCCGCGTTTCGGGCCGAAACCCCGGTCGCGCGCGCCGCCTTTCTCTCCACCTTCTAAGAAATCTCCGGTTCTTCGCCTTCCGAAACCAGAAGTCAGATCCTCGCGTTCGAGCACCGATTCCGGGATCGCGGAAAGGAACGGCGAGGGCTCGCGGCTGATCCATTCGCCCCGCACCATGCGCCGGAGGACGTACGAGAGCGTCAGCCGCTCCTTGGCGCGCGTCATTCCGACGTATGCGAGGCGGCGCTCCTCCTCGAACTGGTCCTCGTCGCCCTTCGAGGAAGCGTGCGGAAGCGAGCCGTCCTCGAAGCCCGCGAGGAACACGTCGTCGAACTCGAGGCCCTTGGCCGCGTGGAGCGTGATGAGGAGAATGCCCTTCTTCTCGTCCGCCTCGTCGGCGTCGGCCCGGAGCGTCACGGCGTCGAGGAACCCGGCCACGGAGGGGTCGTCGCCCTCCCCTCCGAAGGAAGCCGCGCGATCGTGCTCGCGCGCGGCGGTGAGGAGCTCGTCGAGGTTCTCGCGGCGCGCCTCGTCCTGCGGGTCGAGGGAGCCCTCGTAGAGCCTCAGGAGACCCGTCTCTTCCAGGGCGAGCGCCACGGACGCGCCGGCGCCGTTGCCCTCGGCCGCGCCGAAGGCGTGCAGCTTCTCGACGAGCCTTCTGAACTCGGTCAGCGCCTTCTTCGCGCGTTCCGTGAGGTCCATGGGCAACGCGTCGAGCGCTGCCAGAAGCGAGACGCCGTGCGCTGCCGCCTCGGCCTCGACGGCCTCCAGCGTGGCCGCGCCCACGCCCCTGGCCGGCACGTTCACGACCCTCCGGAAGGAAACGTCGTCGGCCGGGTTGTTCGCGAGCCTCAGGTACGCGAGCGCGTCCTTGATCTCGGCGCGCTCGTAGAACTTCGTACCGCCGACGAGGACGTACGGCAGGTTCGAGCGCAGGAGCTCGTCCTCGAAGGGCCGGGACTGCGCGTTCGTCCGGAAGAGGACCGCGACCTCCGAACGCGGGCGCGCGCGGCGCGCGGCGGCGATGCGCGCGACGATCTCCACCGCCTCGTCGCGCTCCTCGTCGAAGACGGAGAGACGCACGTTCTCGCCGCCCGTCTTCGTGGCCTTCAGCTTCTTGCCGAGGCGGCGGCGGTTCTCGGCCACGACGGCGCCCGCGGCCTTCAGGATCGGCGCCGTCGAGCGGTAGTTGCGCTCGAGGCGGACCGTCTTCGCCGACGGGAACTCGCGCGTGAACTCCAGGATGTTCGAGACGTCGGCGCCGCGCCAGCGGTAGATCGACTGGTCCTCGTCGCCCACGACGAAGAGGTTCCCGGCCTCGCCCGCGATGAGCCGCACGAGCTTGGCCTGCACGCGGTTCGTGTCCTGGTATTCGTCCACGAGGAGATGCCGGACGCTCCTTCTCAGGAGGTCGCGCACGTCGTCGTGCATCGCCACGAGGCGAGTCGAGAGGACGAGGAGGTCGTCGAAGTCGAGCGCCTTCGACGCCCGGAGCGATTTCTCGTAGACGCGCGCGATGTCCGCGAGGCGCGAGCCCAGGAAGTCGCCGAAGCGGCGCGGAAAGTCGTCGGGCTGGATGCCCTCGTTCTTGGCCTGCGAGATCCGCGACTGGAGCTGTCGCGGCGTGGCGGATTTCTCGGGCAGGGCGACTTCCTTCATCGCGCGCTTCACGACGGCGAGCTGGTCGTCCGAGTCGAAGACGACGAAACCCTTCGGCACCCCGGCCTCGTCCGGAAAACGCCGGAGCAGGCGCACGCCCCACGCGTGAAACGTCCCGACGAACGAGCGCGGCCGCTCCATGCCGAGGAGCGCGCCGACGCGCTCTTTCATCTCGCCGGCGGCCTTGTTCGTGAAGGTGACGGCCACGACGGCTTCCTGCGGCACGCCGTGCGCCACGACCCAGGCGAGCCGGCGCGTCAGGACGCGCGTCTTCCCCGAGCCCGCTCCCGCGAGGACGAGGAGCGGCCCTTCGCCGTGGGACACGGCGGCGGCCTGTTCGGGGTTGAGGCCTTCCAGGAGATCTTCCGGGCGGGCGACCAAGGGGCGCGATGGTAGCGCACGCCGTCCGGGGCCGGCCCGCGGCCGTGAGGCATGATTCAAGGCGCCACATGCCGTTCGTCCTCGCCCTCGACCAGGGCACGACCAGCTCGCGCGCCCTCGTTTTCGATCACGCGGGCGCCGTGCGCGGGATGGCGCAGCTCGAATTCCGTCAGATCTATCCGGAGCCCGGCTGGGTCGAGCACGATCCGGCGGAGATCTGGGCGACGCAGTCGGGCGCCATGCACGAGGCGCTGGCGAACGCGGGCATCACCGGCCGCGAAGTCGCGGCCATCGGCATTGCGAACCAGCGCGAGACGACGCTTCTCTGGGAACGCGCGACGGGGCGTCCGCTCGCGAACGCGATCGTCTGGCAGGACCGCCGCACCGCGCCGGCGTGCGACGCGCTGCGCGCGGCCGGCCAGGAGCCGACGTTCACCGCGAAGACGGGCCTCGTCCTCGACCCCTATTTCTCCGGCACGAAGCTGAAGTGGCTGCTTGACAACGTGCCGGGCGCGCGCGAGCGAGCCGTGCGGGGCGAGCTCGCGTTCGGCACGGTCGATTCGTGGCTCCTCTAGCAGCTCACGAAGGGGGGCGTTCACGCGACCGACCCTTCGAACGCGAGCCGGACGTTGCTCTTCGACATCCACACGGGCACGTGGGACGACGAGCTGCTGAGCCTCCTCGAGATCCCGCGGGCGGTGCTGCCCCGCGTCGTGCCTTCGTCGGGCGCCGTCGCGACGGCGGCCCTCGGCGGCGTGTCGGTCCCCATCGCGGGCATCGCCGGCGACCAGCAGGCGGCCCTGTTCGGGCAGGCATGCGACCTTTCGGGTCTCGCGAAGAACACGTACGGCACGGGCTGCTTTCTCCTCCTCAACACGGGCGCGCGCGCCGTCGCCTCGAAGAACCGGATGATCACGACCGTCGCGTGGGACCTCGGGGCCGGCCGCACGTATGCCCTCGAGGGGAGCGTCTCCGCCGGCGGGGCGGCCGTGCAGTGGCTGAGAGACGGGCTGAACCTCATCCAGAAAGCCGCCGACGTCGAGGCGCTCGCCGCGAGCGTGCCCGACAACGGCGGCGTCTTCTTCGTTCCGGCCTTCGCGGGGCTCGGCGCGCCGCACTGGGACGCGTACGCGCGGGGCGCCATGTTCGGGCTGACGCGTGGCTCGACCGGTGGCCATCTCGCGCGCGCCGCGCTCGAGTCGATTGCGTTCCAGAGCGCGGACGTGCTTTTCGCGATGGAAGGGGACACCGGCTTTCCCCTGGCCGAGCTGCGGGTCGACGGCGGCGCGGCGGCCAACGACCTCCTCATGCAGTTCCAGGCCGACCTCCTCGGCGTGCCGGTCGTCCGGCCCGAGGTCCTCGAGACGACCGCCCTCGGCGCGGCGTATCTCGCCGGCCTCGCCGTCGGCTATTGGAAGAATGCCGAGGAGATACGCGCCAACTGGAGCGTCGCCCGGCGATTCGAGCCCTCGATGTCCCGCGACCGCGCGGCAGCGCTCCGCGCCGGCTGGGAGAAGGCCGTCAGCCGCGCGAAAAGCTGGGTCTGAGAAGCGAGCTCTCGCGTCACCGGTTTCAGAACTTCGGCTCGAGCGAGCTTCCCGGCCGGAGTCTTCCCTCGTCGTCGAGGTCCGCGAGGACGGCCGGGAGCGAGGTCCCGAGCGTCTTTTTCCAGCCGGGTCCCATGACCAGCTTCGTGAAGAGGAACCCGCTGAAGCCCGTGAAGCCGGTGTGCGCGACCGTGAGCCGCGTGCCGCCGGCGTGCGGCTCGAGCGTGTACGTGACGTGCGTCGGCCTTCCCTTCCCGTCGTCGTCCCATAAGTACCGAAGCGTCGATGGCTCAAGGGCTTCGAGCACTTCGCATTCGACGAACCCGCGCCAGCCGGGATTCGGCTTGGCGACGAGCCGGAAGCGCGTGCCGGCGACCGGCGCATAGCCTTCCGGCCGCATCCCCATGAGGGCCATCAGCGCGGGGTCGGTCAGCACGCGCCAGACTTTCGAGGGAGCGTGCGGATAGTCGCGGACGATGCGGATGTCGAGCATCGGGGTTCCTCGAGCGGTCGTGGCGGTGGCCGTCTGGTTGGCGGTGCCGGTGAAAGTGTTCATGACGATCGTCGCCTCCTTCTGGGACCTCTCGCTTCGTTCTTCTGCTCGTCGGGCAGGGCGTCGAGCGCGCGGCCGAGGGCGTCGAGGTGCCGCTCGTGGAAGGCGCGACAGCGGCCGATCCACTCGTCGATCTCGGCCAGCGGCTCGGCGCGGAGGCGGTAGTAGCGGAATCTCCCTTCGGCGCGCTCCCCGACCAGGCCGGCGCTCTTCAGGACCGCGAGCTGCTGGCTCACGGCGGACTGTGTGACGTCGAGCGAAGCGACGAGATCGGAGACGCTGCTCTCGCCGATTGCGAGCGCGTCGAGAAGCGCGCGCCGCGTGGGGCTCGCGATCGCTTGATAGACGCTTTCGTCGCTCGCGCACCGTGACATCGGAGCGCATCATAGTAGCGTTTTCTAATATGTCAAGAGCGTCCCGTCCTCGGGCGCCGCCCAGGTGATCTCGTCACTCCACCGTCACCGACTTCGCGAGGTTGCGGGGCTGGTCCACGTCGCAGCCGCGGCGCCGGGCGACGTGGTACGCGAGGAGCTGGAGGGGCACGACCGACACGATCGGCTGCAGCGCCGGATGGATCTTCGGCATCGTCAAAACGGCGTCGGCGAACGTGGACACGTCCGCGTCTCCCGGGTTCACGAGCGCGATCACGATGCCGTCACGCGCCTTGGCCTCGCGCAGGTTCGAGGCGATCTTCTCGTAGAGCGCGTCGTCGGGGGCGAGGCCGATCACGGGAAGCGCGTCGTCGATGAGGGCGATCGGGCCGTGCTTCATCTCGCCGCCCGGATAGCCCTCCGCATGGAGGTACGAGATCTCCTTGAGCTTGAGCGCGCCCTCGAGGGCGATCGGGTAGTGCGCGCCGCGCCCGAGGAAGAGGACATCCCGCGCCTTTTCGAGGCGGCGGGCAAGCTTCTCGATCTCCGGCTCGAGGGAGAGCGCCTCGCGGAGTGCCGCGGGAAGCCTCGCGAGGCCCGCGAGAAACGCGGCATCGACGGGCTTCTCCTCTTCCGCGCGCGCGGCCTTCACGTAGTGCGCGAAGAGCGCGAGCGCCACGAGCTGCGTCGTGAACGCCTTCGTGGACGCGACGCCGATCTCGGGCCCGGCGTGCGTCGCGATCACGCCGTCCACCATCCGCGCGATCGCCGAGCCGGGCACGTTCACGAGGCCGGTCGTGCGCGCGCCGAGGCGGTGGGCTTCCTTCAGCGCGGCCACGGTGTCGGCCGTCTCGCCGGATTGCGAGATGCCGAGCACGAGCGTCTTTTCGTCCAGGAGCGGCGACCGGTAGCGGAACTCGGAGGCGTAGTCGACCTCCGCCCGCACGCGGGCGATCTCCTCGAGGAGAAATTTCCCGACGAGGCCCGAGTGCCAGCTCGTGCCGCAGGCCACGATCTGCACGCGGTCGATCCCGCGGAGGAGTTCCCGTGGCACGCCCATCTCCTCCTCGTTGAAGAGGCCGGTCTCGAGGGAGAGCTTGTTGCCGATCGTCTCCATGACGACCGTGGGCTGCTCGGCGATCTCCTTCGCCATGAAATGCGGGTAGCCGCCCTTCTCGGCCGAGACGGCGTCCCACGGGACGCGGCGCGCGGGCCGCTCGCGGGGCGTCCCGTCGAAGCCCGTCACGGTGACGCCGGTCGCCGTCACGCGCGCGAGGTCCCCGTCCTCGAGGAAGATCAGGTCGCGCGTGTGCTGGAGCAGCGCCGTCGCGTCCGACGCGACGAAGTTCTCGCCCTTTCCGAGCCCGAGAACGATGGGCGGGCCCCACTTGAGCGCGTAGAGGACGCCCGGCTCGTCCGCCGAGAAGAGGACGAGCGCGAACATCCCCTCGAAAGAGGCCGCGGTCTTCCGCACGATCTCCGCGAAAGGCGTGGAAGGCTCGGCCCTCTGCGAGGCGCCGAGAGCCTGCGCAACGACCTCGGTGTCCGTCTCCGAGAGGAAGCGAACGCCCTGCTTCTGGAGCCGCTGTTTCATCGGAAGGAAGTTCTCGATGATGCCGTTGTGGATGACGACGACGCGGCCGGAGGCGTCGCGGTGCGGGTGGGCGTTTTCTTCGGAGGGCCGGCCGTGCGTGGCCCAGCGCGTGTGCCCGATGCCGAAGCGGCCGGAAGGCGGGTTCTGCGCGATCTTCTCTGTGAGCTTGCCGAGCTTGCCCTCGCTTCGGGCGACGCGCACGACGCCGTCCTCTCCCACGACCGCGATGCCTGCCGAGTCGTAGCCCCGGTACTCGAGGCGCTTCATGCCGTCGAGGAGAACCGGCGTCGCCTCGCGGCTCCCGACGTACCCGACGATGCCGCACATCTCAGGCCTTCCTCAAGCCGCTCTTCCGCGCGCGGTACTTCGCCCCGCCTTCGGGTACGTTCTTCTGCGGCTCGCGGGCGAGAGCGAGCGCGTCTTTCGGCACGTCCTCGGTCACGGTCGTGCCCGCCGCGATGATGGCCCCGTCGCCGACCGTGACCGGGGCGATGAACTGCACGTCCGAGCCCACGAAGACGTCGCGGCCGATCGTCGTCCGGTGCTTGAGGAACCCGTCGTAGTTGCACGTGATGACACCCGCGCCCACGTTCGTGCGCTCGCCGATCTCCGTGTCGCCGAGGTACGTCAGGTGATTCGCCTTGACGCCTTTCCCCAGCACGGCCTTCTTCGTCTCGACGAAGTTGCCGATGTGAACGCCCTCGGCGAGGTCGGTGCCGGCCCTCATCCGCGCGAACGGGCCCACGCTCGAGCCGTCGCCGACGACCGCCGACTCGATCACGCAGTAGGGCATCACCGTCACGTTCTTCCCGAAGACGGAGTCCTTCGCGACGGCGCCCTGCCCGATGACGCTCCCCGAGCCCACGCGGGTCTTTCCGAGAAGCGTCACGAAGGGTCCGATCACCGTGTCGGGCTCCAGCACGACCGTTTCGTCGAGCGTGATCGTCTCGGGCCGGAGGAGGGTCGCGCCCGCGGCCATGGCGGCCTCCGCGATTCGGCGGCGGAGGATGGAATCCACGCAGGCGAGGTCGGCACGGGAATTCACGCCGAGGGCGGAAAGAGGATCGCCTTCGACGAGGACGACGCGGCGGTCGGCTTTCCGCGCGAGGGAAAGGACGTCCGTCAGATAGAACTCGCCCTGGGAATTCCTCGAGGTCAGGAGGGGCAGGATCTTCTCGAGGAAGCTCCGGTCGAACGCGTACGCTCCCGCGTTGATCTCGGCGATGCCCTTCTCTCTTTTCGAAGCATCTTTCTCTTCCACGATCTTCACGAAGCGTTTCGCGCGATCGCGCACGACACGGCCGTAGCCCGTCGGGTCTTCGAGCTCCGCGGTCAGAACGGCCACCGCCGCCTTCTTGTCCCTGCTCAGAGTGTCGACGAGGCCCGTCACGGCGTCCGCGGAGAGGAGAGGGACGTCGCCCGAGAGGACGACGACGGTCTTCGCCTTGCCGAACGCTCCCGCCGCGGCGCTCACCGCGTCACCCGTTCCGCGGGGCGGATCCTGCACCGCGACGCGGACGCCGGGGTACGCAGCCTTCACGTGTTCGGCCACCGCGTCGCGGTCCTTCGCCACGACGACGACGACCCGGTCCGCGCTCCCGGCCACCTTCTTCGCCGTGTCGAGGACGCGGTCCAGGAGCGGCCGCCCCGCGGCCTCGTGCAGGACTTTCGGCCGCTCGGACCTCATCCTCACGCCGCGGCCGGCGGCGAGGAGGACGACGACGGTCATGCGCCTCCCGAGACGAGCTCCGCGAAGCCCGGCGTCCCCCGGAGGGTGGCGAGGTCGGCTTCGAGTCGCGCCTGGATGCGGTTGTGATCGTCGGCGGCGATGGCCTTCTTCAGGCTCTGGAGCGCCTGTTCGGCGTCGCCCTGGAGCGCGAAGCAGCAGGCCGTGAGGTAGTGCACGCGGCCATCCCCGTCGCGGCGTCCCGGGTTCCTGCGCAGCAGATCGAGCGCCTTCTCGATGTTGCCGCGGTTCTTTTCGAACACGGCGGCGTGGTAAAGCTCCTCCGGCTCGGCCGTCGTGGGGCCCTTCGTCCTTTTTTCGTTGCGGCAGGCCCCGAGGTACATCCGCGCGCGGTCGAGGAACTCCTTCTCGTCGGGGTGCTTTTCGATGAGGTCCTCGAAGCGCCGGGCGGCCTCGTCGAAATGCCGCTTGTGGAAGAGCTCGATGGCCTTCTCGTATTCCTTGCGCGCCGCCGAGGTCTCGCGCACGGCTTCCTTCAGCGAGGCCGGTGCCTTGCGCGCCCTCTCCGGCTCGGAGGCCGTGAGCTTCATCTGCCGGATCCTCTTTCCCAGCTCCTCGAGCGGCTGCCCGAGCTCCTTGGACAGCGTCTGCAGGTCCATCCGGCCGAAGTTCGCCTTCAGCCAGCGGGTGTCGTCGTCGGTCCACTTCCTGACAATCATCGGAGGGGCCTCCCGGTGGGCGCCGGGCCCGTAGGCACCCGGAGCAAACGGCGAATTCTGTTCACCTCTCCCCCCGACGTCAAGGAGGCGGAAAACCGACGTGCCGGGCGGGCGCACCCGCGGCCCTGCGCCGGGGACAGGCCCCGCCGAAACGCGGTAGCCTGACCCCGTGTACGAAGCCCCGATCTTCTGCACGCAGTGCGCGGCTCGCCTCGAGGAGCAGGTCGTGGGCATCTCCTCGAAGAAGGTCCCGGTCTGCGTCCGGTGCGGCGCCGTGCACTGGATCGACCCGAAGATCGCGGCCGGCATCCTCATCGTGCGGGACGACCGCGTCCTGCTCGTGAGACGGGGCATCGAGCCCGGCCTCGGCCGCTGGACGTTTCCCGGGGGGCACGTGGACCGCGGCGAGACCCTCGAGGAGGCCGCCTTGCGCGAGACGCTCGAGGAGTGCGGTGCCACGGCCAACCTCGGGGAGCTGCTCGGCGCCTTCTCCTATCCCGGGAGGCCCGTCGTCATCGTCGTCTACCGCGGGACGCTCGCGGACGGCAGCCGGGAACCTCACGCAGGCGACGAGACGCTCGAGGTCGGCTGGTTCACGGCGGAGGAGGTGGCCGGCCTGTCCCTCGCCTTCCGCTCCGTGGCCGACGCGCTCGAGCGGCTCTTCGGGCGGCCCTACGGAGTCTGAGCGATGAGTCGTGCCGCGGTCGGTCTGCGCGCCCATTCCGGCTGGGCGGCGGCGGTCACGGTGGGCGGAGAGGCGACAGCGCCCGTCCTTCTCGATCGCCGGCGCCTCGCGCTCGCGGACGACGCGGCGCCCCGACCGGTCCAGCCGTATCACGCGTCGGAGGGTCTGCCGCTCGTCAAGGCGAAGCGGATCGTGGGGCACGCGATCGAGGAGGCGAGGCGGTTCGGGGAGCGCGACCTGCGAGCGCTCACCCGCGATCTGCTCTCTCTCGGCCACGAGGTCGACCGCTGTGCCGTTCTCTCGGGCTCCGGGCGAGCCCTTCCCGCGCTCGAGAGCGTCCTCGCCTCACACGCGCTCATCCACGCGGCCGAAGGGGAGATGTTCCGCGAGGCCCTGCGGCACGCGGGCGGGCGAGCCGGCATCCCCGTCCTCGAGGTGAAGGAGAGGGAGCTGTTCCTCACGGCCGCCGAGGGACTCGGGATTCCCGAAACGAAGCTGAAAGACCGGCTCTGGGCGCTCGGCCGCGCCGCGGGCCCGCCCTGGGCGGAGGACCAGAAGCTCGCGGCCCTCGCGGCCTGGATCGCGCTCGCCTCGGGGAACAAACCGGGCCGCCTCGGTCATCCATGAAGCGCGGTCGTCCCGTAGGACAATCGCCGGAGATGCTCCAAATGCGCCGCAGCACTCGTTTCCTCGTCCCGCTCCTCGCCCTCGTCCTCTTCGCCGCCCTCGCGCGGGGCGCGGAGCCGATCGTCGCGACGGGGCCGGCTCCTTCGGGCCTCGCGAAGGCCGCGTTCGCGGGCGGCTGCTTCTGGTGCATGCAGGGGCCCTACGACGGGCTTTCGGGGGTCGTTTCGACGGCCGTGGGGTACACGGGCGGCGAAAAACCGAATCCTACCTACGGCGAGGTTTCCGCGGGCGGAACGGGTCACCTCGAGTCGATCGAGGTCGTCTACGACCCGAAAAAGGTCTCGTACGAGAACCTCCTCGACGTCTTCTGGCATAACGTCGACCCCACGAACCCGAACGGCCAGTTCTGCGACAACGGCTCGCAGTACCGCACGGCCATATTCGTAGCCGACGACGCCCAGCGGAAGGCGGCCGAGGCCTCCAAAAGGGCGCTCGAGGCCGCAGGCAAATTGAAGCGCCCGATCGTCACCGAGATCGTCAAGGCCGGGACGTTCTGGAAAGCCGAGGACTACCACCAGAGCTACTACAAGAAGAACCCGATCCGCTATTCCCTCTACCGTTCGGGCTGCGGGCGCGACGCGCGCCTGAGGGAGATCTGGGGCGACGCCGCCCCAAAGCACTGAGCCTGAGGCCGTCGGATCATGTACGACCCTCGATGGGAATGGACTCGACTGGGATCGCAAGGCCGGCGGCCCGCAGCCACGCCACAAGCTGGCCCCGATGATGAACTTCGTGATCGAGGTTGCCGCGCACGATGACCCACCAGACCGTGACTGGGCCGCCAAAACGCTGATCGAGGACGGTCGCTTCGAGCTGCGCATCCGACAAGCACCGGAGGAAAGACGCGCGGCGGCGGCCGAGGGCTTCGAGTTCCGCGCAGAGAGCCCCGAACTCCTCCGGTGCCGAGATATGAGTGGTAAGAGCGCGGCCCACCATGGGTGCGACGGTGGGCTCAGCCAGCTTCTTGAAGAGCCACTGATCGGCCTCGATCAGATGAAAGACGAGATCCGCGAAACTCATCGATTCAGGAGTCAAGCGCCAATTCTCGAATCCAGCCTTGACGAGGAGAAGGCGCTTCAGGGATGAGCCGCGGACCGCGACGGACCATGCGGCGAGCCGCTCCGATTCCGGGTCGTTCATCCCGAGGACCCTTCGGGCAGCCGTGTCCTCGAGAAGACCGCCGCGGCGAGCTTCACCGGCACCGAGCGCGGCACGAGGCGCCCCGAGGCGATCCAGGCGCGGTCGAGGAAATGGGTCACGACATAGGCCCTCTTCTTCTCGAGCGCTTCGAGGCCGATCTTCGCGACGGCCTCCGCCGTCATCTCGGGGAACGGGGTCGCCTCCGCCCCGCGCATTCCGGCCACGCCGTGGAAGTTCGTCTTCGTATATCCCGGACAGAGGCACGTCACCGTGACGCCGTCCTTCTTCGCCTCCTCGTGCAGGGCATGCGAGAAGGACAGGATGAACGCCTTGCTCGCCGCGTACGCCGCGAAATAGGGCACGGGCAGGAAGGCGGCCGTGGACGCGAGATTGAGGATGCCGCCTTCGCGCCGCGCCCGCATGGCCACGAGGAAACGGTGCGTGAGCTCGGCCGTCGCGACGACGTTGAGCTGGAGCATCCCGAGGACGCGGTCGAGCGGCAGCTCGGCCTCCGGGCCGTTCAGGCCGAAGCCGGCGCTGTTCACGAGCACCTTGACCGCCCTCCCCGCGCCCTCCGTCGCGGCGAAAACGGCCTCGCGCCCTTCCGGCCTTCGCAGGTCGGCGACGAGAAACCCCGCCTCGATTCCGTCTCCTTTCGCGAGCTCCTCGGCGAGCCGCGCAAGGCGGTCGCCCGAGCGCGCGACGAGGAGGAGGTCGTGGCCCGATTCCGCGAGGCCGCGGGCGAGCGCCTCACCGATTCCCGACGAAGCGCCGGTGACGACGGCGAGACCTTCGCCGGTCATGACGTCCCTCGGGGAAGACGGATCACTTCCGAGACGCGGTAGCCGAGCAGCGTCCGGAGGACGCCTGCGGGCGCGAAGAGGTCGAGGCCGCGCGACGGGGCAGGGCCCGGCAGGACGGACAGGACGAGCGGCGGCCCGCCCGCGGCGAGGACGGTGTAGACGCCGAACCAGTTGCGCGCGCCGAGGGCCGCCACGCAGGCCTCCGCGCCGTCCACGCGCAGCGCGAAGTCGGTCTCCGCGTCCCGCGTCCAGAGGTGCGGCGGGCCGGACGCGGCCTCGCTCGAGAGCTGGAAGGCGCGTTTCAGGAGCGACGCGGCAGGATCCCTCAGGACCTTCGAGGAGAGCGAGAACGGCACCGTCGCATGCCCCGCGGCCTTCAGCTCGGCGAACGCGTTCGGCGAGATCCAGAGCGCCGAAGAGCCGGCGATCGTCGCGACGCCCTCCGGCCAGAGGCCGGGGAGCAGGAACTCGGTGGCGGTCGCAAAGTCGGGGAAGGAGAGCGTGCCGCCCACCTCTCGCGACTCGTACGCCGCGGGCGGCGCGGCCACGGGCGTGGCGCCCCTGGGCGCGTTCGAGAGCACCCGCACCCACTCCTCGCGCCGGCGGGCGGATTCCCGTTTCTCGACGCGCACGCGCCCCGACCAGCGAAGCTTCAGCCCGCCCTTCCCGACCTCCAGAATCTCGACCTCGCGGCGCGCCGACTCGGGCACGTCGACTCCGTCGACGCCGGGCAGGTTCGGGTCGAGCGCCAGGACGAGGCCTGGGGCGAGGGGCAGCGCGCCGAGGCGAACGGGCGCCGTCGCCGGGGTCGCCGGGGCGGGCCTCGATTCCGGATTCACGCGTCCGCAGGAGAGCGCGAGCGCCGCGAGGAGAGCCGGGGCGGCACGGCGCACAAAGCGCATCCGGCTACCGGTTGGCCACGTCGTTGAGCCGCTCGTCCAGCGGAATCGGGTAGAGCTCGGTCGCGTTGATCTTCTCGCGCTGCGCGCGAAAGCGGTTCAGCGACGAGACGAGGCGCGCGTCACCCGACACCGTCGACGGGACCTCCCGCTCGAACTCCGCCCGGAAGTCGAGGATGATCCGCGAGAGGCCGGCCTTGAGCGCGGGCGGCTTCCAGTCCACATTGTGGGGGTCCGCGAGAAACGCGCGCGCCGCCGACTCGAGCCGCGCGTCGAGGTCGGCCGCCTCCCAGGGCTCCTTTGGGAGCGGCGGCCCGCCCCGCCGCGCCTTCACGAGAGCAAAGTGGACGCGGGCATCCGTGAAACGCCGGTACGCGATCGCGGTCATGGCGTTGAGCGAAAGGTTCCTTCCGCCCACGACGTACGTGGTGCCCGAGTCGAAGCGCTGCGCGATGTCCCGGAGGTTCGCGGGCCGGTTGAAGCGCAGGACGCCGCGCAGGGCGCAGGCGTTGTGCGCGTTGATCCAGTAGGCGAGCCGGTCCGGCTCGGTCGGGAAGAGATGGGGGTGCGAGTCGGGCGAGACGCGCGCGACCTCCGCGAGGTAATCCTCCAGGAGCCGCTCGTCGACCGAGACCGCCGCGTAGTCCACGAGACCGTCCGTGACCGCCTTCTCGAGGAGGCGTCCCAGGAGGCCGTGCGGGAACTTCCCGGCCGAGGGGACGTCCGAGACGGCCGTCACCGAGGGCTTGACGACCTCGCACGAAGCCCCGGAGAGAACGGCGGCGAGAACGGCGAGAAAGAAGGTCGCGCGAAGGCGCGCGAAGCGGGACCCGGTCCTCGTCGCGCGCTCAGCCAACGACGTCCTCCGCCCCGTCGACGCCGAGGACGTTGCCCGAGAGCCACACGGTCTGGGGGCACGACAGGGCGACGAGGACATTCGCGACGTCTTCCGGGGTCGTCAGCCGGCCCGCGGGGTTGATCGCGAGACAGCGTTCGATCATCTTGTCGTTCCCGGGGATCTTCCGGAGCGCCGGCGTATCGGTGACGCCCGCGCGCAGGGCGTTCACCGCGATCTTCCGCGGGGCGAGCTCGACGGCGAGCTGCCGGCAGTGGCTCTCGAGCGCCGCTTTCGCGGCCGAGACGGCGCCGTAGGCCTTCCAGATGCGATGGCCGCCCGCCGAGGTCATCGCGAAGACGTGCGCGCCCTCGGGCACGAACCCGCCCGCGACGAGGTCCTGCACCCAGTACACGAGCGAGTGCGCCATGACGTCGACCGTCATGTCCATCTGGGCCTTCGAGATCCGCTCGCCCGCGTCCGGCGCGAGGAAAGGCTTCAGGGTTCCGAAGGCGAGCGAGTGCAGGACGACCTCGACGCCGGCTCTCCGGCCCTCCGCGTCGAGGACCTTCGACATTTCGGCGAGGGCCTCGGCCCTCTTCCCGTCGTCAGCGGCGTTCATATTGAAGAACACCGCGCGGGCGCCGGCTTCCTCGATTCCCCTCGTGATGCGCTCCACGTTCGGCTGCGTCGCCCGGCGGTCGAGATGAACGCCAAAGACGTTGCGGCCCGCGCGCGCGAGCGCGAGCGAAGCGGCTGCGCCGAAGCCGGACGAGGCGCCGAGGACGAGGGCCCACGAGCGGGGGAACGGCATGTGCCGGAATCCTAGCAGGCTCGTCCCCGCTATCCTCGGCCGGGGAGACAGCCGTGCCGCCCGTTTCTTTCCGCGAGAGGCTGCGCTCGGGGCTGCCGCTCGTTCTCGACGCGGCGCTGGGGACGGAGCTCCTGCGCCGCGGCGCGGACCTTTCGCCTCCTCTCTGGAGCGCTCAGGCTCTCCTCGACCGCCCGGACCTCGTCGAGGAGGTCCACCGCGAGAACGTCGAGGCGGGCGCCGACGTCCTCACGATCGCGACCTTCCGGCTGCATGCCAGGAACTTAAGAGATTCTTCTTGCTCTCTCTCGCAGGGAGAGCTGATCGCAAGGGCGGTAACTCTGGCGCGACGGGCAGCGTCCGAAGTTTCTGAGAAGGTGAATGTTGCAAATGCGCCCCGAGCCACGCCGCAGCAAGAGCGTCGGGCCGTTCGCCCAAGCGGCGGCGCAACACACTTCTCTAAGGAAATCTTCAGCGCCATTGCGATCGCCGGGTCACTGGCCCCATTGGAGGATTGCTACCAACCCGAGAGGGTCCCCTCCGAAGCAGAAATCTCTTCCGAACATGCCGAGATGGCAGTTGCTCTCGCCGCCGCGGGCGTCGATCTCATTCTCGTCGAGACGATGAACACGATCCGCGAGGCTCTCGCCGCCTCGCGCGGGGCGGCGGCCACGGGGCTGCCCGTCGTCGTCTCCTGCGTGACGGACGGCGCGGGCAGGCTTCTGTCCGGAGAGCCCATCGAGGACTTCGCCCGCGCCCTTCTCGCGCTGCCTCGCCCGCCCGACGCCCTCGGGATCAACTGTGTGGCCGCGTCCGCGCTCGGGTCCGACCTCGCGCTCCTCGCACGAGCGGCCCCGGGCACGCCGCTCGCCGCCTACGGCAACACCTTCTCCCGGGCCGTCCCGCCCCGGGCCTACGCGTCGCTCGCCGGAGGCTGGACCGCCCTCGGCGCGCGCCTCGTCGGCGGCTGCTGCGGGACGATGGCGGCGCACACGCGGGCGCTCCGTCAGGGGAAGTAGCCGCGGATCGTCTTGGCGTGGAGCTTCGCGTTCTTCAGCTTCACCTCGATCGCGCGGAACTGGTTCTCGCCCTTCGTCGAATTCGTTAGGTACCGCAGAAAGTACTGCGAGCGCAGCTCCGTCTCGATCTTCCGGTAGACCTCGGCGAGCGCCGAGGCCTTGCCGATGAAGAACGACTCGGCGCCGGTGTCGGCGGCGAGCTCGCTCATCTTCGACTTGATGCCCATGTCGAGGAGCGAGAGGTTCAAGCCGATGAAGTAAACTGGCACGCCGGCCGAGCGCGCGTAGCGGCGCAGCGTCGCGTAGTCGGTCCAGGAGCGGTTGTCGTCGCCGTCCGTGAGGACGACGATGGCCTTCCGGCCGGGCAGCGCACGGAACTGGTAGAGCGCCATGACGACGGCGTCGTAGAGCGCGGTACCCCCGGAGGCGCGCGTCTCGGCGATCGCGCGTTCGAGGTCCAGGGACTTGTGCGTGAGGGACGCGAGGAGCGTGGGCCGCTCGCGGAACTCGATGACGAAGCCCTGGTCCTTCTCCTTCGAAACCAGCTTCTGCGCGAACTCGGAGGCCGCCTGGTGGACCAGCGGCATCGCGTCCTTCATCGAGCCCGACCCGTCGATGACGATGCCGAGCGACAGCGGAAGCGACTCGGCGAACTCGAAGCTGGAAAGGTCCTGTTTCACGGCGTCCTCGAACACGGTGAATTCCTCGCGCGGCAGGTCCTTCACGAGGCGGCCGTCGGAGTCGAGGACCGAGACCGGAAGCTCGACGAGGTTCACCTCGACCTTCGACATGAAGCGCGACTCGCCCTTCAGGATCTTGAGATCGGTGAATTCCTTTCCCTCCGCGTCCGTCGCCGTCGCCCGCATGAGCGTGGCCTTCTGGAACTTCGCCACGGGCACGGTGACGGTGAACGGCGGTTCGGTCCACTCCTTCAGCATCGTGTCGTCGAGCCAGAGCTGGAGCTTCTTCGCGGCGCCGCCCGCGATGGACTGCAGGGCGACCTTCAGCTCCACGGTGTCGCCGGCGGACTTCTGCTTCGGCAGCTCCAGGATGCGCACGGCGAGGCGCGCGTCCTTCTCGTTGATGGCCCACGCGTCCGCGTCCACGAAATTGCCCTGCACGTCGAAACCGAGGGCCTTGAGCGTCTGTTTCTTCGGGATCTTGCCGAGGTCGAGCTCGACGGTGTAGGGCGCCCGGTTCTTGACGAGGATCTTCTTGTCCTCGAGATAGAACTCGACGCGCTTCACGGGCTCTTTCACCTCGCACTCGATCCGGAGGAGGCCGACCGGAACTTCCGTCTCCGGCGCGAGGATCTTCACGAACCCCGTACTGTTCGGCGGGACGACCGGCCGGTTCTCCGCCTCGAGCACGACCGCCGCCGCGCTGGGGAGGCCGGCGGCGTCGCCTCCCGCGTCCTCGGCGCGGAACTCGGACGACATCGCGGGAACCGTGACCGAGATCGCGCGCGTCCCGAGGAGCTTGCCCGCGACCCCCTCCAGCCGGAACTGGATGTTGAACGTGCCGGGCGGCAACGCGCGGAGAAACGTGATGGCCACGGGTTTGCCGACGTTGGTCACGTCCGTGCTCGAGAGGTCTATGTCCACCGGGACGCGGAAGCTCTCGACGGCCTGACCCCGGTCGTCCGTGACGTCGCCGCCGAGATAGAACGAATAGACCCGCGGCTGCGCGTTTCCCGCCCCGCGGAGGTCCCCTTTGCTGAGCGAAAGCACGAACTTGACCGCCGTCTTCCCGCCTGTCCGGCCGAGGTACTGCTCGCGCACGTCGATCGGAATCGAGATGCCGGGCGCGTCGAGCTGCGTCTTCTGGGCGCCTAAGGAGCCCGACTGCGGACGGGCCGCCGGGGCCGCGAGAAGGGCGGCGAGAGCGAGAAGCGCGAATGCGCGGGGCGTCTTCGTCATGCGGCCATCGTATGCTGCTCTTGTCTTTCTCAAGCGACACTTCTCCCCTTCAGGAGGACCCGATGCAATTTCCCTTCCGCCGCCCCGTCGGGGCGTTTCTCGGCCTCGCGTTCCTGGCGGCTTCGGCCCCCGCCGCGGCCGCTCCACCCCCCTCAGCCACCGCCTCGGACGCCTGGCTCGACTCCACGTCCGCCCGCTGGACTGAGGTTTCCCGGCAGATCTGGGGCTTTTCCGAGACGGCCCTCAAGGAGACGAAGTCGGCTGCTCTTCTTGCCGACCTCCTGGAGAAGGAGGGATTCATCGTGGCGCGCGGCGTCGCGGGAATGCCGACGGCGTTCGTCGCCTCCTCGGGAAACGGGGCGCCAGTGGTCGGGATCCTCGCCGAATACGACGCTCTCCCCGGCCTCTCGCAGGTGGGCGGCGAATCGAAGAAGACACCGCTCGTCGCCGGAGAGCCCGGCCACGGGTGCGGCCACAACCTCCTCGGCACGGCGGCGGTCGCGGCCGCCGTCGCCGCGAACCGCGAGCGAATTGCCGCGAAGCTCCCGGGCACGATCCGCGTCTTCGGCACGCCCGCCGAGGAGCAGATCCTCGGGAAGACGTTCATGCTGCGCGATGGAGCCTTCGCGGGCACGGACGTCGTGCTCTCCTGGCATCCCGAGCAGGAGTCCTATCTCGTCTCCGGCCGGCGCCTCGCGATCACCGCCGTGGACGTCGAGTTCTTCGGGAAGACGGCGCACGCCGCGGCGAACCCGTGGCTGGGACGCAGCTCGCTCGACGCCCTCGAAGTCTTCGAGCACGCGATGTCGCTCATGCGCGAACACGTCCTCCCGACGGCGCGCCTCCATCGCGCGATCAAGGACGGAGGCCTCGCCGCGAACATCATCCCGGACTACGCGCGCGTCCAGTGGTTCGTGCGGGACGAGAACGGCGAGCGCGTCAACGAGATGATGAGCCGCCTGCGGAAAGCCGCCGACGGCGCCGCCCTCGCGACCGAGACGACCGCGAAGGTCAATCTCCTCGCCTCGACGCGCAATCCTCTCTACAACGAGGCGCTCTCGAAGCTGATCCAGCGGCAGCTCGAACGCGTGGGCGCGCCGAAGTGGGATGCCGCCGACGAGGCCCTCGCGAAGGCGATCCAGCGGGCAGTCGGGATCCCCGAGAAGGGACTCTCGCGCGAGGTGCTGCCGTGGGCCGTCGGGCGCGGAAGCGGCGCCTCGTCGGACATCGGCGAAGTGAGCGCCGCCTTACCGCTCGCGGAGCTCGCCGTCGAGACGGGCCCGATCGGCGCGCCGTGGCACCACTGGGGCGTCGCCTCGTGCGCCGCGAGCCCGATCGGCGTCAAGGGCATGCTCGTCGCGGCGAAGGTCCTTGCTTCGTCGATGACGGATCTCCTGAAGGACCCCGCCGCGGTCGCGGCCGCGAAGGCGGAGTTTGCGAGGACGACCGCCGGCAAACCCTATGTCAGCCCGCTCGCGAAGGACGCGGTTCCGAAGGTCTACTGACCGGGCCGGGTGCGCGCTCGCCTGACGTCGCGCAGCGACTTCAGGAGGAGCTGCGCGACGAGTGCGGGCGCGAGGCGCCAAAGGGCCCATAAGAGGCGCGCGTACCACGGGAAGACGACGACGGCGCGGTTCTTCGCGACGCCGTCGAGCGCCCGCTTCGCCGCGTCGTCCGCGGAGAGGAACCGGAACCGGTTGAGGGCGAGGAGCTCGTCCTTCGTCATGTCCGTGTAGAGCGCGTTCTCGAAGATGCGAGACGTGATGAAGCCGGGACAGACCGCGGTCGCCCGGATGCCGAGGTCGCGACCTTCGAGCCTCACGGACGCCGTGAGACCCACCACGGCGTACTTCGTCGCGGCATACGGCGCGCCGAGCGGCGTCGGCAGGAGCCCCGCGAGCGACGCGACGTTCACGATGTGCCCGGAGCCCTGGCGGAGCATGACGGCCCAGGCGGCCCGAGTCCCGTGAAGCACGCCCCAGAAGTTGACGGCGAAGATCCGTTCCCAGTGCGCGAGGGGGATCGCCGCGACCTCGCCCTCGACGCCCAGCCCCGCGTTGTTGACCAGGATGTCGAGGCGCCCGCGGCGAGATGCGACGTCCTCGACGAGGCTCCGGAACGCGGCCTCGTCCGTGACGTCCAGGGCGCGGACCTCGGCCTCTCCGCCGGCCGCCGCGATCGCCTCGGCCGTCTCCCGCGCTCCCGCGAGGTCCACGTCCGCGACGACGACCCGCGCGCCGCGGCGCGCGAGCTCCGCGGCCAGGCCGCGCCCGAACCCGCTCGCTCCGCCCGTCACGATCGCGACGGCGCCGCGAAACACCGTCGCTTTCACGCGGCGGCGCGGCCGGCGTGGATCGCGAAGAAGTCCTCGACCGCGTCGAGAAAAGCCTGCGGGCTCCCGAGGGAGGCGATGCGGCGGCGCAGCTCGGCGCCGTTCGGCAGGCCGTGCGTGTACCAGCCCGTGAACGTCCGGAGCTTCGAGATCATCGCTTTCGGCGCGTCCGCGTCGTCCCGAGAGATGAGGCGGAAGTGCTCGAGAATGACGTCGCGCCGCTCGGCGAGCGTCGCCTCGCGAGTGGGCCGGCCCGCGAGAAGCTCGGCGGCCTGCTTGAAGATCCACGGGTTCTTCATGGTGGCGCGGCCGCACATCACGGC
>JBGQDL010000009.1:0-47463 GCA_041495865.1 Thermoanaerobaculia bacterium | reverse complement strand
GCGAGGACGCCGAAGTGAAGGAACGCGTCGGCGGATCCCGTGCCCTCTTTCCAGAACGAGAGCCCGCCGAAGGCGGGGCGCGGGGAGCGCGCGAACGGCACGAGAAAGAGTGCCGCGGGGAGAAGCGTCGCGAGGCTCCGGGCGAACGCGGGAAAGAACGCCCCCTCGGCGAGGTTGCCGGCGCCCAGGACGAGGAGCGCCGCGGGGAGATCCCACGGGTTCGCCGAGACGACCGCCGCGAGAAGCACGCCGTCGAGCAGCGTCCCCGAGGCGCGCGCGATGCGGCCCGCGAGGCCGAGGAACGTCACGAGAAAGGGAAACGTCACGGCGTGCGGGTGGAGATCCCCGAGGCGAAACGTGAAAAGAGGCCATTCCGTGATGGTGCGGGGGTTATCGACGCGGCGCGAGGACATCCACCAGTCCAGATCGGAGAGCGGCTTCCCCGAAAAGAACTGCCGGGCGCCGTCGAACGTGCCGCCGAGGACGAGCAGGAGGCCGCCGAAGACGGCGAGCGCGCTGCCGCCGCGCCGCGCCCGGATCGCGCCGAAGCCCGCGAGGGCCGCGAGGGCCGGCAGGAGCGCCGCGACGAGGTTGTACGCGTATTCCGAAGGCACGCGGGCCGCGCGGGCCGGGAGCGCGAAGACATAGGTCCCGAAGTGATAGTAGGGAAAGCGCGCGCCGGAGAGCCACGGATCCGGGAACGGCAGGCGCTCGGTCGTCATGAGTCCCGACAGGACCGCGAAGTCCATCGGCTTCTCCGTCTGGCGGATCTCGCCGGACGTCCAGCGGATCCACAGAAAGAAGAGGAAGACGCCGAAGAAGAGCGCCGCGGGAACGAGCCGCGCGCCCGAGCGCGGCAGCGCCGACGGAAGGTCGGCGCTTCCCCACAGAAGACCCACGGAGAGCGCGACGAAGGCGAGCGGCAGCGCGAGCCGGGCGATGGGGACGTAGAAGAACGACGACAGCAGCCAGCCGGGCAGGGCGGCGAGCACGAGACCCACGGGAAGGCCGAAGGAGAGCACGGCGTCGGCGCGGGAGTCGGCATCCGCCGCGTCGCCCCGGAAAAGACGGGCGAGCACGGCGGCGCCCGACGCACCGGCCAGGAGAAGGACGAAGGCGAAGAGCAGCGCCGCGGGAACGGTCACGGGACGGATTCAAGGTAGCACAACGGCTTACACTCGCCGGCGTGGTGGCCGCTTCGCCCCGCGTCGCCGTGATCGGCGGCGGTCTCGCCGGCCTCGTCGCGGCGGACCGCCTGCTCGGGGCGGGCGTGCCCGTCACGATCTTCGAGAAGTTCCCCGAGGCCGGCGGCCTCGTGGGCGTCGTGAACGTGGGCGGAACGCTCCTCGAAAGGTACTACCACCACCTCTTCACGAGCGACGTCGACTACGTGTCCTTCGCGAAGGAATTCGGCCTGGAGAACGACCTCCTCTGGCTGAAGTCGCGCATGGGCTTCCTCTCCGGCGGGAAGCTCTACGACTTCGGCACGCCCGCGTCGCTTCTCTCCTTCACGCCGCTCGGGCTCCTCGGAAGGGTCCAGTTCGTCCTCTCCACGCTGAAGCTGCGGCACAACCCCGACTGGAAGCCGTTCGAAGAGGAGACGGCCATGGGCTGGATGCGTCGGAACGGCTACGGCCGCGCGCTCGAGGCCGTCTGGGGACCGCTCCTCCGGCAGAAATACGGGCGCCGGGCGGAAGACGTGGGCCTCGTGTGGCTGTGGGGGAAGATCGCGCTCCGGACCCGCTCGCGGGACAAGACGGGCCTCGGCGAGCGCCTCGGCTATCTCAGGGGGTCGTTCGGGCGCGGGATCGAGGCGGTTCTCTCCCGGGTGAAAATGCGCGGCGGCGACGTGCGCACCTCGCGCCCCGTGAAGATCGTGAAACGGGCGGCCGGCGGCTTCGACGTGACATTCGCGGGGGGCACGGAGACCTTCGATCTCGTCCTGTCGACGGTCGCGATCCCCGAGCTGCTCAGGCTCGCGCCGGACCTCCCGGAGGAAACCCGGAAGGCCTGGAGCGCGATTTCCTACTGCCACGCCCTGTGTCCGATCCTCGAGCTCGACCGCTCTCTCTCGCCGTACTACTGGCTCAACGTGGGCGATGACGCCATGCCGTTCGGCGGCGTCATCGAGCACACGAACTTCCTTTCCCCCGCGGACTACGGCGGCCGGCACGTCGTCTATCTCTCGAACTACGTGCTGACCGACGACCCGAAATGGAAGAAGCGCGACGCGGAGCTGTGGGCCGAGTACCTTCCCGCGCTCCGGGTCGTCAACCCGGCGTTCGACGAGAGCTGGATCCTCGCGAGGCAGATCGGGCGGGCCGAGTACGCGCAGCCCATCATCGTGCCGCACTACTCGAAACTGCTCCCGCCCCTTCAGACGCCCGTTCCGGGCCTCTTCTCCGCGTGCATGGCGCAGACGTACCCTGAGGACCGCGGCCAGAACTACGCGATCCGCATCGGGAGGGAGGCGGCGGACGCGATCCTCGCGACGCTCCGCTGACGTCCCGGCCGTTCGTTAGACTCCGTTCCCATGAGAAACGTCGATTTCTACTACCACCGCAACGGTTGAACGAGCTGCGGCCGCACCCGTGAGGTGCTGGACGCCACGAAGCCCCGCATCGCCGCGACACGCCTCGCGAAGAAAGACCCTCTCTCGGAGAAGGACGTGCGCGCCCTCCTGAAAGAGGTCGACGAGGTCGTCGTCGCGAAGGGCAAGGGCACGCGGGCCGTAGCGGCGCGCGAGGCGACGCTCGACGATCTCCGCGGCCCGACGGGCAACTTCCGGGCGCCGATGGTGAGGATCGGGCGCCGCCTCCTCGTGGGGTTCCACGAGGAAACGCTCAGGAAGGAGCTCGGCGCGCGCTGAGCCTCAGTCTTCCGGGAGGAGGGAAAGCTGCGGGTCGGGCGGCGGCGTGGCCTTTTCCATCTCCTCGGGCGTCATGAGGCCGTGCACGCCGACGCCGAGGAGGCGTACGGGGCGCGTCGCGCCCGCGGTCCGATCGAGCAGCCCGGCCGCTCTCCCCGCCAGCTCGTCCGCGTCGCGCGTGGGCCGCCGGGTGTCGCTCCTCGTGACGGTCGTGAAGTCCCCGTAGCGCACCTTGAGGACGACGGTCCGCGCGAAGAGCCCCCTTCGCTTCAGCCACTCCGCGTCGTGCCGCGCCATCGCCTCGACCTCGGCGCGCATCTCCGAGAGGTCCGTCAGGTCCTCGGCGTACGTGTCCTCGGTGCTGCACGACTTCGCGCGCCGGTCGGGCACGACGCGCCGGTCGTCCTCGCCGTGCGCGAGGCGGACGAGAGAATCGGCCCAGCTCCCGACGGCGCGCCGGAGCGCGTCCACGGGCACCTTCCTGACGTCCACGAGGCGCACGCACGAGAGCGCGAGGAGCTTCTCCGCCGTCTTCGGCCCGACGCCCCAGAGCGCCTCGACGGGCAGCTTCTCGAGAAAGCGCTCGACTCGCTCCGGCGCGATGACCGTCAGGCCGTCGGGCTTCTTCCAGCCGGAGGCGATCTTCGCGAGGAACTTGTTCGGGGCGACGCCGGCGGACACCGTGAGCGACGTCGCGTTACGCACCTCGTCCTTGAGGCGGCGCGCCACGGACACCCCGAGAGGCTCGTGCCACGCGTTCTCGGTCACGTCGAGATACGCCTCGTCGAGGGAAAGCGGCTCCACGAGAGGGGTGACGGCCCGATAGAGGTCGAAGATCTGCTTCGAGACCGCCGCGTAGCGCTTGAAGTCCGGCCGCACGATGGCAAGCTCCGGGCAAAGGCGCAAGGCGCGCGCCATCGGAATGGCCGAACGCACGCCGAACTTCCGGGCCTCGTAGCTCGCGGCCGCCACCACGCCCCGCGCCTTCGGGTCGCCCCCGACAGCCACGGGCCTGCCCCGCAGCGAGGGGTCGTCGCGCTGCTCCACGGATGCGTAGAACGCATCCATGTCGAGGTGGAGGATGCGGCGGGGAGCGGACTCCGTCACGTCAGGGAGTCGAGACGAGCTCCCCGGCCCGCGCGCCGCGCGGCCCCGCGGACGGCGCGGCCTCCGGCTTCTGGAAGAGCCCGGGCACGAGATCCGTCTCGAGCCACGCGTATTTCCCGTCGAGGAGGCGGCGTGCGGCGGCGTACTTCGCAACGTCGTCGTTCGAGGCGATGGCCGAGTAACGCGCCGCGATCCTGCGGCGTGCCGTGCGGCAGAACAGGTCGGCCAGGTCCGCCGCCGAGGCGGCCTCGGGCGCGTTCGCCCGACGCATCTGGTGCGCGCGCGAGACCGCGGCCGTCATCGCGAAGAGCTCGGCACCGATGTCGACCGTGCGGAAGAGAAGCGCCTGCCGTCTTTCCAGCTTCGCTCCGTGCGTCACCATGAGCTGGAAGATCGTGCGGGCGAGCTTGCGCGCCGCGCGATCGAGGAAGCGGACGTGCATCGCGAGGGACCCGTACTCCGAGAATCGCGGCCAGCGTCCCCAGCCGAGCCACCGGGACGGATACCAGCCCGCGTAGAACGCCGCGATCCCCGGAAGGGCCGCGAGCTTGTCGCCGGCCGTGGCCTTCGGATCGACGAGCGCCGCGGCGACCGCGAGGTGCCGGTCGAGCGCCTCGCGCGCGATGAAGAGCCGCATGATCTCGGAGGAGCCCTCGAAGATGAGGTTGATGCGCGAGTCGCGCAGCATGCGCTCGACCGGGATCGGCGCCTCCCCCCGGTTCCTCAGCGAGTCGGCGGTCTCGTAGCCTCGCCCGCCCCGGATCTGAAGCGTCCGGTCCACGAGGGTCCACCCCTCCTCGGAGTTCCACATCTTCGCCACGGCCGCCTCGAGGCGGATGTCGCGGTCGTGCGCGTCGGCCATGGCCGCGCTCATGTCCGCCACGGCGTCCATCGCGAACGCCGTCGCGGCCATCTCCGCGAGGAGCTGCGCGATCGCGTCGTGCTTTCCGATCGCCTGTCCCCACTGCACGCGCTCCACCGCCCACGCGCGCGAAATCTCGAGGCAGCGCTTCGCCCCGGCGGCGGCGGAGGCGGGGATCGTGAGGCGCCCGGTGTTGAGCGTCACGAGAGCGAGCTTCAGGCCCCGGCCCTCCTTCCAGACGAGGTTTTCCTTCGGAACCCTCACGTTCGCGAAGCGGACGACGCCGTTCTCGATGGCGCGCAGGCCCATGAAGTGGCAGCGCGTCACGACCTCGACGCCGGGGAAATCCCTCTCGACGACGAAGGCCGAGATCTTCTTCGTGTCCGGGTGGCGCGCCATCACGATGAAGAGCTCGGCGATCGGGCCGTTCGTCGTCCAGAGCTTGTCGCCGTTCAGGATGTAGTCGCCCTCGGGTGTCCGCGTCGCCGTCGTCGCGAGGTTCGCCGGGTCCGAGCCCACCTGCGGCTCCGTGAGCGCGAACGCCGAGACGGCGCCCTTCGCGAGGCGCGGCAGCCACTTCTTCTTCTGCTCCTCGGTGCCGAAGAGCCGGAGCGGCTGCGGCACGCCGATGGACTGGTGCGCCGACAGGAGCGCGATCAGGTTTCCGTCCACGCTCGCGATGAGCTTGATGATCGTGCCGTACTCCTGCTGCGTGAGGCCGAGGCCGCCGTACTCCACCGGGATCTTCATGCCGAACGCGCCGAGCGCCGCGAGGCCGTCGAGCACACGCTTGGGAATCTTGCCGTCCCGGTCGATGGCGTCGCCGTCGACCTCCTCGCGGAGAAACCGTTCCATCTTCTCGTGGAAGGCCCGGAACTCCGGCCGCTCTTCCCGGGGCGGGAAGTCCGGGACCAGGTCGAGGCGGAGCGTGCCGAGAAACAGCTCCTTCAGGAAGCTCGGCTTCTCCCAGCCGGTTTCGCGCGCCTCCTCGGCGACCTGGCGAGCTTCCTGTTCGGTGGCGGCCATGGGGGAACTCTACGCCAGCCGGGCGGCGCGGATCTCCGGCACGGTCACGACGCGCACGCCGCGGGGGACGTCCTCCACGGTCCGAGCGAGCGCGGCCGTCATCTGTGAGAGCGTCACGAGACCGAGCCGAAAGGCGCCCTCGCGGGTGGGAGGCAGCCGCTCGAGAAGAGCGTAAACCGGCAGGAGGACGTACGGCCAGCGGTGACCCGGGCCGAGGACGTACCAGGGCCTCAGGAACGTGGCGGGAAGGCCGCTCGCGCGAAGGAGCGCCTCGCCCTCCGCGCGCGCGGCCTGATAGGCCTTCATCATCGGCGCCGGCTGCGCGACGCTGAGGTAGATGAAGTGAGACACCGAAGCCAGCCGGGCCGCATCGAGCGACGCCTTCAGCGACGCGAGATCGACCTCCCGGAACTCCCGGGCCTTCTTCGGCGACGGGTGGGCGACGCCGACGAGGTGCACGAACACGGCTCCCTCGGGCACGCGCTCGCGATACGTCGCCGCGTCGAGCGCGTCGCCCGTCACGGCTTCCGCGCCGCCCGCGAGCCGGGACTCCGAGCCGCGCCTGACGAGCGCGACGACACGATGCCCCCGCGCGAGAAGGCGCGTGACGAGCGCCCGGCCCATGTAGCCGGTGGCGCCGGTCACGAAGACGTTCTTCCCGCTCACCTAGGATCCGGCGAATCGTAGCGCGCCTCCTTCGCGGTGACGTCCGCCCCCCGGAACGCGGACAGCCCCCCGCAGGGGAGTGTTCGTCCCACGGGGATCGGCCCGGTCCCGAAACCGTTTCCGGACGCGGGCCCGGTCCGCATCTTGGGTGTGCGGGAGATCGCCCGCGGAGGTGTGCTCATGAGCGGTTCGACGGTGCACCGCGTTGCCACGCGGCTTTTCGTGCTCGCCGGAGCGGGAGCGCTCGCCCTCGCGGCGTCTCGAGCGGCCGCGCAGGGACTTCCCTCCGCGACTCTGAGCGGCCACGTGACGCAGGCGGCCCAGGCGCTCCCGGGCGTGACCGTGACGGCGCGCTCTCCCAATCTGCAGGGCGTGCGCAGCGCCACGACCACGTCGAACGGCGACTACGTCTTCAACAACATGCCTCCCGGCGAGTACACGATCACGTTCGAGCTCTCGGGATTCCAGACCGTGACGCACGCGGTGCGGCTCGCGGCCTCCCAGAAGGTCGACGTCGACGCGACGATGAGCCTCAGCGGCGTCACCGCCGAGGCGGTCGCGATCGCCAGGGCCGAGACGATCTCGACGAGCACGCAGGCGGCGACGACCTACGACAGCGACACGCTCAACAAGCTGCCGACCGCCCGCACCCTTCTCACGGCCGTGAACCTGACGCCCGGCGTCAATCAGAACGGACCCGGCGGGAACGTGACGATCTCGGGGGCGATGTCGTTCGAGAACCTCTTCACGGTCAACGGCGTCGTCATCACCGACAACATCCGCGCGGTGCCCAACAACCTCTTCATCGAGGACGCGATCCAGGAGACGACGACGTCCACGGCCGCGATCTCGGCCGAGTTCGGTCGGTTCACCGGCGGCGTCGTGAACGCCATCACGAAGGCGGGCGGAAACACGTTCAGCGGCTCGTTCCGCACGTCGTTGGCCAACGACGCCTGGTCCGCCGTGAGCCCGGCCGGCGAGACCCGCGTCCAGAGCCTCACCCCCACCTACGAGGCGACTCTGGGCGGACCCATCTGGAAGGATCGCATCTGGTTCTTCGGCGCCGGCCGCCTCTCGAACACGACCGGGTCCGGCCAGACGGCCTACACGAACCTTCCCTACCAGACCGGGAACGACGAGAAGCGCTACGAGGGGAAGCTCACGCTGACGCCCTTCCAGAACCACGCGATCACGGCTTCCTACACGGGGATCAAACAGGACGTCACGAACGACAATCAGGGCTATTTCGTTCTCGACTTCGACAGCCTCACGGACCGGAGCCTCCCCCAGGAGCTCCTCTCGGTGAACTACAGCGGCGTTCTCTCCGGGAGCTTCTCCGTGGACGGCCAGTTCTCGCAGAGGAAATTCACGTTCGAGGGCTCGGGCTCGAAGTTCACGGACCTCATCAAGGGCACGAACATCTTCGACACGTCGCGTCCGGGCGCTCCCGGGACGTTCGCGAACTTCAACTCGCCCGTCTTCTGCGGCGTCTGCTCGCCCGAGAACCGCGACAACCAGAACTTCCTCGTGAAGGGGACCTGGTTCGGCTCCAGCCCGGCTCTCGGTTCGCACAACGTGATCTTCGGCTACGACAACTTCGCGGGGAGCGTCACGTCGAACAACTTCCAGTCCGGGAGCAACTACACCGTGTTCGCCACGTCGGCGATCCTCGGGCCGACCGACAACTTCCCCGTGTTCGATTCCGCCACGGCCCTCGTCTACTGGCCCATCGCGCAGCTCTCTCAGGGCAGCGACGTGCGCACGCATTCGGTCTTCGTGAACGACCAGTGGCGGCTGACCGACCATTTCTCGTTCAACCTCGGCCTCCGCTGGGACAAGAACGACGCGAAGGACCAGGGCGGCGTGACGCGCGCGAACGACAGCGCCCTGTCGCCGCGCCTCGCGGCCGTATGGGACGTCCGGGGCGACGGAAAGCTGCGCGTCGCCGCGAGCTACGCGAAGTACCTGGCCGCCATCAACGAAGTGTTCGTGAGCGGCGCGACGCCGGCGGGCACGCCGTCCATCCTTTACTGGTACTACGACGGGCCGGGGGCGACGCCCATCAACGCGGACCCGAACGGGCCCCTCCTGACGCGCGCGCAGGCGCTCACACAGCTCTTCGCCTGGTTCCAGAGCAACGACTGCCCGAACCTTTCGACCTGCAAGATCCCGCTCGCCGGGGCGCAGGTGCCGGGATTCACCGAGAAGATCAACGGATCGCTCGACTCGCCGAACGCGAAGGAGTACTCGGTGGGGCTTTCGGGAGCGCTGGGCGCCCGCGCCTCGTGGCGCGTCGACGGCGTCTACCGCGAGTACGGCGCCTTCTACAACGGCCGGCGGGACACCTCCACGGGCATCTCCGAGGACTCCTTCGGAAACCGGTACGACGTCACGTCGATCGAGAACACCAACCTCCTCGAGCGCAAGTACGTCGGGCTGCACACCCAGTTCGCCGCGCGCGTCCTCGACCGCCTGAACGTGGGCGGGAACTGGACGTGGTCGCACACCTACGGGAACTTCAACGGCGAAGACTCCGGCTCCGGCCCGCTCAAGGGAGGGATCCAGTTCTACCCCGAATACTTCAGCCGCGCGTGGTCGAACCCCCGCGGCGACCTCTCGACCGACGAGCGGCATCGCGTGCGGGCCTTCGCGGTCTGGGACGCTCCCGTTCCCGGGCGGTTCGGCGCGCTCTCGCTGAGCGTCCTTCAGGCGTATGACAGCGGGACCCCCTATGGGGCGATCGGGCCCATCAGCACTCTTGCTTACGTGACGAACCCCGGCTACGTGACGCCTCCCCAGAGCGTGAACTACGCCTTCACGTCGCGCGACGCGTTCCACTGGGACGCGGTCTCGCGCACGGACCTCGGCCTCAACTACTCTTTCCGCATCGCGAGCGCCGTCGAGATCTTCGTGCAGCCGCAGGTCCTGAACGCGTTCAACAACCGCGCCGTGATCGCGGGCGACACCTCCGTCCGGACGGCCTTCAACGCGGCGCGATTCCTGGCATTCAACCCGTTCACGCAGACGCCGGTCCAGGGGCCTCGTCCGGCCGCGGGCGGCACGCCGACGACGAACTGGGACTTCGGGCCGACCTTCGGGCAGGCGCGCAACGTGGCCGACTACCAGCAGCCACGCACGTTCCGCGTCTCGATGGGAATGAGATTCTAGGCGCCCCTCGCGAGACGCGTCTCCGAGGCGAGGAAGTCGACGAGGAGCTCCTCCGCCCAGTAGGCGGGGGTGAGACCGTTCGCGGCGACGAAGCCGACGTGTCCTCCGTTCCGCGTCACGACGAAGCGCACCGCGTCGGACGCCGCGGCGCGCGCGCGGGCGACCGCCTCGGGCGGGAGGAAGGGATCGTCGAGCGCCGAGATGCAAAGCGTGGGCACGGTGATCCGCGCGAGAAAGGGCAGTGAGCTCGAGCGCGCATAGTAGTCGTCCGCGCCCGCGAAGCCGTGGAGCGGGGCGGTGGCGGCGTCGTCGAACTCGCGGAAAGTGAAGGCGCGGCGCGCGCGGGGGAGATCGATCCGCGCGGCCGCCTCGGGAAAGCGGCGCGCGAGGTCTTCGGCCTTTGCCGTCAGAGTCTTCACGAAGGTGCGCACGTACAGGTTCGCCGGGAAGGACGCCATGTACCGATCGCCCGCCGCGAGGTCGTAGGGGACCGAGAGGGTCGCGGCCGCCTCGACCGTCGCGTCGCCGGGGTTCTCGCCGAGCCACTTCAGGAGGGCGTTTCCGCCGAGAGAGACGCCGGCCGCGAGAAGAGGCCGGCCCTCCCGCGCCGCGAGCGCCCGCGCCACGAAGTCGAAGTCGGATGTCTCGCCGGAGTGGTAGAGGCGCGGGCGTGCGTTGGGAACGCAGCGGCGAGGGTCGTCCCGATCCCGCGCGCAGTACCGGAAGTTGAGGACCGCGGCGCGGAGCCCCGCACGGGCCGCGAGGGCGAGGATTCCCTGCGCGTAGACCGAGTTCGAGCTGCCTTCGAGCCCGTGAAGGAGGAGGAGAAGGCGCGCCCCCTTCGCCGCGGGAACGTCGAGGTGATCGACGAGGAGCGCGTCGCCGTCCGGGGCCGCAAGCGCCTCGCGGCGGAGGCGCACGCGATGCCGCGAACGCGCCAGACGCCCCCAGACCGTCTGCGCGTGGCGACTCCTCAGCCACGGCGCGGGCACGAAGTCCGCGTTCTCCCCGTCCATGTGTACGTGCGTTTCGTCCCTCGGCGCGTGGCGTTCGTCCCGGAACGACGCCGGACGCGCCGCGCGCATTCTATTGTCTGGGGAACCTCGATGGGCGAGATCGATCTCGACGGCCGGCGCTTTCGTACCGTTCGGAACTCGGACGCCGGGGAGTCTTCCTCCCAGACGGTCTTTCACTACCGCCAGAAGGGAAGCGTCGTATGGGCGACGTACCGGGGCGGTGACGTCGCTCTCGGGACGCTTCTGGCCCGCGCCGACGGCGGGGGCCGCCTCGACATGGTGTATCAGCACCTCAACAAGAACGGCGACTTCAGGTCCGGACGCTGCCGCGCGCGGACCGAGGTCCTGCCGGACGGGAGGTACCGCCTGCACGAGACCTGGGAGTGGACGAGCGGAGCCGCCGGAAAGGGCCGCTCGGTCACCGAGGAGGTTCCGCGCCCGAGGAACTCCGCCCGACCCTGAAAAGAAGGGGCTCGCGTCTCGTCGGGGCGGATTCGTCCCTCCCCTCGGGAACGCGTGCTCCTTCTCGCCTAACTTCGCGGGGGGGCGCGGTGAAACCCGTCGTTCGAATCCTTCCGTTCGTCCTGGCGCTCGTCGCCGTCGTCTCCTTCGCGGGGCGGGCCCGCGGCGTGCTCTGGTTCGAGTCGGCCGCCGAGAGCGGCGCCGCGCGCGGGGTGCAGGGCGCGGTGGAGGAGGTCTTCTCCGCCGACAACCACAACGACATCGTCCGGCTCGCGGCGTGCTTCGAGGAGGACGCGGTGTGGCTCCCCCCCACCGGTGAGGTCGTTTCGGGACGCACGGCGATCACGGCGTGGTACCGCGCCCGGCACGTGCGGTGGGCGCCCGCGCTCTCGGCGGCGGTCCTCGACCTGCGAGTGGACAAGAGCTGGGCCGTCGTACACGGGGCGGCGCGCGGCGCGCTGGTGCCGGCCTGCGGGGGCGCGGCCGTGGCGGTCGACGACCGGTTCGTGATGGTCCTGTCGCGCGACGGGCGGAACGGCTGGAAAGTGGCGCGTCTGCTCTGGAGGCGCGGCGCGACCTCGGGCTGAGGAGATCCAGGCGCCCGGAGGCCGATCCGGCCCCGCGGGTGAGCGGGCGGCGCGCCGGATCCGTCCCTCGATCAGAGCCCTCCGCCCGGGCGATTCGGGAGAACGTCCCGAACCCGTCGCCCGGACCCGCCCCGTGTCCCCACCTTGTCATGTCCGGACAACGGCCCCTCGAAGTCGGGGAACCGGGTGTCCGCAAAGGAGGAGATCAACATGCGTCGGCGTTTCCCCAGCATTCTCATCGTCCTGCTCCTGCTCCTGGGCGCCGGAGCGTCCCTCGCCCAGGGGCTCACGAACGCGACCCTCAGAGGCCGCGTCACGAACGAAGGGCAGGGCCTGCCCGGAGTCACCGTGACGATCACGGCGCGCACCCTGCAGGGCGCGCGGACGGCCGTCACGTCGACGAACGGCGACTACGTCTTCGTCGGTTTGCCGCCCGGCGACTATTCCGTGACGTTCACGAGCCAGGCGTTCAAGACCGTCACGCAGACCGTGGCCCTGTCCGCCGCCCAGGAGACGCGCCTCGACACCGTCATGAACCTCGGGGGCGTGGAGGCCGCGGCCACTGTCGTCGCGAAGTCCGAGACCATCTCGACAGGCACGCCGCAGGCGGCGCAGACGTTCACGAAGGAGCTCATCGATACCCTTCCCGTCGCGCGCACGCTCCTCGCGTCCGTGGCGCTCGCGGCCGGCGTGAACACGAACGGACCCGGCTCGAGCGACCGCATCGGAAACGGCGTCTCGGCCGTCGTGACGATCTCGGGCGGGCAATCGTTCGACAACCTCTTCACCGTGGACGGCGCCGTGGTGACGGACAACATCCGCGGCACGCCGAACAACCTCTTCATCGAGGACGCGATCGCCGAGACGACGACGTCGACGTCGTCGGTCTCGGCGGAATTCGGGCGCTTCACGGGCGGCGTCGTGAACGCGGTGACGAAGTCCGGAGGCAACACGTTCAACGGCTCGTTCCGGACGACGTTCACGAACGCGGCGTGGTCCGCGGCGACGCCCGCGAACGAAGCGACGCCCCAGAAGGTCAACCCGCAGTACGAAGCGACGCTCGGCGGGCCGATCTTGAAGGACCACGTGTGGTTCTTCGGATCGGGCCGGTACTTCGACCAGACGTCCTCCGGTCAAACGAGCTTCACGAGCCTGTCCTACCCGCTCGGCGACACGGAGAAACGCTACCAGGGCAAGCTGACCCTCACGCCGGTCGCCAACCACTCGTTCACCGGGAACTACCTTCACGTCGACGAGGAGCAGACGAACTCGTCCTTCGGGACGATCCTGGATCTGGCAAGCCTCGTCCCGGCGCGACAGCTCCCCCAGGAAATCCTGACCGCCAACTACAACGGCGTGCTTTCGAACTCCTTCTTCGTCGAGGGTCTCTACTCACGCCGCAAGTTCACCTTCGAGAACGCCGGCTCGTCGTTCACGGACCTCATCAACGGGACACTCCTGCGTGACCAGTCGCGAGGCAACGCCCGCTACAACTCGCCGACGTTTTGCGGCGTGTGCGACCCCGAGTCCCGCGACAACCGCGATGTCCTCGTGAAGGGGACGTGGTTCCTCTCGACGGGCGCCCTCGGCTCGCACAACATCGTCGCCGGCTACGACAACTTCTCGGGCCAGAGGACGGCGCAGAACCACCAGTCGGGAAGCGACTACCGCATCTTCACGACGTCGGCGATCCTCGCGAACGGCGACATCTTCCCCGTCTTGGATTCGAGCACGTTCGTCTATTTCCAGCCGATCACGAACCTCAGCCAGGGGACGGACACCCTGACGCACTCCGTCTTCCTGAACGATTCGTGGCGGGTCAACGACCGGCTGTCGCTCAACCTCGGGGTGCGCTGGGACAAGAACCACGCCAAGGACAGCAACAGCGTCGTGCGCGCGGACGACAATGCGTTCAGCCCTCGCCTCGCGGCCGCGTGGGACGTCACGGGCAAGGGGACGCTCCGGGTGGGCGCGAGCTACGCGAAGTACGTGGGCGCGATCCAGGACAGCCTCGTGGACTCGGCGTCCGACGGCGGCCAGGCGTCGACGTTCGCCTGGTACTACAGCGGCCCCGGGGCGACCCCCATCAACGTGAACCCGGCGCCGGGCGCGACGCTCGTCACGCGCGCGCAGGCGCTCCAGCAGTTCTTCGACTGGTTCTTCGGACAGGGCTGCCCGAACCTCACGACCTGCCAGGTTCCGCTCGCCGCCGCGAACATCCCCGGCCTCACGACGTTGATCCCGGCGGGCGGACTCTCCTCGCCGTCGACGATCGAGTGGGCCGCGACCGCGTCCGGCAACGTCGGCTCCTCCCTCGCGTACCGCGTCGACCTCGTCCGCCGCGAGGCCCGGGATTTCTACAACAACGTGATCAACGGCGCGACGGGTACCGGTTCCGACGCGTTCGGGAACACGTTCGACGTCGGGTTCATCGACAACTCGAACACCGTGAAGCGGAACTACACCGGTCTCCATACGAGCGTCTCGTACCGCAATGGCGGCTTCAACGGCGGCGTCAACTGGACGTGGTCGCACACGCTGGGCAACCTCGTCGGCGAGACCGCGGCGAGCGGACCGGTGGCGAATACGAGCGACGTCTACCCCGAATACCGCGACCCGGCCTGGAACAACCCGTACGGTTCTCTCGCGACGGACGAGCGCCACCGCGTGAAGCTCTTCGGCTCGTACACGCTGCCCTTCGTCCCGGCGAAGTTCGGCACGCTCAACGTCAGCGCGATCCAGTCGATCGACACGGGCGTCCCGTACGGCGCGGTCGGCCTCGTGGATACGCGGAGCTTCGTCACGAACGCGCCCGCCTACGTCACGCCGCCGACATCCGTGAACTACTATTTCACCGCACGCGACGCCTTCCGGACGGACACGATCTACCGGACGGACCTCGCTCTCAATTTTTCGACGAAGGTCGGCGGCGCGGTCGAGGTCTTCGTGCAGCCGCAGGTCCTCAACGTCCTGAACGGCAGGGGCCTCGTCGGCGTGAGCACCGTCGTGCGCACCGGTGTCACCGTTCCGGGCGCCTACCAGCGCTTCAACCCGTTCACGACGGCCCCCGTCCAGGGCGTCAACTGGGACCTTGCGTCGACCTTCGGCAAGGCGCGCAACAACCTCGATTACCAGCTCCCCAGGACGTTCACGGTAGCGGCCGGCGTCCGATTCTGACCGTCCGCCCCGCGGATTCTTCAAGGCCCCGGCGTCGCGCCGGGGCCCTCGTTCCCTCGTGTCCGGCTCGGGCGCGGGTAACCCCGTCCCGCGCCCGCCCGTATCCAGCTCCGTGGAACACGTCTTCGTCCCTCTCGTCCGGGCCCTCCTCCCGCGCCGGACCCTCCGCGAGACCCGTGTGCCGAGGGTCGACGGCGAGCCGCCCGTGAGGACCTTCTTGAAGAGAACCTCGGCGAACGTCGCGGTGTGGACCGTGGCGGGGTTCTTCTTCGCGAGCCAGCTCTATTTCCTCTACCCGATCGCGTCCGGGCGGGAGATGTCGTTCACGCGCGCCCTGCTCATCAACCTGCCCTTCTACTACCTCTGGGCGCTCGTGACGCCCGCGATCCTCTCCCTCGCGCGCCGCTTCCCGATCGAGAGAGCGCGCTGGAAGAAGCCGCTTCTCATCCACCTCGCGGCGAGCGCGATCCTCTCGGCTCTCCAGCTCTTTCTTGCCGGGGCGTTTCTCCACTTGCTGGCGGGCGCGACGGCGAACCGCACGGACTCCTTCCCGACGGCGCTCGCGCAGTTCTTCCGGTTGAACTTCCACGCGAACATCCTCACGTACTGGGCGCTCGTCGGCCTCGCGTGGGGAGCCGACACCTACGCGAAGTTCCGCGACCGCGAGCTCGCCGCGTCCCGCCTCGAGACCCAGCTCGCGCAGGCCGAGCTCGGCGCGCTGAAGATGCAGCTTCAGCCGCACTTTCTGTTCAACACGCTCAACGCGATCGCCGCGCTCCTGAAGTCGAATCCCGACGCGGCCGAAGGCATGATCGTCCAGCTGTCCGACTTCCTGAGGCTGACGCTGAAGAACACGGGGCGCCCGGACGTTTCGCTGCGCGAAGAGCTGGAGTTCCTGGAGCGCTACCTCGCGATCGAGAAGACGCGCTTCGCGGACCGCCTGTCCACACGTTTCCGGATCCGCTCCGAGGTCCTCGACGCGCGCGTGCCGAACCTCCTCCTGCAGCCCCTCGTCGAGAACGCCATCCGCCACGGCATCGCGAGGGATCGCCGCGCGGGCCGGCTCGAGGTGAGCGCCACCCACGAGCACGGCCGCCTTCTCCTGCGCGTGACGGACGACGGGCCGGGAGCGCCGCCGGGGCGGGTGACCGAAGGCATCGGCCTCTCGAACACACGCGACCGCCTGCGACACCTCTTCGGCGACGCGTACTCGCTCGAATACGGAAACGCCCCCGGAGGAGGTTTCCGCGTCTCGGTCGCGCTGCCCTTCGTGTCCCCCGAAAGCGCGCCGCCGTCCCCGTGACGCCGGGCGCCGTCACGCGCCGCGCGACACGCGCGGCCTCACGGCCGAGATTCGGGAGCGATGGCGATTCGCCTCCGGCTCCCGGGCTCTCTTCTCCTCCCTCTCGTCCTCGCCGCGGCCGGCGCGCCGATGGCTCCGGCCGTGAATCTGCCGCACGAAGAGAGCGCGGTGACGGGGCGCGAGGCGTCGCCCGGCCCAGGGCTCACGCCCCATCTCCTCGAGAGCACGCTCCGGACCCCCGCGTATCGCCTGTGGAAGGCTTCGGGCTTCGGCCAGGAGATCAGCGAGCGTGCAGCCTGGGTCCTGAAGGACGACATCGGCCGCCTGCGCTGGCTGGCCTGGCCGGACGGGCGACGGTACCTCCGTGCGCGCTGGGACGGCCCTGTTCCCGCGGATGCGGTCGCGATCGCCCACACGCACCCGACGACCGTCGACCCGAAGCCTTCCGAGCAGGACATGGAGACCGCACGCCAGCTCGGCGTACCCGTCTACACGGTGACCCGGAGCGGGATCTGGAAAGCCGCGCCGGACGGATCGGTGGTCGCGGTGGACGATGCCCGGTGGTGGACCGGCTGCCGTTCCGGCACCTGTGGCGAGACGCGCGATCCGGATTTCCGGAGCGCGCGAGGAGCTTTCGGTCCGCGAAACCTCGAGCCGGAATCCGCGTATCCATGAGGAGTGAGAGGCACCATCCGAACGCTCATCGTGGACGACGAGCCCCTTGCGCGGGAAAGGCTCCGCGGCCTGCTGGCCGAGGAGCCGGAGGTCGAGGTCGTGGGGGAGTGCGGCGACGGCTGCCAGGCCGTCCTCGCGATCGAGGAGCTGAAGCCCGACCTCGTCTTCCTCGACGTCCAGGTGCCGAACCTCGACGGGTTCCACATCCTCGAGAGCGTCGGCGTGGACCGCGTTCCCGCCGTCGTCTTCGTCACCGCCTACGACCAGTACGCTCTGCGCGCGTTCGACGTGCGCGCGGTCGACTACGTCCTGAAGCCCTTCGGGCGCGAGCGCCTCCAGAAGGCGCTCGAGCACGCGCGGGCGCAGATCACGCGCGAGAAGTCGAGCGACCTGTCGGGACAGCTCGTCGCTCTCCTCGAAGAGATGCGCCCCCCGCAGCACCGGTACCTGAAACGCATCATGATCAAGGAGAGCGGACGGCTCTTCTTCCTGAGGACGCCGGAGATCGACTGGGTCGAAGCGTCCGGGAACTACGCCCGCCTCCACGTGGGCGCCGAGTCGCACCTCCTGCGCGAGACGATGAACGGGCTCGAAGCCCGACTCGATCCGGAGCGCTTCCTGAGGATCCACCGCTCCACGATCGTCAACATCGAGCGCATCAAGGAGCTGCAGCCGTGGTTCCACGGGGATTACATCGTGATCCTCCGCGACGACCGCCAGCTCACGATGAGCGCGAGCTATCGCGACAAGCTCGACGAGCTGCGCGGCCGCACGCTCGCGTCCTGACGCGCCTCAGCGTCCGGCGCGCTCCCCAAATCCAGGCGATCCTCGCCTCCACGAACCGGCGGAGCTGACGAAAGCCGGTCCGGATTTCCGGAGCCGAAGGGTCTCCGTCTGGCGCGCCGCGCCCTCCGTCCCCGGCCGGCGAGCCTCCGTCACAACACGCGTGTTCGAAGGAGACGCGGGCCGCACGCTTCTCCACACGATCTGAGCCATCCGAAGGTCCGGTCGTTTCGGGAGGAGGAGTGCGATGAGTCGTCCACGATGTCTGTCTTCCGTTCTTCTCGCCTTCGCGGTCTGCGTGGCAGGTACGGCGCTCGCTCAGACGACCGGCGACCTCGACGGCACCGTCGTCGACCAGAGCGGGGCGCCGCTGCCCGGTGTGACCGTCGAGCTGCGCTCGCCGCAGCTCCAGGGTGTGAGGTCCGCCGTCACCGACGCCGCGGGCCGGTACCGGTTTCCCGTCCTCGCGCCCGGCGTGTATTCCGTCACGGCCCAGCTCTCGGGTTTCACGAAAGTCGAGCGCTCCGGCCTGAAGGTCTCGCTGGGCGGCACGGCCACGATCCCGATCACGATGGGGCTCTCGCTCAAGGAGGAGATCGTCGTCACGTCCGAGGCGCCGGCGGTCGACACGTCGAGAGCGGGAATCGGGACGAACGCGACTCTCGAGAGCATCCAGCGCCTTCCGCTCGGCCGGAACTTCGTGTCGGTGGCGAGCACGGTGGCCGGAACGGGAACCGACGTGTCCGGGAACATCACCGTGTACGGCGCGACGGGCCTCGAGAACGCCTACATCATCGACGGCGTCAACACGACGGGCGTCAAGACGGGCACGCAGGCCAAGCAGCTCAACAACGAGTTCGTGCAGGAGGTCGAGGTCAAGACGGGCGGCTACGAAGCGGAGTTCGGGCGCGTCCTCGGCGGCACGATCAACGTCGTGACGAAATCGGGCGGAAACGAGTTCAAGGGAGACGCCTTCGGGTACTACGATTCCTCGTCGCTCGCGTCGAGCGACAAGCGGACGACGGACCGCCAGACCGCGAACCAGGGCGAGTTTTTCTCGCCCACCCGCGTCGATGCCGGCGCGGACCTCGGCGGCTACCTCGTGAAAGATCGCCTCTGGTTCTTCGGCGCCTACGACCGCGTCAACCAGGATCAGGACTACACGCGCACGCTGGCGGTCCTCCGCGACGCCGCGCAGACGAAGCTGCAGACGGGCAACACCGACACGTACCGCAACAACCTCTACTCGGGCAAGCTGACCTTCCGCCTCGGAGAGTCGAATACGATCGCGGCTTCGCTCTTCGGGGATCCGGGCACGTTCAGCGGCCGCTACGACCTCACGCAGATCTCCGTCATGATCGGCGCGGACGGGGCGTACCTCGTCGACCGGAAGGTGGGCGGCACGGACTTCTCCGGCCGCTGGGACGGCCTCTTCGGCACGCAGTTCCTCGGGCAGGCCCAGTTCGGCTACCACACGGAAAAGCGGCAGGATAAGAGCCCGTTCTCGGGCGTGCCCTACCTCGAGAAGCAGCAGGCGGGCTTCCCGACGGAAGCTCTCGCCGGCTCCGGACCGGTCTACCTCGCGGACGAGACGTACCAGCGCTATCACTACCGGGCGGCCGGTTCGCTCTTCCTGGGCGCGCACGAGATCAAGGCCGGGCTCGACTGGGAGCACCTGAATTCCGACTTCTCGGAATCCTACGGAGGCACGGACAGGATCCGCACGCGCCTGACGGCCGCGGGTGCGCTCAACAACTACCAGCACCGGTACTTCGCCCAAACGCCGCTCGCGGGTTCCAACTGCACGGGCAAGATCGACCCGAACGGGCCGCTCGCGTTCCCGAACTGCACGGGCTACCTGATCGGGCCGTCGGTGGACAACAACCCCATCACCGACAACGTGGGCCTCTTCGCGCAGGACTCGTTCAAGGTCCTCAAGAACCTCACGGTCAATGCCGGCCTCCGCTACGAGCAGCAGCGCCTGAAGGACTTCACGGGCAAGACACTCGTGTCGATCGACAGCGAGTGGTCGCCGCGGATCGGTGTCGTGTGGGACTTTCTCGGGAACGGCAAGTCCAAGCTCTACGGAAATTTCGGCCGGTTCTACGAGGTGATCCCGCAGGACATCCAGACGCGCGCCCTCGGCAACGAGTTCATCATCTTCGCGCGCAACAACAGCTCCACGCCGGACCCGGTCGACCTGTTCCTCGGCGCCCCCATCGTGCAGGGAGGCGAGCTGGTCCAGAGCAACCTGAAGGGGATGTACCAGGACGAGCTCATCGCCGGCTTCGAGCTGGAAGTCGCGAAGAA
The DNA here is from genome assembly GCA_041495865.1 of Thermoanaerobaculia bacterium. Classification (GTDB taxonomy): domain Bacteria; phylum Acidobacteriota; class Thermoanaerobaculia; order UBA5066; family UBA5066; genus Fen-183. The sequence goes on along the minus strand of JBGQDL010000009.1, from coordinate 27,452 downwards.
CTGGGCCATCGGCGCCAAGGGCATCTACCGTTCTCTCGGCCGCGTCGTCGAGGACCGGTGCGACGTCGCGATCAACCCCGACATCGCCCAGTACTTCAACCCGGCGAGCCCCGCGACGTGCGCGCTCATCAACCCCGGCCAGGGGAACTCGCTCGGGACGATCAAGGACCCGTTCGACACCACGTGCTACCCGAACGGCGAGACGGACGCCGCGGGCAACCTCGTGGCGGGAGCGCCGTGCGACTCCACGCAGCCACGGCGCTACTTCCGCGGCCTCGAGCTGACGGCCACACACCGTTTCTCGGACCGCTTTTACCTTCTCGCCTCGTACCTCTACTCGAAGCTCGAGGGGAACTACTCGGGCAATCTCTCCCAGACGCGTGAGGGCGGGCAGACGGACCCGAACATCAACGCCGACTTCGACTACCCGGGCCTCGTCACGAACGCGTTCGGGCGGCTGCGCAACGACCGCACGCACCAGTTCAAGGTCTCGGGCTACTACGCGTTCCCTTTCGGCCTCACGGTGGGCGCGAACGCCTTCTACAACACGGGGCGCCCGTACTCGATCCGCGGCTGCGCCTCGGATGCGGTCGCGTGCGCCGCCGGCTACAGCCAGGAGGGCTACCTCGTGCCGCGCGGCTCGGCCGGCGACCTCCCCGCGGCGTACGAAGCCGACCTGCACCTCGAGTACGGCCTGCGCTTCGGCAGCGTCTCGGTCACGCCCATCCTCGACGTCTTCAATGTGTTGAACAGGCAGGGCGTCCTCAGCCGCGAGGAGCTGTTCAACAACACGGGCGCGCTCCCCGGCAACGACCCGCGCAGCGGCATCGGACAGCCGGGTTGTACGGCGCAGAACGCGAGCCTGACGAACGCCGCGTGCGCGTCGAATCCCACGTTCGGCAAGGACATCGGCTGGCAGAACCCGCGGGTCGTTCGTCTCGGCGCCCGCGTGTCCTTCTGAGACCCCGCGAGACCTCCTGAACGGGGCCGGCCCGCGGGGCCGGCCCCTTTTTTTCCGGCGTGCGCCCTACTTCGGAAGGGTCACGATGACGAACCGCCCCTCGAGGTCCGCCACGAAAAGGCGCCGTTTCGGAAGGAGCGCGAGGCCCGAGGGCTTCTCGAACCTCTGGCCCTCGGGGAGATCCTTCCCCCTCAGCGTCGTCACGAGGCGGCCCTCCGGCGTGTAGGCGCGCACCTCGCCCGCGAGCGGCACCGACGCCCATATGAGGCCGGCGGAGTCGAGCGCGACATACGGCTCCGAGAAGGCCGCGCGCCCCCAGCCGGGCACCTCGAAGGCGCGCACGAATGTGCCATCCCGATCGAAGACGGCGAGCCGCCCGTTGCCGTTGTCGGCGACGTACACGCGGCCATCCTTGCCGGCAGCGAGGCCCTGCGGGTCGGCGAGCTTGCCGGGCCCTTTCGCCCTGCCCCATTCGGCCTCCACGTGCCCGAACCCGTCGGTGCGCACGATGCGGCCGTTGCCGGTATCCGCGACGAAGACCGTGCCGCCGGAGTCCACGGCGATGCCGCGCGGACCGAAGAAGGCGCCGCCCCACTCGCGCAGCCAGGCCCCTTTCTCGTCGAACACCTGCACGCGGCCGTTCCAGGTGTCGGCCACGAAGACGAGGCCCGCCGGAGAGACCGCGACGCCGCACGGGTCATTGAACTGGCCCGGCCCGCTGCCGCGCGTTCCGATACTGAGCGCGGGGGACCCGTCGTCGCCGAAGGCCTGGATTCTCTGGTTTCCGAAGTCCGCGACCCAGACGCGGCCGGCGCGGTCCGAAGCGGCGCCGCGAGGCTGTCGCAAGCGGCCGGCGGCCTGGACGGGAGGAGGCGCTTCCTCGCTCCGCGTCGAGGCGGGCAGCTCCTCGACGTGGACGGGGGCGGCCGCGGCGTCCGGCGAATAGGCGCCCTTCACGCCGAAGAGGACGACCTCCGGATTCCGGTAGACGGGGGTCAGGAGATCCGTCCACGCCTCGAATCGCGCGAGATTCCCGCCCGCGTACGTCCGGCGTTCGAGATTCCCGACGGCGACGAGCGCCACGTGGTACCGGCGCAGCAGCCGCGCGACGAAAGCCTCGTCGCCCGAGGTATAGGCCGCCGCCACCTCTTCCTTCCTTCGGTCGATCTCCGCCTGGCTGTGCCCGCGCTGGAACGTGTGGTACTCCCAGCCGAGCACCGTGGGCAGACCTGTGTGCATGGAGAGGCGCGTGAACTCCTGGTACGCCGGACCCTGCGCCTCGAGGAGCACGGGCAGGCCGCGCACGTTCGCGTTGATCCACTCGATGGCGCCGCGGTCTCCCGGGTTCTGCCGCTCGAGGTAGGCCGTTCCGTCCAGCGTTCGGCGCGGCCAGCCGCCGCGGTCGAGGCGCAGGAAACCGGTGAGGGCCGTGACGGTCGTGAACAGGGCGGCCAATCCCGTGACGCCGACCGCGAGGCGCCACGCGAGGCTCTTCGAGGAGAGGAGCGCCTCCCACGCCAGGGCTGCCGCGAGGGAGAAGAGGAGCCACGCCTCGAAGTGGAACTTGAAGACCGTGTTCATCCGATCCCACACGAAGACGAGCTCGCAGCCCGTCAGCACCGCGAAGCCGAAGGCGGCAAGGGCGAGCGCCGGGCGGAGGCGGGCGTCCGTCGCGCGCCGGAGCGCCGCCCCCAGCGCGACAAGGCCGGCGGCGGCGGTGAAGAGGCCCACCGAGCGGGCCTGACCGAGCCGCAGCGGATGGAGCGAGAGGGACACGAGCGAAAGAGGGAGCGCGAGCGCCGCGAGGATCAGGAACACGCGCGCGGCCCTCCCGCGGGGGACGGCGCCGGTCCTCCACGCGAGGAACGTGAAAGGCACGGTCAGCGCGATGAAGAGAGCCCACACGTTGAAGAAGTCCCACGGCTGCGCCCACGGACCGACCTCGCGCCCCCAGTTCCGCGGCGGCGGCGAGAAGCGCGCCCAGAACGGGCGCGCGAGGAGCGCGGCCGAAAGGGCGACTCCCGCGGCCGGCAGGACGACGTTCCTCGCGAGCGCCCAGGCCGCAGCGGCGAATCCCGTCGGCCGCGCCGCGAGCCAGAGGACGCCGGGCAGGAAGAGAAGAAGGCACGCGTAGACGGGAGTCGACCAGCCGTTCGTGACTTGCAGCGCGCCGAAGAAGAGGCCTGAGAGCGCGACGAGCGCGGCCGCCTGGCGGGGAGCGAAGGGGCCGTCGCGGTCTCGCGTCACGAAGAGGAGAAGAACCGCGGCGAAGGCCGCGGTGAAGGGCAGAGCGAGGAGGTGCGCGTGCAGGTCCGCGTACAGGAAGCTCCAGAACGGGTACTCGTTGATCGCGTTCGGCGGGATGACGCGCGACGTGGCCCAGAAGTAATGCCAGTCGAGCGGCCGGCCGGCCTGATGGAAGTGGAAGTCGAACGCGGCACGGGGGCCGGAAGGCGGCGCCAAGAAGAGCGCGAAAAAGACCGCGACCGCGCCCGTGCGCAGGCGTCCACCGAGCGCGGCGCCGGCGGCGAGGAGCGCGGAGGCCGAAAGGGCGGCGGTCATCGCGATCGCGAGATTGAACAGGACGCCCGGATGGATGCCGAGGAGCTTGCCGGCGGCCGCCGCGAGGAAATGGCCGAAGTACGTGTACGAGAGCGGCGTCCCGGCGAGCCACGGCTCCGGCGGCGGCAGCTCCGTGGACCTGAGAAGGGTGTTCAGGAACGAGAAGTCCATCGGCTTCTCGCCCGAGTAGATCTCTGGGTTCAGCGCGCGGACGGCGAGAAAGAAGAGAAACGTCCCCCAGAAGACGAGAGCCGTCTTCCGGCGCTCGGGCGCGGGCGCCGTGCTGCCCGCCCGGCGGCGGCAGAGGAAACCGGCCGCGAGGAGGACCGCCGTCGTGGCGAGGAGAAGGCCTCGCGTGAAGGGTGCCCAGCGCCACGAGACGAGGAGCCACGGCAGAAACGCGAAGAGGAGGACGCCGGTGACGCGCCCGAGGGCGTGGCGCCCGGGTCGCGCCGGAAGCAGGACGGCGAGGAGACCCGCGCCCGCGAGCGAGACGGCCTCGAGCCAGACGGCGAAGAGCAGGAGGGCGACGAGGGACGACCGCAGGAGAGGGAGACCCGGGCCCCGCTCCACCGCCGTGGCCGCGCCCGCGGCACCGGCGGGATGCGCGAGGAGGAGATCGTCGCGCTTGAGGGTCTTCGAGGGCGTGGTCGAAAGGAGGGCTTCTTCGATCGTCTCGGCGGAGAGCCGTTTCGTGTTCTCGAAGAGCAGCACTTTCGGGTGGTCGTAGACGGTGAACGACTCGTCGGCGAGCTCGTCCGGCACCGGAATGCCGAAGACGGACGGGCGCGACGCGAATTCCCGCGTCAGCGTGTAGCCGAGGTCGCCTGCGAACAGGAGGCGGAAGGCGCGGACCGTGGACGGGAACTTCTCGGGTGCACGCGTGACGGCTCCGTACAGGCGCTTCGTCTGAAGGACGACCCAGTCCGTGCCCGCGAGCTCCTTCGCGAGCTTCGCCGTCTTGCCGGGGGAGTCGGGGTCGTAGAACGGAAACTGGACCACCTTGTATCGCTCGGCCGGGCGTCCGGGGAAGGTGAAGGGAAAAGCCTCGTCCCAGTCCTGCTCTAGGACGCGCGCTCCGTCCGGGACGTGCTCGTGGAACCAGAGCGACGCCGTGACGAAGCTGTGCGGGCGCGTGTAAATCGACGCGAACGCGAGAGCCCACACCGCGGTACCGGCCACCACGGCGGCCCGGAAGATCCGTCCCAAAAGCCCGCGCTCGGCCTTGTCCGTGAGCCAGGCCGCGGTCCAGAGAGCGAGGAGCGGGTAGATCGGCAGGAGATAGCGCGGGAACTTCACGTCGAACGTGCAGGTCAGAAGGACGTACGGCACGAAGAAAGAGACGAACACCCACTCCACGTCGGAGAGCTTCCGGAAGAACGCGAGGCGCCGGCCCGAGGCCCAGAGCGCCGCGAGTCCGAAGAGCGGCCCGAGGCCCCAGAGCACGATCTCGCGGGCTTCGTACAGGAAATTCGGGACGCCGACGTACTGGTTCGTGTACGGCATGACGCCCGCGTGCCGGACCATCGCGCCCTGTTCCGAAAGGGATCGCCAGAATTCGCGGAAGTCCAGGAACGCGTAGGGCTCGCCAAGAAAGAACGCGACGAGAACCGCGGCGCCGCCCGCCGCGAGGAGAGAGGCTCCCTTCCCGAAGGCGCGCGCCGGCCGGCAGAAGAAAAAGACGGCGACCGCCATCGGGAGAAGGAGCGGCGCGGCGCTCGCCTTCGTCGCGAGCGCGAGACCGGTGAGCGCTCCGGCGAGGATTGCGTCGCGGACGCGTCCCCGGCGAGCGAGACGGCCCGAGGCGGCGAGCGCGAGGAGGACGAAGAGCGTGAGCGTCACGTCCGTGGACGCGAAGTGGGAGGTCTGGATGTGAAGCACCGCGAGGGCGAGGAGGAGTCCGGCGAGGAGCCCCGCCTTTTTTCCGTAGAGGCGGCGGCCCACGGCGGCGACGAACAGAACGGTGAGCGCGCCCGCGAGGGCCGACAGGAAGCGCCCGACGTGGATGACGCCGTCGAAGGACGCGAACCACTCGCGGCCCGAGAGCGTCGCGAGAAGCGACGAGGCGCCCTTGGTCAGATAGAAGGGCAGCGAGCCGTAGGCGAAGAAGTGCGGGTTGAGCTGGAGCGGGTGGAACGAGAGCTTGAGGATCGCGTCGCCGATCGCGCGTTCGTCCGGATGAAAGAAGTGGTTCTGGTCGAAGTCGAGGCCGACCAGGCGCAGGACGAGGGCGGCGGCGAAGAGGCCGAGGAGCCCCGCGGAAAAGCTTCGGACGCGAGGTCGCATGGGCAGGCCGGTGGAAGAAGGTTACCATTCCGGAGATGAGCCTCGCGCGCCGCGGGCGCATCCTCCTCGCGGTTTTCGCGCTGGCGCTGGGCCTCCTCCTAGCGCTCTCCTCGGACACGCTGACGTTCACGGTGAGGACAGGTGGGTCGCGCGTCGTGATCGAGACGGGCGAGCACCGTTTCGAAGGCGACCTTTCGGACGCCGGCGTCGTCGACGTGCGCTACTACCCGCAGACCCGATTCTCGACCGGCCAGTTCCTGCTTCCCGACCGCGGAGTCGTCCGGAACGGCCTTGCGATCCTCGGGCACCTCGGTCGCCGCCAGCCGCTCGAGCCACCGGTCTTCCTGCAGCAGGCCGGGGCCGAGGTCCGTTACGTCCTCTTCAACCCGTTCCGGGGGGGCTTCACGGTGCACCGCGGCCAGCCCGAGCTGCGCCTCGACGTGAACGTGCCCGACGACACGCTGGAGAGCTGGCAGGGAGGCCAGAAGACGCGGCAGGTCACGCTCGGGCCCCCCTGGCTGAAGCTCACGCTTGCGCCGCTCGCGGCCGCCGCTTTTCTCGGTGGGCTGCTGCTTGCGCTCGCGTGCCTGGTGGGCGGCGGTACGGCCGCTGGCGTCGTCCCGCCCTGCGGAGGCCCGAACGGCCTCGTCGCACCGTACCTCGTCTTTGCTTTCGGCATCGCCCTCTCCGTGGGGATCTTTCGAGGCGCGCTCCACGCGATGCCCGGCTTCGGCGACGAGATGAACTACCTGATGTCGGGCCGCATCCTGGCCTCCGGGCACCTTTCCGTGCCCGAGCCTTCGCACCCGGAGTTTTTCGGCGTGGGCTGGATGGACATGTTCGGCGCCGATCACCGTGTCTGGGGCTTCCATCCGCCGGGGAACAGCGCGCTCTTGGCGCTCGGGTGGCTCGTGGGGATCCCTTGGATCACGGTTCCGCTCGTCTTCGGCGCGATTCTCGTCGTGCAATTCCTCCTGGCGCGCGACGTCCTGGGATCGGAGGGCTGGGCGCTCGTGAACGTGCTCGTCGTCGCGACGTCGCACTACGTGCTCTCGCTCTCCAGCTCGTACATGGCGCACGCGCCGAGCTTTCTCTTTCTTTCGCTCTACCTCCTTCTGCTCCTGCGCTTCGCGAGGACGGGGAAGGGCCGCCTCCTCGTCCTCGCGGCGGCGGCGGCGGGGTTCGCCTTCTGCGTCCGGCCGATGAGCGCGGTTCTCGCCTCTCTCGTCCCCCTCCCGGCGCTCCTCGTGACGGCGCGCGGAAAGGCGCCCCGTCGCGTCTGGATGGCGGCCTTCGCCACGGGGCTCGGCATCTCCCTGCTCGTCTTTCTCTACACCTTCGGAATCACCGGCCGTTTCACGCTCCCGTACGCGATCAAGGGTCCCGAGGTCGGTCAGATGGTGTGGGTGCGCCTCACGAAGGGCTGGGACACGCACCTCACGAACTTCTTCCGGAACACCAACGAATTCCAGCATCGCGCCCACAGCTTTGGGATTCTCGGGAACATGGTGTTCTTCTTCCTGCCTCTCGTTGCGTGGCCCTGGAAGCGTCCGAGCCGAGCGCTCGCGCTGGCGTTCGCCACGTTCGGCGTTTTCGTCGTCGCGCACAGCGTGCTCCACTGGTACGGCTGGAAGTGGGAGCCGCGAATGCTCTTCGATGTGTCCTTTCTGTTCTTCCTCGGGACGACGGCCGGATTGAAAGCCTTCGCGGAGCTGCTGCCTGCCGGGCGGTGGGCGCGGCGTTCGGCCCTCGTGCTCGCGGCTTTGGCGCTGGTCTTCGTCGTCGCGTACGATCTTCCGTGGCGCCTGAGGGAGGAGTACCGCGACTACAACCATGCGCCCAGCGGCGTAAGGGACGAAATTGCGAAGCGCGGGCTCCACCAGGCCGTGATCTTCTTCGGCTCCGAACAGGCGTACTCCTGTTACACGCCCGCGAACACCCCCGGGTTCGACGGCGACATCGTGTACGCGAAATCGCAGGGCGATCTCCTCGACTATCTCCTCCTCGCGCGCTTTCCCGACAGGCAAGCGTTCTACACGCCCGACGGCAACACGCTCATGCCGAAGCCGAACTTCTACCGGAAGGACTTCGACACGCTTCGGCACGACCTCGTTGCCCTGGGCGGGGCGCCGGCGATCGTCGTCCTGCCCTGGATCTCCGTCGCTCCTTCTCCCCTGAACGATCGCTTGCCCGCAAGGGTCGAAGATCCGGGACGCTTTCTCGTGTGGCTCGCGCGTCGCGACGCGTCTCCTTCCGAGTCCGCTCTCGTGGCGTTTCTGGAGGGTTCGACGGAGCTGGCGCAGCTCGCGGAGCTGTCGTTCGAGACCTCCACGCCGTCCGGCCTCTCCCCATACGAGGGGCCGGTCGTCTTCCGCCGAATCGGGAGGCGGCGGCCGGGCGCCGCGCATCGCCTCCATGGAATCTGGTCGACGTGCCGCGAGGGCACGACGTGGGAAGGAACGGTCATCTCGGAGCAGCTCGTCTCGACTCTCGACATCGGCGTGTGTCCCGGCGAGAACCGGTCGCTCACGTTCGAAACCGGCTTCGAGCTCAAGGCGGCGCGCCGCTGCCTCTTCACGACCGAGTCGGACGACGGCTCTGGCGTCTTCGTCGACGGGAAGCTCGTCATCGACAACAGCCTTGCGGGCACGCACGGCTCCGAGACCCGCTCGGGCGCGGTCGAGCTCCAGCCTGGGGTCCACAGGCTTCTCGTGAAGTACTTCAACGGACCGGGCGCGGGCCGCCTCGTCGCGACCCTGGAGAGCGCGGCGGGACAGCCAGTCCCGATCTCCGTGGCGGGCTTCCTCGACGAATTCACCTTCTTCGTGACGCAGCCGAAGGAGCGGGCGAGTGGCCGTTGAGGCGCGCCCGTTGCGAGGGCCGGCGTGGGCACGCCTCCTCGGGGCCATCGTTCCGCTCGTCTTCCTCGCGGTTTCCCTCGCGACGCTTCACGACTACGGGGAGACCTGGGACGAGCAGTTCGACCAGAACATCGGCCGCTTCTACTGGCACGAGTGGTCGAAAGAGGGCCTCAAGGGCCTCGAGCGGTTCATCTCGCTCCAGCGGAACTACGGCCCCTTCTTCGATATCGTGATCGTCGCGACGCACGACATCGTTGCCGACCGCCTCAAGTGGGTCACGGACGGCGTCGCGGCCCACCACCTGCCCGTAGCCCTCGTGAGCACGGCCGCCCTCTGGGTCGTCTTCCGATTCGGGATGGCGCTGTGGGGCGCGGGCCCCGCGCTCGTCGCGCAGCTCCTCCTCGCCCTCATGCCCCAGTTCATCGGGCACTCCCAGAACAACCTGAAGGACACGCCGCTCATGACGTTCTTCATGCTGTCGCTTCTCCTCGCGCACCGGGCCCTCCGGGACGGACGTGCGTGGCGCTGGGCGTTGGCGGGAGCCGTCGCGGGCCTCACGTATGCCATCAAGCTGCACGCGCTCTTCCTTCCCGTGATCCTCGTCCTCTGGCAGATCGGAGATCGCTCGAGGAGCGCGCGCTGGAAGAAGACTTTCGTCGGTCTCCTCGCCGCCGGAGCCTCCGCGTTCCTCGCGATTCTCGTCGTCTGGCCGTACTACCGACACGCGCCGCTCGCGCGCTTCCTCGAGACCCTCCGGACCTTCAGCAACCACGAGTACAACGAGTACGTCTTCTACCTCGGGCGGCACGTGCGCGCGCATGAGGTGCCGTGGCACTTCCCGTTCGTGATGCTCGGCGTGAACACGCCGCTCATCATGGTCCTCCTCTTCCTCGCCGCCTTCCCACTCGCCATTTCCGCGTGGCGGCGGAGGAGCCCGGAGGAGGAGGGCCTCCGTCTCGTGATCCTCTGGTTCTTCATCCCGATCCTCGTGCAGATCGCCTCCGGCGCGATCAAGCTCGACGGCGTCCGCCACTACCTCCTCGTCCTGCCCGCGATGGCGCTCCTCGGCGGGTGGGCCGCGCGGGAAATCTGGCGGCGCCTCGCGGACGGTGCGGGGCAGTGGGCGGCGCTCGCGTGGGGAGGCATTCTCGCGGTCGCGCTCGGAGCGGTCTTGAGGACAGACGTGCGGCTTCACCCCTACGAAGTCGTGTTCTTCAACCGGCTCGCGGGGGGGACGCGCGGGGCGCGGGAGAAGTTCGAGCTCGACTACTGGGGCGTTTCCTTCAAGCAGGCGGCGGAATGGATGAACGCGAACCTCCCCGAAGGCTCGCGCCTCCTCCTGACCGTGCAGGCGCAGCACTTCCTCCACGTGGACTCGAGCAGACTGCGTTTCGTCTCGGGCAAGCAGCGCCGACCGAACTACAAGATCAACCTCGTCCGCGGGATCCTGAAGAGCAACGATCCGGATGGCGGCGACTACCTTCACCCGAACGAGAAACCGATCTACGCCGTCACGGTCGACGGTGCGAATCTCCTCGAGGTTTTCGAATACGGGGAGAACCGAGACCTGGCGGACGGGGCGGCACTCGAGCCCGCGCGGCCCGTCTCCCCGAGGCTCGAGCCGGGGCTCGAGGGGCTCGAGTACGGCGATGCCGACTTCGGGAAGCCCGGGCCCCGGTTTTCATGGACGCGCCTCGCGTTCGACTGCGCGAGCAACCCCTACGCGGACCGCGCCGTGTCCCTGCGCGGGCGGGGCCTGCTCGTCGTCGAGAGGGCCGGCGCCTACACGTTCGAGATTCACTCGGACGACGACACGATCCTCTGGCTGAACGGGAAGGCCGCAGTCGCGAATCCCTCCATGGTCTCGACGCGGCGCCGATTTCGCCTCGGGGCGGGCGCCTACGACCTGACGCTCGAGTACCGAAACGAAGTCGGCGCCGCGTGCCTCTCGGTCGCGTGGGGACCCGGCGAGGAGAACGCGACCGTCTCCGTACTCGCGGCGCCCGCGATCGCGCACGAGGCGCCGGCGGCGGCCGGACCTTAGCCGGGCGTGGGCTTCGTCGCGACGAACGCATAGTGGGCGTACGGGACGTGCGCCCACAGCGGGTGAAAGGCGACGCAAAAGCCGCGCGCTTCGAGCATGGCGCGGAACTCCTCGTGCGGCCGGAAATAGAAGCGGTCGCGCGGGTAGCTCAGACGGTCGAGGACTCGCGTGAGCCGATAGCGTACGGGGCGGCTCGTCGTGACCTCCTTGAGGACGAGCGTCCCGCCCGGCGGGAGAATCCGGTGGACCGTGTCGAGGAGCGGGCCCTGCTCCTCGAAGGACGCGAGGTGGTGGAGGACGTCGATGAGCGTCGCGACATCGACGGCCGGCAGGTCAGACCGCGAGACGTCGCGGTCCTCGACGCGCACGTTCGTGACGCGGTCGCGCGCGAGCGCGGCCTTCGCGGCATTCCTCTCGAGCGCAAGAATCGACCGGCCCGGCCCGCGGAGGCCCATGAGGTTCGCGAAGATCCCCTGCCCGCACCCGAGGTCGAGGACGGTCCCCACGGGCGGCACGAGGCGCTCGACGGCGGGCATGCTCGCGTGCCACCAGCGGTGCGCGAGGAACGCCCGGAACCCGAGGGACGCGTCGGGGTAGAGCGCGAGGAGATCGCGGAGGCCGGCGGAAGGGCCGATCGGCGGGCGGGGGGCTCGCGCCGTCACGGCCCCGGGCGCAGGACGCCGCGGATCACGAAAAGCGGCCGGCGCTTGACCTCGTCGTAGACGCGCCCAAGATACTCTCCGAGGATTCCGACGCTCATGAGCTGCGCGCCCCCGAGAAAAAGGATTGCGACGATCGTGCTCGTGTAGCCGACGACGACCGGGATCCCGAAAAGGCCGGTCCCCAGGAGCCGGCAGATGATCAGGACGAGGCCGTAGCCGAGCGAGAAGAAGGCCACGAGGAGGCCCGCGAAGAGGCTCAGGCGGAGCGGCTTGTAGCTGAAGCTGAAGATCGCGTCGAGCGCGTAGCGCAGGAGGCGCCAGAACGTCTGCTTCGAGCGACCCGCCGCGCGCGGGCCGCGGTCGTAGAGGACGACCTGCGTCCGGAACCCGACCCACGCGCGCAGGCCCGGGATGTAGCGGTTCGTCTCCTGGAGCGCGTTGATCGCATCCGCGGCCCGCCGGTCGAGGAGGCCGAAGATCCCCGTGCTGAGCGGGATCGGAAAGTCCGAGAGGAAGCCGAGAGCGCGATAGAAGGCGGGGAAAAGAGCGGACCTCAGGCCGGTCTCGATCCGGCTCCTCCGCTCGGCGACGACGACCTCGGCCCCCTCACGCCACGCGGCGACGAGCTCCGGAATCAGGGCCGGCGGGTCCTGAAGGTCGCCGTCGATCAGGACGACGGCGTCCCCGCGCGCGACACTGAGCCCCGCGGTGAGCGCCGCCTGGTGGCCCCAGTTGCGGGAGAGATCGACGATCGCGACGCGGGCGTCCGACCCTTGCGCCTTCCGAAGGAGGTCGAGCGAGCCGTCGCGGCTCCCGTCGTTCACGTAGACGATCTCCCAGGGCAGGGAGACGGTGTCGAGTGCGCCCCGGAGCTCCTCGTGCAATCGGGTCACGAGGTCGCTCTCGTTGAAGATCGGAACGACCACGGAGAGGAGCACGGTCGCCTGGACCTCGATGGAGTCGAGTGTAGCATCACGCGAATGTCCGCCCGCGAGACCGGCGACCGAAACACGGGCGTGCGGGCCCGGATCGGCGTCGCGGTGGCGCTCGCGGCCTGCGCCTTCGCGTCCGCGTCGATCCCCCTCCACCGGACCGGGGCCGGGTCCATCGCCCTGTGGCTCTTCGGGATCGCTGCCTTCCTCGCGACGTTCGTCCCCGGCAAGGGACTCCGCCCGCGGCGGCTCTCGCGAGACGCCGTCCTCGGTTTGGCGCTCGCGCTGCTCCCGGTGGCGGTCCGCATCCTCTCGACGCAGCACGGTCGCGTCCACGGCGACGAGCTGATCACGGCCTACCACTCTGCGACCGACGACCTCTCGCCAGCGCGCTTCTTCGAGGGGGTTCCGCAGTCGGCAGATTGGGTCTGCCAGTTTCCTTCGCCGTGGTTCGTGCTTCAGCGTGGGTGGTTCGCGCTCTTCGGGAGCGGCCTCGACGAGGTGCGGCACTCGCAGGTGCCGTGGGTCTACGTCACGTCCGTATGCTTCTTCTTCGTCGTTCGTCGCCTCGCGGGCCGGTCGACCGCCGTCGTCGCGCTCGTCCTCTATTCGTTCCTCGCGATCAGCGTCTACATCGAGACGACAGGTCTGCATTTCATGGCGGGGACGGCGATCTTCACGGCCTTCTTCCTCGCGGCGCTCCGCCTGCTCGAGGACGGGAGCGCGTGGAACGCGGCCGTCGCGGGCGTCGCGACCGGCTTCTGCTACCTCTTCTACCCGTCCGCATACATCGCGCTTCCGGTCTTCGGGGCGTTCTGGCTCGTCCACTTCCGCCGGACCCGGCGCGCGGACTTCGCCCGGTGGGTCCTCCTCACGGGGGCCGGCGCTCTTCTCGTCGTCGGGCCGTTCCTCGTCTACGCGCTCACGGTGCGCAACTACTTCACGCAGCGCTCGGCGCAGATCTTGTTCCTCAACCACCACACGATCGAATACGACGCGATGCCGCTCGTGCGCCGCGTGCCCGCGATGCTCGCCGAGAGCCTCGACCACGCGGTGCGTTCCCTCGGGCGAGACCGTCTCGGCGGCGCCGCCGGTTACTGGTTCGGCGACAAGGCGCTGTTCGACCGGGTCACGCTCGTCGTCTTCGTCGCGGGGCTGCTCGTCGCGTTCTGGAAGGCGCGCCGGAACGCGGGCCTCGCGCTCGCGCTCGTCGCGCTCGGGATCGCTTTTCTGACGGGCGTCGTCATGACGGTCCCGCCAGTCGGCTATCACCGCCTGAGCGTCGTCTACCCCGTCGTGGCGCTCGTCCTCGCGCTGCCGTTTCGCCTGTTCGACGGGCTCGACGCATTTCCGCCCGTCTTTCGAAAGGGGCTGCAGGCGGTGGCGGTCGCGGCCGTCGCATCCGCGAACTACACGTACTTTTCGAGGATCGCGATGACGGAGTCCGAGCCGACGGACCTCTTCCTCGGCGAGTGGCTCAACACGCGCTACGCGGATCGCGTGCTCTACGTCGCCGCGTTTCCCGGGTACGCGTATCGCAAGCTCGCGTACTTCGCTCCGACGCGCCGGAAGGGGCCGACGATCTCCGACTACCACACGGAGCTTCTCCAGCGCTTCAACACCGAGGAGAAGTACCTTTACCTCGTGACGCTCGGGGGGGAGTTCCGCGCGCGCTTCAGCAAGATGGACCCGCGCGGCCGTTACGTGCTCCTTCCCTGGGAGGACTGGGCCATCTATCTCAACGATTGAGGAGCCGTGGTGACTCGAGGCCTTGACAGCGCTCTCCGCGCTCCCGTATCGTCGAACGAGCATGAGAAGAGGGAGTGCCGTGTGTCTTCTTCTCTCTGGTCTCGTGGCGCTCGCTTCCGCTTGTGGGGGCAAGAAAGAAGTCGGGGCGCCCACCGGAGGTGCGACGCGGGCTGCAAGCGAGCCGACACCGGAAGGACCGCTCACCATCGACCCCGTCACCTTGGACCCGAAGATCCTCAGGCCCGGCCTCAAGCTCACGGTCTTCGGAAACAACAAGCTCGGCGAGCCGGTTGCCTCGACGGGCGTCGTGAACGAGGCGGACTTCGACTGTGACAAGAACCCGTACAACGGCAGGGAGATTTCCTTCCGCGAGGAGGGCTACCTCAAGGTCGAGAAGGACGGCGCTTACTGCGTCCAGCTCTTCTCGGACGACGAGTCCCGCATTCTCCTGAACGGCAAGCCGTTTGTCGCGATTGCCAACTCGATGTCCACGAAGGAGCGTGTCCTGAACGTCAAGGCGGGGTACTACGAGTTCAAGCTCGAGTACCAGAACAACGTCGGGCCCGCTTGCCTGAGGGTCAAGTGGTCGCCGGAATCCTGCGCGGGCGTAGCGCCGATCCCGACCTCCGCCTTCTCGCACTGATACGCCGCGCCCGTCCCGGGCGCATTCGCCCCGAAGGAGCGCTCTGCCTCAGTCGATCAGAAGGATCTGCGCCCACGGGCCGTGCACGCCCGGCAGGTCTTCCAGCCGCGCCGTTGGCCACGCCGCGAGGAGGCGAGGGACGTCGGTCGCGATGCGCGCGCTCGGGACGACGATGGCCTTCGGCCCGGGCGCGAACGCAGCGCCATCCTCGAGCTCGCGGATCTCGACGAGGCGCAGGTTCCACACGTACGGGAGCATTTCGCCAAGGCGCGGCGGACGCTGGCCGTTCACGTTGAGCGACCAGTCGGGGCGGTCCGTGGTGACAAGGTAGACCGTGCGGCCGGATCCGAGCGTTCGAAGCCGACGCCCCAGGGCGGTCGCTTCCCACATCGGGCGCTTCTCGGTCTCGTAAGAGACGTAGCGCCGAAGGTTCGCGGAGGGGGAAAGCCCGAGGGCGCTCTGGGCGGCGAACGCGAGCGCCACTGCGCGCACGCGGGCGCCAGGCAGGCGCAGGTATTCCAGGAGCGCCGCCGCGGCGGCGCCCATGAACGTGCACGCGATGGGGAGGCTCGGGAGCATACGCGTGTACCACGGCGGCGAGCCCGCGAAAGCGCCGAGGACGAGGAGGACGAGAGCGACGTTGAGGAGAAGAAGCACGTTGAGCGAGAAGCCCGCCGCGAGCGCGAGCGCGACTCCCGCAGCGAAAAGCGTCGCCTCGGCCGTGTTCAGCGCAGGTGACATCGATCCCTGGCTGCTTTGATCGGGTGTCGCGAAGAACCATCCCACGCTCCTCGCGAGGGGGCGGCCGAATGAGGCGCGCAGGCGCCCGTAGTCCAAGCCTCCCTGCGGCTTGTACACCTCGAGCGACTCCTGCGCGCGCGGGAGCGCGAGGTTCGGCATCGCGATCCATGCGGGGACGAGCGGGATGAGCCACACGAGGAACGCGAGCGCCATGAGCGGGGGTCCGGCCCAGCGGCGGGCCGTCGCGCGCGGCGAGCGCAACGCGAGGACGAGCCCCGTGAGGAAGCAGGTGACCGGTGCGACCCGCGAAGCCGGCCAGAGGTAGAAGCACCACCCCGCGACCCAGCCGGCGAGGAGCCACCAGCCAGCTCGGTTCGTCTTCAGGGCGAGGGCGAAGAAGACGAGAAGCCAGAGTCCCGCGACGGCCGAGACGCCCGTTGTGGACATGCGGTTGAAGTGGATCCACGGCACGGCGCCCGCGAGGAAGATCGCACCGAGGAGCCCGGTTGCGCGTCCGCGCCATGCCGTCCCGAGGACGTATACGGCGAGGACGCCCGAGATGCCGGCAAGAGCCGGACCCAGCCGGAAGCCAGTCTCCGTCGGTCCCGCGAGGAGGAATCCCGCCATCTCGGGCAGGAGGCCCACGACGGGCACGGGCACAAAGCCCGCATCGAAGATGCTCGGGAACCGGCCGTCCATCAGCTGGAGCGCCGAGACGGAGCTGTAGACGAAGTCGAAATGGGTGTTCATCGGAGCGTCGAGCAGGCGGTAGAGGTGCGTCACGCACGCGGCGACGAGAGGGACGGCCACGGGCCAGTGCGCGCGGGCGGCCTCGCGCAGGCGCACGCGGCCCCGGAACGACGCGGCGACCATGGCGAAAACGAGGATGTGGAGCGCCGCCCAAAGGCACGCGGAGTTCGTCTCGGGAGCTCTCGCAGCGCGCCAGCGGTACAGGGCGACCATCCCTGCCCCGAGCGCAACAGCGCCCCCGAACAATGCGCGAAGGAGCCGCTGATCCTCGGCGGGTGCGGCGAGAACGGCCTGCCAGTACGGGTCCTTTCGCCGTGTCGCGATCCGGTCCCAGAGAGCGGCAGCGAGCGCGAGGCCGAAGCCGAGGAGGAGCGGAACGTCGCGTCCCGGGCGGAACTCGGCGTCCAGGAGGAGGACTCCCCGGCGCGTCAGTGCGAGCGCGGAAA
The DNA here is from genome assembly GCA_041495865.1 of Thermoanaerobaculia bacterium. Lineage (GTDB taxonomy): Bacteria > Acidobacteriota > Thermoanaerobaculia > UBA5066 > UBA5066 > Fen-183. Next base: position 10,815 of record JBGQDL010000009.1, on the reverse strand, counting down.
CGTAGAGCACGAGCGGCACGAACGCCACGGCCGTCGAGACTCCTCGGCGCGCTCGGGTGACCCGGGCCGCGGGCCAGCCGGAGAGCGGGTCGGCCGGGGCGCCGGCGGGCCTCGCGTCGGACGGACGGCCGCGCGCGAAGAAGACCGCGGCACCGAGAGCGGCGCCGAGGAGAGCGAAGAGAGTGAATTTCCTCCACGGGAAGCGCGTCGCCGACGCGCCGGCGCGCCAGCTCTCGGGCCAGGCGGCGCTCGGGACCCGGACATACGAGACGGCGTAGACGTCGCGTCCGGGGAGGTAGACGGCGCCCATCGGGGCGAACGGCACATGGAATCGCGTGAGTGCGCCGTCCGGGGCGGCACGCCGAATCTCGAAGGCGTCCGAGATCGCGACGACGCCCCCAAGTGCGTCGGTCGTGAGCTTCCCCGTCAGCGGCAGCGGGTAGGTGCCCTTCCGGACGAGCCGCCCGCTCTCGACGGCCATGCGGCTCACACTCGCGAGGTCGTGGCGCCAGAGGAGGAACGCCGACGAGGACGGCGCCTCGGCCTCGAGGTGCAACGCGCCGTGTGCGTCCGCCCAACCCTCGTCGAGCGGGATGCGCTCGTACTCCTTCGAGCCCGGGCGGCGCATCAGGATGGGCTCGGGCTCGCCCGTGGACGAGAAAATCGTGCTGCCGTCCGCGAGGCGTGCCGCGCCGAGAAGGCGCACGTTCCGTGGCGCGTCGAACTCGGCGACGACCCGTCCGTCGGCGCCGATCTCCGTGGCGGCGGCCTCTGTCACGAGGAGAACGTGTCCGTTCTCGAGAAACGCCGCGCGTTCGGGGCGCGGATTGCCGGGAGGGCACTTCTGGTCGCGTGTGACGTGCCCGCCTGGATCCAGCTCGAGGAGGCGGCCCGTGGCTCGATCGAGGACGAGGAAGCGGTCGTCGCCCGAGGGCGCGAGATGCACGGGCTCGCCGAGCCCGGTCAGACGGCCCACGCGCCGACCCGCGGCGTCGAAGAAACCGACCTCACCCTCGGGCGCGCCGCCGCCCGGAACGGCAATGGTGAATGGGCTTTCCGCGAGCACAGGCGCGGCGAGGGCAGCGACGAGGGCCGCCGCCGCGGCGGGCGCTCTCATCCCGCCGTCTCGGACGACGCGCCGGCCCAGTAGTCCTGCGCCGCGAGGCGGCGGAGGCCTTCGGATTCGTAGAGGCCGCGCACCCACTTGCCGTGGAGGCGAAGCGCGTCGCGCAGCATCGCGGGCGCATGAGCCCCGAGGCGGACCGTCGACGCCATGTGCCGGCTGAGACGGACCGGGATCCGGCGGAGCTCGAGGTTGTACTTCAGCGCGACGTAGAGAAGCTCGACGTCCCCCGCGAAGCCTTCCACGGTCAGGAGAGGGAAGAGGAGGTCCGCGACATCGCCGCGGAAGCCCTTGAGCCCGCACTGCGTGTCGAAGAGGCCGCCCGTCACGAAGAGCCGGACGAAAGCGGTGAAGACGACGCTCGCCGCAGCGCGGGGCCAGGGCCGGCCCTCGACCTCCGCGGAGGCATCGAGGGTCCGGTCCCCGACGACGACGTGGAAGCCGCGCCCGTTCACGAGCGACTCGATGTACGCGAGCGCCTCGAGGTCGTACGGGATGTCCGCGTCCGTGAAGATGCGGCAGCGGCCGCGAGCCGCGGCCATGCCGGCCCTGAGCGCTCCGAACTTCCCGCGGTTTTCCGGCAGCGCAACGAGCCGCACGCCGTCCGACACCGCGACGCGCGCCGCGGTGCCGTCGCTCGAGCCGTCGTCCACGACGACGATCTCCCAGGTCCCCGGCCGCTTCGCGAGCGCCCGCTCGAGAAGCGCGATGCTGGGCCCGATCAGGTCCGCACCGTCGAACACGGGAACGACGACGGAGAGGTCGACGCTCACGGCTTCCTCCAGAGCGCGTAAAGGAGCGAGCCCAGCGGTGAGCCGAGGCGGTGCTCGGCGCGGTCGAGGACCTCGGCGAGCCGCCACGAAAAGGCGGCGGCGAACGGAGCGACGCCAGCGAACCGGCCCTGCCGTACCACCGTGAACCCGGCCGCGTCCGCGAGTGAGCGCAAGCGGCGCGGCGTGGGGCGCGAGACGTGCTGCTCGCCCTCCATGCGCGGCGCGAGGCCGAAGCGGTCCATCGCCCCTTCGAGAAGCGGCCACGGACTTCGATAGTTCGGAGTCGTGAGGAAGACGGTCCCGCCGGGCGCGAGGAGGGCGCGGAGCCGGGCGAGGAGCGCGGCGAGCTGGCTCTCGTAGATGTGCTCGATGAACTCGATCAAGTAGATCCGGCCGAACCGCTCCTCGGCAAACGGGAGAGCGTCCGCCGTCGCGAGATGGAAAGAGAGGTTCGGGCGGGCGAACGTCCGGCGCGCGTAGTCGATGGCTCGCGGGTTCGCATCCACGGCGTCCACGGTCGCGGCCCGCTCCGCGAGCCAGTCCGCGACGACGCCCGAGCCGCAGCCGAGGTCGAGCACGGCCGTCCCCGGCTCCGGCGGCGCGACGCGCTCGATCGTAACCGTCTTGAGCCGGTGCCAGAACCGCTGGACCGCGAAGCCCTCGGTGAGCGCGCGATGCTGGTATCCGCCGTCGATGTCGATCGTATCGCCGGTTCGGACATCCTCCGTCCTGCTCGCGTGCATGCTCCTCCTCGAGGTCGCCCTTGGTATCATCATCCACTTGCGTCCGTTCCGGCTGCTCCGTGGATTTCCTTTTCGAGAATCGCGGCGGGAGAGGCCGGAATATTCTCCCGAAGGGAGAGTCCTCTTCTCGACGAGGATGAGCTGATGGCAACCCGCAGGACATTCACGCTCGTGGCGATCGGGACCGCGGTCGCGGCGGCCTCCCCGGTCGCGGGTGCCGCGCTCGCGTTCGTCCTCGGACCGCTTCGCCGGAGCGCCGCGCGGGAGCCCGTCCTCCTCGATCTCGGCGCGGCCTCGGCCTTCGAGGCGCTGCGTGCCGGGACCTCCGGCCCGGAAGAGCTCCTCGTGGAGCGCACCGTGGAGGACGGCTACATGACGCGCCGCGTGAAGGAGCGATTCGCGATCGTGCGCGACGCGAGCGCCGCCTCGGGCCTCGTGGCGCTCTCGACCACGTGCAGCCACCTCGGCTGCGGCGTCTCCTGGAACGGCGGGCGGAACGCATTCCTGTGCCCCTGCCACGGCGGCGTGTACGGGCCCTCGGGCGCCGTGCTGGCCGGCCCGCCCCCGAAGCCGCTCACGCGCCTGCCGCTCGTCGTGTCGGGCGGACGCGTGCAGCTCGACGCGGCGGCGCTCGACGCGTGAAGAGGGTTCTCGCGTTTCTCGAGTCGCGGGGCGGCCTGTCCTCGCTCTGGCGGGCGTTCGCCGACGAGCCCGTCTCCGTCCGGCGCGCGTGGCTTTTCACGCTGGGCTCCGCGGCGCTCCTCGCGTTCCTCGTCCAGTTCGCGTCCGGCCTCGCGCTCGCGCTCGCGTACGCGCCCACGCCGGACCACGCGTGGGAGAGCGTGAAGGCGATCCAGACGCGCCTTCCGGCGGGGGCGCTCGTGCGCGGGCTCCATCACTGGGGCGCCTCGGCGATGGTCGTCCTGGTCGTCCTCCACATGGCCCGCACGTTCGTCTTCGGCGCGTACCGAAGGCCCCGCGAGCTGAACTGGCTCGTCGGCCTCGCGCTCCTGATGCTCGTCCTCGGCTTCGGCTTCACGGGCTATCTGCTCCCGTGGGACCAGAAGGCGTATTGGGCGACGGTCGTCGGCACGAAGGTGCCGGCGGCGCTTCCCCTCGTCGGGCCGGCGGCGTCGCGCCTCATGGCCGGCGGGCCCGCCGTGGGCGCGGCGACGCTGACGCGCTTCTACGCGCTCCATGTCGTCCTGCTGCCGCTGCTCGCGTTCGCGTTCGTCGGCGCCCATCTCCTGCTTCTGCGCCGCCACTCCCACGCGGGGCCGACGACCGAGCCCGACCCGCGCGAGCCGTTCTTCCCGTATCAGGCCGCGCGCGACGGCGTCGTGGGCCTCGCCGTCGTCCTCGCGCTCTTCTGGCTCGCCGCGCGGCACGCGGCGCCGCTCGAGAGGCTCGCCGACCCGACCGACACGTCCTACGTGCCCCGCCCCGAGTGGTACTTCCTCCCGCTCTTCCAGCTCCTGAAGTACTTCAAGGGCCCGCTCGAGCCGATCGGCACCGCGGTCCTGCCGGGGATCTCGATGTTTCTCCTCGCGCTCGTGCCGTGGCTCGACCGCGGCGCCTCCCGCCGGCCCCGCGACCGCCGGCTCGTCCTCGCGGCCGGCGGCGCCGCGGCGGCGCTGCTCCTCGGGCTGCTCTATCTCGGAGCTCTCGACTCGCCGAAGGGCCGCCCATCCGGCCTCGACCCGGCCTCGCAGCCCCCGCCGGACCCGCGCCTGCTCGGCGGCCTCGCGTCGTACGAGAGGCGCGGCTGCGCGTCGTGCCATGGGGCGGAGGGCCGGCCGGGGGCGGGCGCCCCGGCGAGCGCGCTCGCCCTCGCCGCGCGCCCGTACGCCCTCCTCGGCGACGCCCTCGCCGCGCACGTGAAGGAGAAGAGCGCCAAGCCGGCCGCCGCGGAGGAGGACGGTGAAAACCCCGACGAGGACGTGCCGTCGCTCCTCGTGTACGTGGGGGCGCTGGGAAAGGACGGCATGAGGCTTTCCGCGCTGCCCGAGCCGATCCGCGCGGGCGGCGCGGCGATCGACCGCGAGGACTGCCGCCGCTGCCACCAGCTCTACGGCGAGGGCGGCCGGCGCGGTCCGGTCCTCGCGCACCTGCTTGGCAAGAGGGACAAGGACTGGCTCGTCGCGCACTTCAAGGAGCCGAAGAAGCTCGTGCCCGGCTCGAAGATGCCGCCGTTCAAGTTCCTGCCCGACGCCGAGCTCGCCGCGATGTCGGACTACCTGCTCGCGCTGCCGTAGCCGTCGCGCCCGCTTTTTCGCCAGGTCATACCCCATCCGGGGCTTGATCTTCCCTTGCTCCGGAGCCATCCATGCCTTCGATACAACGAAGGAGGGTGACCCATGCGCCTCGTCTCGGTTCGTAGAGCCCTCGTCCCGGGTCTGGTCCTGACGGCCCTCGCGTCCTCGACGGCGGGCGAGGGGCAAGGCCTGCAGTTTTTCAACCTCACGCCCTGCCGGGCAGTTGATACCAGGACCGGGAATGGCGGAATCGTGCCCGGTTCGACGGAGCGGAAACTCCAGATCAGGGGAATCTGCGGTGTGCCGAGTACCGCGTTGACCGTGACCTTCAACGTAACCGCAGTCTCACCGGAGACTGGAGGCTTTCTAACTCTCTGGCCGACGGGACAGGCCTTCCCGGCCGTCTCCAATTTGAACTTTAACACCGGCGAACCGGCTATCGGGAACGGCGCTGTCGTGCCCCTGGGGACGGGCTCGCAAGACCTGTCGGTGGCGTACGGGGCGCCACCCAACTTCCGCGTGCACGTCGTCCTCGACGTGACCGGCTACTTCAAATAGCGACTGCCGCTCGAGCGCCAAAGCGATCTACCGCTACACCTCGGCACCGCAACGCCTGGAGATTGAACATGGAATTACTCCGCTCTCGTGTAGCCCGGGCCGTCCTCGTCCCTCTGTGCGGGTGGATGCTCGCGGCGCCGGCCAACGCTCAAACGACCATCCAGCAACCGGACGAGACGCTGCCCGGCTTCAAGAGCCAGCAGGTCTACGACGTGAACGGCGCCGACAGCGTCAATCCCTTCAGTGGCGACGTCCATGTGACCGTTCCGCTCGGACCCGAGTACCCGCTGAGCTCCGGCCTCACCTGGCGTCTCGCGGCACACTACTCTTCGAAGCTCTGGCACATGTTTCAGTACGACGCCGGCGTGTCAGATCCCGCCTGCCCTTCGCAGAACCTCTTCCTCGGGCGCGCGCACGTCGCCGGCTATTCGACGATCGGAGCCGGATGGACGCTCGAGCTCGGCTCGGTGAGGCCGGGGGCGCCGGGAGTGTTGACGAGCTACAAGTCTCCGGACGGCGCCCACCACTTCGATTCCAGCAACCTGGACGCCGATTCCGACCTGCGCCTCGACCCGCAGGCGGACGGTACGTACATCGTCCGGAAGTCGGACGGGACCGTCCTCAGGTTCACTCACCGCTACGAGATCCCGCCGCCTGTCAACGACTTCGACTTCAGCGACGAAGATCGGGCAGGGCTGCCGCGTCAGACGCTCAGGTACGGCCTCGGCTCCATCGTCGACCGATTCGGAAACACCGTACTCAAAGTAACGTATATGGCCGATTGCCCTCCCTCGACACCCTGTCCCGCCGACGCCTGGAAAGTCCATTTCGTCGACCTTCCTGATTCAACGCGAAGGATCACGTTCAACTGGGCTCCTCCGTCCGGGAGCTATGACGTCGTCAACAGCATCGCTTTTCCTGTTTTCGGTGGAGCAACCTCGGCGAGCTTCGCCTTTTCGACCAGGACGATCTCCCGGTCAACCTTCGACAGCGGGCATCCGCCACCCTCGCCGCCCGCGCCAAAGCATGGGCTAGATCTCCTGCTCGGCCCATCGCCGGTGAACCTCCCCTTCCTCGTTTCGATCACCCAGACCAGTCAGAACTTCTCGTTCGACTATGACGCCGCCAACGGCGGCGCCCTGCAGACGCTGACTCTCCCGACCGGAGGCAAGGTCGTCTACGCGTATGGCGCCATCCTCGCACCCTTGCCCTGCCAAGCCTGTGTGCCGGAGGTTCTTGCCGGCCCGGCTTGCGTGCTGGGCGTCGCCCCGACGGGCCCCTCCGCGCCAGCGGCACTCGACATCTGCAGCCGGGTGGCCTTCCGACAGCCGTTTTTGGACGCTTCGCCATTTGTGACCAGTCGAACCGAGAAGGACATCCCCGGCGGCGCGCCGGATTTCACCACGACCTACGAGCGCGACCAGTTCGCCAGTCCCGAATTCCCGGGAACCCCCGTCGTCCCAAACCGGACGGTGAGAAGAGTCATCGTCAAGAGACCCGGCGGCAATGCCAACACCATCGCGACCAAGCACGTGTTCGCGGCCGCGCCGGGCAGCGGCGGTTTCGAGCTGTCGCGCCGCTCCTATGGGGACTGCAGTACGGGCGGAGCGCCGGTGCGCAGCATCGTGCAGTGCTTTCAGGCAAATGCCGGCGCTCCGGCGGCCCCCGACAAGATTTGCGGCGTCATGGAGAACGCGACCAAGATATGGGACTTCACCAACGTCGATTCGCTGCGACCAAATCGGCAGGAGACCTGGTATGGCGCGAACCCCATCCCGGACAAATTCACGGCCCCGAATGGAACCACCACGGACGGCTGCACGAACTCCACCGCGTCAGCCCCATGCTGGCAGGACGACTTCACGGGTTTCAACCCCAGGGCGTCCGAATACACGACGGTAATCCGCTCTTCGAACAGCGACATCCTCTCCGCTTCGCGCGGCGCGACGCGCGCGAACACGACAGCATGGGTCTGCCCGGCCACGGGTACGCCTCCCCCTCAGTGCAACCCCTTGGGCACGGGCATTTGGCTCCCCAAGCTCTACTCTTCGAAGACGGTCACCGACACCCCCTGCACGTTCGCGCCTTGCGCGGTCACGACGGACTTCGACTTCGACACGGCGACCGGCTTTTTGAACTTCACGTCTGTCAACGACGGACCGACCGTCTGGATGAAGCGATCGTTTACCCGCGATTTGACGCCCGGCGCGCCCGGCGACCCGCTTACCGAGTCTTTCACGGCCTCCTTCGACGGGACCACCTTCACGAACACCAGGGCGTTCCAATCGGGGCTGGCGACCTCCTCGAGGCGGACGGCTCCGCCTGGGATCGCCTGGAAGGAGTTCGACGTCGACCGCAACACGAGTACGGGTCTCATCGCGACGTCGAGAGACCCTAACGGCCTCGCGACGACCTACCAGTACGATGCGCTCTCGCGCCTGACGTCGATCAATCCGCCCGGGGGCGACCTTGCGACGACGTACTGCTACAACGACTGGGTGCCCTCCAGCCCCAGCGGCAGGCCCTACGTCCTCGTCAAGAAGGGTGGGAGCGTGTGCCTGCCCGACGACGGGGCGCCGGGCCTCGGGTCGGGGAGTTTCGAGGCGTACCAGTACGACGGCCGGGGGCGCCTCGTGAGGCAGGCGAAGCGGCTTCCGAATGCCCTTGCCGGAACAGGAAGTAGTGTCTTTTCATTCAAGGAGATTCGCTACAACTCGGCGGGGCTGAAGTCGTTCGAATCTGAATGGGTGCCCTGTGCAGTGACTGCTGGACCCAACAACGTCACGAGCTGCTTCAGCACCCCGGCCCTCCCCGGGAACGCCACGAGCTATTCGAACTTCGATTTCCTTGGCCGCCCGAAGACGGTGCTCGCGCCCGACGGCTTCATCACGACGCGGTCCTTCGACGACGTGAGCGCCGTTCCAAACTCCGACTTCTTCGAGTTCGACACGTTCAGCGTCGGGGGCCGGACGGTCAAGGGTGGATTCCGCAAGGACATCCTGGGGCGGACGCTGCTCGTCGCGGAGCCTGGAGAGTCCCCCCCAGCACCTTACGGGTGGGTTTCAAGTTACAACTACAACGTCCTCGACAAGCTGGCCGCGGTGAACGTGCCGATCGGCAGCGGTGACGTTCGCGACCTGCCACAACCTCCCGCGCCGCCGATCACGCCGCAGACGAGAACGTTCACGTACGACGCTCTCGGCCTCCTGCGCTCGGAGTTTCATCCCGAGAAAGGCACGACGACCTATACGGACGCCGCTGCCTATGACGCGCTCGGAAACGTGAAGAAGAAGACAGAGGCCGGCCATACGTATGCGTACGCCTATGACGCCGTTGGCCGGCTGCGCACGGTCTCGGCGGACACATCGCCGTACGTGTCGAACTTCTACGATGGTCAGGCGTTCGCGGGGGGCACGTTTCCCCTCGGCCGGCTCACCCAGCAGAACGGATATCACCCGTTGTCCTCGCCCAACGTCCAGGTTCAGCAGAACTACACGTATTCGAGCCCGGCGGGGCGGCTCTCTTCGAAGTCCTCGAACGCGATCAACGGCATATCGTTCTTCAACGCGAGCGAGTCGTTCACGTACAACGCCCTCGGGCTTCTCGACACCCATGACCACGCCCGGACCTCGGGCAGCTCGTCCGTCACGACCGGCTACAGATCCGGCCTGCCGACGCAGATCACGTCGAACGGCGCCAGCTACGTCTCGAGCGTGACGTACAATCCGGCGGGTGGCCTTCAGAGCTACATGACCGGCAATGGCGTCATGACGACGATCACTCAGGACCCCGCGCTCCTGCCGCGGCCCCGCTCGATTTCCACGAGTGGCGCCGACCAGAACTTCTCGGCCGGTCCCTATTTCTACGATAGCGTCGGCAACGTCATGTCGATCGGGAGCGACGCCTTCGAGTACGACGTGCGGTCGCGGCTCACGAAGGCGACCTACGCGTCCTTCGGCCCCCAGGTCGACACGCTCAAGTACGACGCCTTCGGAAATCTGACGCGGCGCGACTTCGAGGGGAGCCAGTTTCAGGATCTCGCGACGTCGGCCGCCACCAACCGGCTGAACAGCGCGACCTACGACACGCTCGGAAACCTCACGCTCAACGGCAGCGACCAGCACTTCTACGACACCCTCTCACGTCAGACGCAATACACCGGCAGCGGCGCGAGCGAGCGCTATTTCTGCGATGGCGCCGGCGAGCGCCTCGCGCGGGTCGTGTCCGCCATTTCTCTGCCGCAGCAGTCCTCGCAGGAACGCTTCTTCAACCTGACGCCCTGCCGGATCCTCGACACGCGGGACCCTGCCGGCACGTACGGGGGTCCGTCCATCGCGGGCCAGGGCTCGCGGTCGTTTCCGGTCGCGGGCCGATGCGGCATTCCGGCGAACGCGAAGTCGCTTGCGCTTAACGTGACGACCGTCAGCGCGACGACGACAGGCAACGTCCGCCTTTTCCCCACCGGCCTCTCCTACCAGCCGCCCGGGACGGCGAATGCCTACAAGGTCGGATATACACGTGGCAACCAGACGTTCGGGTCGATCGACGGGCCCACGGCCGCCAGCTTCACCCTCTTCAACGACGCGCCGGCGGGAAACTCCGTGCACGTGATCGTGGACGTGCAGGGCTACTTCGCCCCCGGGCCGAACACGCCCCCTCAGACGGGCGAGTCGTGGTTCTTCACGCTGCGGGACCCGAGCAACCGGCCCTCGGTGGAATACCGGTGGGATTCGGCGACGAGCACGGCGACGCTTCTGAAAGACCACGTCTACCTGGGCAACCTCCTCGTGGCCGACTACACCTCGTCCGGACAGCCGAACGGCCTCGTCTTCTACACGAACGACCACCTCGGTACGCCCCGGTTCATGACCGAGGGAGCCGTTCCGAAGTGGATGGCGACGTACAAGTACCGGGCGTTCGGCCTCGCGCTGACTCCTCAGATCCCCGGTCAGGGCCTCGAGTTCGCGTCGATGGAACGCGATCTGGCCTCCAGCGACCTCTATGACCACGCGAGGTACATGGGCGGAAAACTCCCGAGATTCAACAGCCCGGACAAGCTGGGAGGCCACGTTGAAGACCCGCTGAGCTGGAATCGGTATTCCTACGCTAGAAATAATCCACTCAACGTTGTGGATCCTGACGGGCGTGCGGGCCTCGGGACGGTCGCATACAACCTTTCGCAGACAGTCCCGCTAATCGCGTCGACACTCGGCATCACGCCTCAGCAGTTAGGGAACTACGCGCAGGTTGCTCAGGGAAGCATGGCGGTTGCTGCCGGGGCTGTTGGAGGCCTGGGAATTGGCGGTGCGGGCCTATTTGTCGCGGCCACGGATGCTGTCCACTCTGCTATTGCGGTCGGTGTT
>JBGQDL010000008.1:0-49159 GCA_041495865.1 Thermoanaerobaculia bacterium | reverse complement strand
GGATCATGGCCGCGGGGATTCCGGGCGTCGTCTGGACGGGCGTCGCGAGGAAGGTGGCCCTGCCGCTCGCGCTCTCGCCCCTGCTCTCCCTCGGGCTCATGCTGATTCTCGCGCCCGCCGTCGTGCCGCTCTTCCGCCGCGCGCACCGTTTCTGCGTCTGCGTCGAGCGCCGCGAAACGGTGCCCGCCGCGGCGGGCGCCGCGCTCGCCGCTCCGCTTCCCGCGCTGGAGCTCGTCGCGGCGTCCGACTGTCCGCAGGAGACGCTCGTCCGAGTGGGGCTCCTCGACTCGCTGCACTGGGCCTCCGCAGGCGCGACGAGCTTTTTCCGCGGCCTCAACGACACGCCCAAGATCCTCGCGCTCGGCGTCGCAGCGACGGCCGGATTCGGGATTTCCGGCCCCACGTTCTACGCGCTCGTCGCCGCGGCCATGGGCCTCGGCAGCGTCGTCGGCGGCTTTCGCGTGACCGAGACGCTCGCGAAGAAAATCACGAGGATCTCGCACGACGACGGTCTCCTGGCGAACCTCACGACCTCCGGATTCGTGTGCGCGGCGTCCTTGTGGGGGCTCCCGGTCTCGACGACGCACGTCTCCTCGGGAGCGATCCTCGGCATCGCGGCCGCGTCGAAGGGCCCAGGCCTCCACTGGAAGACCGTCCGCGAGATGCTCCTCGCGTGGGTCGTCACGCTGCCCGTCGCCGCGCTCGCGGCCGCGGTCGCCTTCCGCCTGCTGGCCTGAGGCGTCCGCCGCGGCCCTGCTCTCTTGCGGGCCCGGATCGATCTTCCTATGCTGAAGAGGATGAACTGGGACTTCGACGCCGTCCTCGCCAACATTCCGGCCGTTCTCTTTCGGGGCTACGCTGACGGAAGCATCGATCTCTTCGACCGGAAAGTGGAGGCCATGACCGGCTACACCAAGGAGGAGTTCGAGACCCGGCAACGGAAGTGGACGGACCTGATCCTCGAAACAGATCGCGGCGCCGCCAAGGAAGCCCTCGTCGACGCCCTCAAGGCCGGCAAGGCCTACACCCGGGAGTACCGGATCAGCGCCAGGGCGGGGAATCACGTCTGGGTCCACGAGCGGAGTCACATCGTCTGTGATCCCGACGGCAGGATCGAGTACATCACCGGCCTGTTCTTCGACATCACCGAGCGGAAGAACCTCGAGCAGAGTCTTCACAAGGCTGAACAGGACTTCAGAATCGTCGTCGACAACATCCCGGCCGTCACGTTCAAGGGGTATGTCGACGGCACGATCGATCTCTTCGACAAGAAGGTGGAGGCGCTGCTCGGCCACCCCCGGGCGTCATTCGGTCCAAACGGGATGAAGTGGACGGATCTGATCTGGGAAGAAGACCGCGAAGCGGCGAGGAGGGCTTTCATCCAGGCCCTGAGGACCAATCGGGCCTACGTTCGGGAGTATCGCGTGAGATCCGCGGTTGGAAGTCCCGTCTGGATCCACGAGAGGAGTCACATCGTCTGCGATCCCGCGGGCGGGGTGGAGTACATCAGCGGACTTTTCTTCGACATTACCGAGCGCAAGGAGCTGGAAGCCACGGTGGCTGAACGAACGCTCGAGCTTCAGCACGCGAACGATCGCCTGATGCTCTGGGGAAAGGAACTGGAGCACCGCAATGCCGAGATCAACCTGCTTGGTCAGATGGGAGATCTGCTGCAGAGCTGCAACACCAGCGCCGAAGCCCACACGGGATTCCAGGTATTCGCGAAGCAGCTGTTTCCGGAGGATTCCGGGACCCTTTTCGTCTTCGGAGAGTCCGCCCAGACGGTAGAGGCCGTGGCCGCGTGGGGAGACAAGCCGCCCGGGGAAAGCGAGTTCTCCCTGGACGACTGCTGGGGCTTGCGGCGCGGACGAGTCCATGGACGCGCAGACGTCGAAGCCGGTTTGCGCTGCCGGCACGTGGCGGACGGCCGCGCCGCCTATCTTTGCGTGCCCATGATGGCCCATGGGGCGGCGCTCGGAGTACTCCACCTCCTGCTCGGGTCTCCCGACCCGGAACGATGGGATGCCCGCCAGCACCTGGGGGTCAGGGTGGGAGAGCACCTGGGTCTGGCCCTGGCCAAGCTGAAGCTGCAAGAGAACCTGCAACACCTGTCGGTGCGGGATCCCCTCACCGGCCTGTTCAACCGCCGCTACATGGAGGAGTCCCTGGCACGGGAGCTGCGCCGCGCAGAACGTCAGGGCAAGATGCTCGGTATCATCATGGTGGACATCGACCACTTCAAGAGCTTCAACGACACATTGGGTCACGATGCCGGCGACGCCCTTCTACGGGAGATGGGCGCCTTCCTGCAGCGGCGGATCCGGGCCGGCGACATCGCCTGCCGCTTCGGGGGCGAGGAATTCACCATCGTCATGCTGGACGCCTCCCAGGAGATCACGCGGCAGCGGGCCGAGGAGATCCGGGAGGCCGCCAAGCAGCTGCGTGTGCACCATGGCCAACGGATCCTGGATCCCGTGACGCTGTCTCTGGGGGTCGCGACCTTTCCGCAGAATGGCGCAAGCCGCGACATCCTCATGCAAAACGCCGACGTCGCCCTTTATCGGGCCAAGCAGGACGGGCGCGACCGCGTCTGCGCGGCAGAAAACCGTTAGGGCTGCACCGGGTTTGCCTGAGACGAGAGAAACTCCTCGAGGCGCGCGCGGATCTCGTCGCGCGTCTGGCGGAAGCGCGCGAGCTGCTCCTCCTCCGAACCGCCTCCGGCGGTCGGGTCGGGGAGCGGCCAGTGCAGGTGGCGCGCTCCGGAGAGGGCGACCGGGCAGACCTCTTCTGCGCAGAGCGTGACGACCGTGTCGACGGTCTCGCGGTCGATCGTGTCGACGGTTTTCGATGTCTGGCCCGAGATGTCGATCCCGAGCTCGGCGAGGGCCTTCACGGAGAGCGCGTTCACGCCCGCCGCGCACGAGCCGGCGCTCTGGACGCGCACCGAGTCGCCGAACCGAGCCCGCGCGAGCCCCTCGGCCATCTGGCTCCGAGCCGAATTCGCGACGCAGAGGAAGAGGAGTCCGGGCGTCTTCATGGGTGCCTCATACGGCCAATGATGTCCTTGCCGGCGCGCCGAACCAGTGCCGCGTCCGGTTGCACGCAGCGCAGACGGAGAGCATCACGGGGACCTCGACGAGGACGCCGACGACCGTGGCGAGCGCCGCGCCCGAGCCCGGCCCGAAGAGAGTGATCGCGGTCGCGACCGCTAGCTCGAAGAAGTTGCTCGCGCCGATGAGAGCGCCCGGCGCCGCCACGTTGTGCGGAACTTTCAGGAGCTTCATGAGGCCGTACGTGAGCCCGGAGTTGAAGTAGACCTGGATGAGCAGCGGAATGGCGATCAGGACGACGTGCAGCCAGTGCGTCAGGAGGTTGTCGGCCTGAAAAGCGAAGATGAGGACGAGCGTCGCCAGGAGCGCGAGGACCGTGATCGGGTGGAAGAAGCCCAGGAAGCGCTTCTCGAACCATTCGATCCCCTTCGCCCGGACGAGGAGCGTGCGGGAGACGCTTCCGATGCCGAGCGGGATGACGATGAACGTGACGACGCTCGTGACGAGGACCTTGAAAGGCACCGTCAGGTTGCTCGCGCCGCTCACCAGGAGGGAGACGAGCGGCGCGAAGGCGAACAGCATGATCAGGTCGTTCACGGAAACCTGGACGAGCGTGTAGGCCGGGTCGCCGTCCGTGAGGTACGACCAGACGAAGACCATCGCCGTGCAGGGGGCCGCCGCCAGGATGATGGCGCCGGCTATGTACTGATCGGCCAGGGCCGGCGAGATGAGTCCGGAGAAGACGTGCTTGAAGAACAGCCAGGCGAGGAATGCCATCGAGAAGGGCTTGACGAGCCAGTTCACGAAGAGGGTCACCAGGAGGCCCTTCGGCTTCTTGCGGACGCCGAGGATGCTCGTGAAGTCGATCCTGAGCATCATCGGGTAGACCATGAGCCAGATCAGGACGGCGATGGCGATGTTGATCCGGCTCCCCTCGCCGAACTCGAGCCCGCGGATCGCGTCGGTCAGCCCGGGCAGAAGCTTGCCGACGGTCACACCGGCGACCATGCAGAGGGCGACCCAGAGCGTGAGGGTGCGCTCGAAGACGTTCAGGCGCTTCGGGGGGGGAGCTCCGCTCACGGTTCCCTCCTAGGCCGCCGGCTTGGTCGCCCTCACGAACGCGCTCATGAACTTCCCATCGACGAGGGGTCCCATCGCGTCCGCGTCGATCCCGGCCGCGGAGAGGAAGTCGCGCGCGTCCTCCGTCGTGTAGATCCGCGTCGGCGTGATCGAGACCTCCGAGAAGCCGGCCTTCTTCAGCTTCGCCTCGAAGTCCTTCTCCTCGAGCGCGCCCGCGAGGCAGCCGATCCAGAGCTCGACGTTCCTCCGCACGTCGGCCGGCACCTCGCCGCGCACGACCACGTCCGAAACCGCGAACCGGCCGCCCGGCTTCAGAACGCGGAACGCCTCGGCGAGCGCGCGCTCCTTGTCGGCCGAGAGGTTGACGACGCAGTTCGAGATGATGACGTCGACAGTCGCGGAAGGCAGAGGGATGCTCTCGAGCTCGCCCTTCAGGAACTCCACGTTCGTGACGCCGGCGACGCGCTGGTTCTCCCTCGCGAGGGCGAGCATGTCGTCCGTCATGTCGAGGCCGTACACCTTTCCCGTCGGCCCGACCCGGCGCGACGAGAGGAGGACGTCGATGCCGCCGCCCGAACCGAGGTCGAGAACGGTCTCGCCACCGTGGAGCTCCGCGAGCGCCGTGGGGTTCCCGCAGCCTAGCGACGCCGAGACCGCCGCGGAAGGCAGGCCGAGCGTCTGCGCCGCACCGTAGAGATTCGACGTGATCGGGTCTTTCGCGCCCGCGATCGCCGAGACTCCGCCGCAGCACGCGCTGCCCCCCGTCGCCGCGCGCCGTGCGGCCTCCCCGTACTTCTCCTTGACGATGTCTTTCAGGCTCGCTTCCGACATGGGGTACTCCTTATTGATCAAGAAATCTTGATGTATGACCCACGACAAAGCTTCAGCAACACCGGGCCGCGCCCTCCCGGACGGACCCGACGAATCGCGTGATCTCGGAAAGCGTATCCGGACGCAGGGCGTAGTGCACCCAGCGGCCCGCGCGCCGGTCGGAAACGAGGCCGGCATCCCTGAGCGCCTTCAGATGGAAGGACAGGCGCGACTGGCCCGCGTCGAGGGCGTCCGTCAGCTCGCAGACACACTTCTCGCCGGTCAGGAGCTTCCCGACGATCTTCAGCCGCGTTTCGTCCGAGAGCGCGTGGAAGACGCGAGAGAGCCGCGCGAGGTCCGCCGGGCGCTCGAGGGTCTTCTCCGGAGTCTTCGCGGGCAGCGGGACCGCCATACCCCTAATATATAAACGAAAATTGATTTGTCAAGGGGTGACTTCGCACGGCCCTCAACCCCTCAGCGCCCGGATCTTCTCGAGGTGGCTGTCGTCGTGGCCCGCGAGGACCTCGGCGAGCTGCTCGACCGTGAGCTCGCCCCGCTTCGGGTGGAGGCCTGTGCGCCGCCACGCCGCGTGAGGGAGCGCGCGCAGGAGCACGAGAGTGTCCTCCCGGAGCCGCCGGAACTCCTTCACGACGGCCGCGGGATCCGATTCGGCGTATTTCAGGCTCGACGCGGCCCGGTCGTTGTCGAGCATCCAGAAGGCGGGGCGCTCCCCGAACGCCATGCCCGTGAAGCGCCCCTGATAGACGCGTTCGATGTCGCGCACGTGCGCGGCGTTTTCGATCATCGACCACTTTCCGGAGGGCGGACGGCGCCGCAGCACGTCGTCCGTCACGCCCTTCAAGGCGGCGGCGAGCCCGGCGGGCGCGGCCGAGAGCCGTTCGAGAAGGGCGGCCCGGCGCTTGATCGCGTCGATCTGGGCGAGGTGCGCCACGTCGTTCCCGACCGCGTGCCGCACGACCAGGTCGTCGATCGTGAGCCGGCCCGCGGTTTCGTGGATTCCCGCGCGCCGCCATTGCTCGGGCTTCGATTTCTTCAGGAGCCGGAGACTCTCGCGGCGCAGGCGCATCCAGTCTCGCAGGACGTCTCCGGCCTTCTGGGCCCGGTAGTCGCGCTCGATCGCGAGGGCATCGCCGTTCAGGTCGGGGAGCCGCGGCTCGGGCTCGGCGAGGATGCGCGTGTACCTTTCGAGATACCCCTCGCGCTCCATGTCGCGCATGTGGCACAGGATCTCGAGGATCGACCACTTGCCCGGCGCCGGCGTGAAGAGGAGGACCTTCTTCGGCACGCCGCGCAGCGCTTCCTTCAGGGCGGCGGGAGTGGCCGCGAGCGTTTCGAGGTGGCGGGCGCGTTCGTTCACGCTGAGGGACGTCGGTTCAGGCATCGGGTGCTCCCGTGATGGCAAGGCGCTCGCCCGACTCCGGGAAGAGCAGCTCCTGCGGTTTGAGGCGCGACAGGAGCGCGTCGAGGACGAGCGCTCCCCAGTCGCCGCGGCGGGCCGGATCGAGCGCGACGTGAGGCACGCCCCACACCGCGAGCGTCTGCACGATGGAGTCGTCGATCTCGCGCTGGAACGCGTGGTCCGTGTCGCGCACGCCGTCGAAGCGCGGATCGCCGACGATCGGGACCTTGAAGAGCGCGTCGTACGTCTTCGTCCAGCTCCGAACGAGCTCCTCGAGGACCGCCTCGGCGGGGGCGCCCGTGAACGCGCGCCGCATGTAGCAGAAGTTGTCGAGGACCGCGCGGTCGCAGAGCACGGCGTCCGCCTTCGCTTCGGCCTGCAGCTCCCAGGCAATCTGGGTGTGCAGGATCCACGACTGCGCCTTGACCGTCGTCTCGCGGTTGATGGGCAGCGGGCATTCGCGCGCCACCTCGCGGACGAGCTCCACGGTCAGATCCCTCTTCTTCAGGGCCGCCGCGAGGTCGTAGCAGAGGGTGGTCTTCCCGACGCCGTGGGTACCGATGAACGCGACCTTCATCCCGCTCCGGAGAATACCAGCGGTGCGCGCGGACAGGGCTCACCCCGGCGGCGGGAGCCCGACTTCCGCGAACAGCCTCTCCGTGTCCTCGCCGAGACGCGGCGGCGCGAGCGGCGCGGGATCGGCGAATCCGTCGAGGAAGAAAGGCGGCCGGATCGTGGGTACGGTCCGCCCGTCTCGCGACGTCTCGAGGACCGATCCCAGCGCCGTCGCCTGAGGCGAGCGAATCGCCTCGAGCACGCCCGCGACGGGCCCGGCGGGAATCCCGGCGGACCTGAAGCGCTCGAGCCAGGTCGCGCGCGTTTCTTTCGCGAAAAGAGACGAGAGAACGGGGACGAGCTCTTTCCGGTTGACGACGCGCGCGGCGTTCGTCGAGAAGCGCGCGTCCTGCGCGATGTCCTCCCGCCCGAGCACTTTTCCACACAGGACCTCGAACTGCCGGTCCGTCCCGACGGCGAGAAGGAACCCTCCGTCCGACGCTTCGAAGGCGCGATACGGCTCGATCGTCGCATGGGAATTCCCGTGGCGCGTGGCCTCCCGGCCCGTCACGAGAGCCGAGAGAGCGACGTTGACGAGCGCGGCCAGGCCCGTCGAAACGAGATTCGTCTTCACGTGAGCCCCGGTCCCGTCGCGACCGCGCGCTTGGAGCGCGCCGAGGATCGCCGTCACCGCGGACCAGCCGGCCAGGACGTCGACGACCGCGACGCCCACCTTCTGAGGAGCCCCGTCCTGAGCCCCCGTGATCCACATGAGCCCCGTCGCCCCCTGCGCGAGGAGGTCGAACCCCGGCTCGCCGGCCTCCGGTCCCACGTCTCCCGCGCCCGAGATCGAGCACGCGACAAGGCGCGGATTCAGGGCGCGGAGCGACTCGACTCCGAGACCACGCCTCTCGAGCGCGCCGGGAAGGAAGTTCTCGACGAGAACGTCCGCTTTCGCGGCCCAGCGCCGCACGAATTCGGCGCCCGCCTCCGTCCCGAGATCCACGGCGGCCGATTCCTTTCGCCGATTCACCGACAGGAAGTAGGCCGCCTCGCCGCCCCACGTTGGGGGTTTCCATCCGCGCGAAAAGTCGCCGCCGCGCGGGTCCTCGACCTTGACGACGCGCGCGCCGAGGTCCGCGAGCACCATCGTCGCGACCGGCCCCGCCAGGACGCGGGACAGGTCGAGCACGACGACGCCTTCGAGCGGCGGGCGGCGTTCCTCACTCATGCGCGAGGGCCCCGTCGGGCGCGGGGCGTGTCGTTCATCGGGGGTTGGGTCACCGCGCGCCCTCCACGACGAAAAGTCGCGACGTCATCCGGACATACCTGTACGCGTAGGTCTTGTTGTCGTCCGACAGCGCCGCACCCGAGCTCCCGAAGACACCAGTCCTGTCGGCGGGGGCGACCTCGCGCATCAGCACGCGACGGCCCGAGGCAAGGTCCAGGCGCTCGAACCGAAACGGCAAGTTGGCAGAGCGGAAGACGTAGACAGCGCGGTCGTCCGCGCTCCATCGGATCACCCGGTCGTCCGGGGTCAGTTCGGGCACGGTCTGAGCTGTTCCTCCCCCGCCACGCTGAATGAGCCAGGTTCCGCCCGGTTTCGCGTACAGGATTTGATGACCATCCGGAGAAACCGAGCAGTCCGTAGTTGCCTCGGGCGTGACCGGCCGCGGCAGGCCAGCCGAGACGTCCTGCGTGTAGCACCGCGACGCCTTGCCGGCCTCGTTGCCGACAATCAGGACGTTCTTTCCGTCCGAGAACCAGCTCGCCGATTGGTAGGCCTCCAGATCGCCTCGCGGGAGGCGCCGAGCCTCTCCGGGACCTGTCGGGTAGATGACGAGCTGCGGCGGCGTGAAAACGAAGGCCAGCGCCCACTTTCCGTCCGGCGAGAGGCCGCAGGCCTGACCTTCTCCCAGACGTACGACGGGACCGCCATCGGTCTTCCGAAGGCAGACGGAGTAGTTCGGGCCGGCCGTGGCGGACGCGTCCCCGAAGAGCAGCAAGCGTCCATCCCGCGAAAGAAACGGGGAATAGGAGTAATCGAGCCAGGAAAGATCGCGTTCCGCGGTCTCGCCGGGAGCCAGGACGGAGATCTCGTTGCGACGGTCGTCACGAGTCACGAGCCAGCGCGCAGGCCGGGAGACATCGTGCATCGTCAGCGCACCGGTGCTCCTCAAGGCGACCCGCCGGTGTCCGGAGAGGTCTACGCCATAGAGGGCCCGGTCCTCCCCTGCAATGCTGGCGGTGAAGAGGACCTCGTCGCCCATCCGAGACCACGCGAGGCCCTCAACGCTGCCACCGTAATCGCCAGAGAGCAGGGTCCGCTTTCCTTTCCGGTCGACGGTGATGAGCGACCCCCGGTCGTCCCAACGCGCGGGGTGCTCGAAGAGCGCGATCCGGTCGCCTCGGGGCGAGACACGAAGGTCGCTCATGTAACCGCCAGTCTCATAGAGCACGTTGCCGATCGGGAACTCCAGCCGGTCCTTCCCATCCCCCATGCGGATGATGGCCAGCTCCGCGCCGTCGGGCGACCAATCGGCCTGACTGACGTTCTCGAGGATCTCTCGGGGCGCGGAGGCCCCGAGCGAAACCCGGCCGAGAGTGCCGACGAACAGGCGTTGCGCGACGAAACGGGGGTTTGTCAGGACGGCCATCTCACCCTTGGAAGAGATCGAAAGGAGATGGGTACGCGGGAGACCGAGCGGCCGTGGCTCGGGATGCTCGGGGCGGATCGTGAACAGCTCCGGAACGCTCCCCTCGAACGCCGCGCTATAGACGATCGTCTCGCCGTCCGGCGCGAAGACGGCCTGGAAGATCGCCTGCCGACGGAAGCCCATCTGGCGGAAAGTGATCCCTTCGGCCGCACGCCGCTCCGCCTTCTCGCCTTGTCGGTAGGACACCAGGGCTGCGACTCCCAGTACCGCCGCGACGGAGACCACGGCGAGCAGACGCGACACCCTGTGCCCGTCGGCTCCCGTGGTTCGGCTCGGGGGAGCGGAGCCCGAATACGACTGGAGGTCGAAGGCGATATCCCGCGCGGACTGGAAACGCTCGCCTGGCTTCTTCTCCAGGCAATGCTGCACGATGCGCTGCAGCGCGGGCGATGGGCCAGAACCGCTCGACGCGATCTGCGGTGGGTCCTCCTTCAGGATCGCCGTCATGCTTTCCGTCGCCGTCTCGCGCCCGAAGGCCTGCCGCCCCGCCAGCATCTCGTACAGCACCGCGCCAAGGGAGAAGATGTCCGAGCGGTGATCCACCGCCTCCCCCCGCACCTGTTCCGGGGACATGTACCTGACGGTTCCCATCACCGTGCCGGGCTCGGTGTATTTCCCGGCCGTCACCAGGCCTGAGACCGAACCCGCGGCCGGGTCGGTTCTCTTCGCAAGGCCGAAGTCGAGCAGCTTCACGCGCCCCTCGCCTGTCACGAAGACGTTCTCCGGCTTCAGGTCGCGGTGAACGATCCCTTTCTCGTGGGCTGCGGCCAGCCCCTCGGCCATCTGCACGGCGAGATCGACAACCTTGCGGGCGGGAAGCGCGCCGTGCTCGAGGCGCCCGCGCAGTGTCTCGCCTTCGAGGAGCTCCGTCACGAGGAGGTGGCGACTAGAGGAGGGAGCCGGACCGGGGATTTCTTCGAATGAATAGACGGCCGCGATGTTAGGGTGATTCATCGCGGCGAGCGCCTTCGCTTCCCGCTCGAATCGAGCCCTGGGCTCTTTACCTTCCAGGAAATCTTCGGGCAGGACCTTGACCGCGACATCCCTGTCGAGGCGCGTGTCCTTTGCCCGGTAAACTTCCCCCATCCCCCCCGCACCGATCGGCGAGACGATCTCATAAGGTCCGAGTCGGGTACCGGGTGCGACGGTCAATCTGCACGCCTCCGATCAGAACAGCGGCCGTTTCACGACGAGGATCGTCGTGTCGTCTGCGGGTGCGCCCTCTCCCACGTGCAGGCGCCAGTCCGCGAGAAGCGCTTCGACGATCGAGTCGGCCGGCCGGCGCCAGAGACTCGTGGATTCGAGGACGGTCCGTGGCCGGTCGAATCCGTACGGCTCGTCGAAGCGGTCGGGCCCCTCGAAGAGCCCGTCCGAAGCGATGACGAGAACGCCGCCCTTCGGGATCTCGACCGGGAGGTCCGCGTACGTTCGCTTCGGGCCCTGACCGAGCGGGAGGCCCGAGCCCGCGAGCTCCACGGTTTTCCCCTCGTGAAGCAGGATCGGGTACGGGTGGCCGGCGTTCGCGAGAAGGCCCGAGCCCGTCGCCGGGTCGAGACGCAGAAGCGCGACCGAGGTGAAGAGCCGCGCGCTTCTCCCCATGCGCAGGACGCGGTCGATCTCGGCGAGGATCTCCGAAGGCGTGCGCCCCGCCTTCACGAGGCTCGCGAGCGCGGCCATGACCATCGCCTGCTGGATGCCGCACGAGTAGCCGTGCCCGGACACATCGCCGGCCGCGATCCACAGCGCCCCCGATTCGTCCCGCACGAAGTCGTACAGGTCGCCGCCCGCCTCCGTCGCGAGGATCGTCTTCACGGACAGCTCGAGGCCGGGCACGGCCGGCGGCTTCTCCGGCAGCAGCGAGAGCTGCATGCGCGACAGGAGGTCCATCTCGTACTTGACCCGGCGTTCGGACTCGAGGCGCCTCACGTAGTGCGGCGCGTCGAGGCGGCCCTCCTCGTCGCGCTCCGGCCGGCCCAGCCCCACGGCTCCGGCCGCGGCGATCGCGAGGAGCGGCGCGACCGTGAGGAGCGCCGGGAAGAGGTTGCCGTCGAAGTGGAGGCACGAGACGAGAGCATCGCGCAGGAGCGCGGAGGAGACGGCCGCCACGACGAGCGCGGCGAGCCCGTACCGGTCGAACGCCCAGAGAAGCACGGCCGCGAGCGCGAGCGAGAGCGCGAAAGCCGCGCCCCAGGGATGGAGCGGTATGCCGATCGACAGGTAGAGGGCATAAAGCGCGGCCGCGGCGACGCTCGCGAACCGGCGCGGCAGGACGAAGCGCAGAAGGGCGACGAACAGGATGAAGAGCGCCGTGTCGAACGCGCCCTCGAAAAAAGGGCCTTTCTGCGTCTGAAAAGGAGGATACGGAAACGACGGCGACGTCGGCCACACACCCCGCGGGGCCGCGGACGCCGCCGCCGAGAACGCGAGCAGCGAGACTCCCACGAGCGCGGCGCCCGCGCCGAGGCCCGCGAGAATCGCGCGTCCGCCGCGCGGCCCGAGGCGCCGCGCGACGAACGCGTCGAGACTCGTCGAAAAGCCCGGCACCGTGTCCCTCAGGAGCGACTCGGCCACGGTCCAGAGGCCGAGAAGGTAGACGAGCGAGAAAAGCCGGGCGCCGATGACGAACACGATGAGGCCGCCCGCGCTCGCGTCGTCGGCGGAAAAGCCGCCGGCGATCTCGTAGACGGCCGCCAGAGTCACGAGCGCGATCCCGACCGTGAAGCCGAGGCGGCGCTTGTAGAGCAGGATTCCGAAGAAGACGACGACGAGGAGGAAGAGGAGCACGGAGGGCACGAGCTTGTAGAGCTGCCGCACGATGCTCTTCGTGTTGAAGTGTTGCGGCGCTTCGGGATCGGAAAGATCCCGCGTCAGGGAGAAGCTGACGTTCGCGCGTTCCTGCAGAACGAGCCCCTCCGCGAGGCCGCCGCCTTCCGGTTGGAGCGGACGCACCCTGACGTTCGTGTTCGACGCGGAGAAGTTGAACTCCGCCGCCGTTCTCGGTCGGCCCGCGGCCAGCGCGACCTCGATGCGATCGAAGAAGGCGCGCCTCCTGCTCTGGGTCTCCGTGCTCGCGGTCGTGTCGAAGACCGAGCCCTCGGGGTTCCATTGCAGCGCATAGAACGCGCCGCCCGGGAAGAACGAGAGGAGCGCCGGCCCCGTGCCCGTCCCCGGAACGTCGAGCGTCCCGGCAGCGGTCCACACCATGGCGCCGCCCGTCGCTTCGAGATAGGCGGGCGCGGCCCCCCGGAGCCGCCGATAGGCGCGCTCGAACGTCGTTCCGAGACCCGGCCGCGCCTCGAGGCCGAGCGATGCACGGGTCAACGAGCCGCCCGCGGCCGTGACGATCTTGCGGGCTTTTTCCACGGCGTCCGCGGGGCGCGGCGTGAAGGCGCGCCACTCCGGGAGGACCCGGTACGCGGCGAGGAACCCGGCCACGAGGAGGACGAGCCCGGCGCCGAGCGCGGCGAGAGGAACGCGCACCGCGCTCAAGAGCGCGAGCCGACGGGAGTCAGCACCAGCCCCGCGGTCATCTCGAGCATGCGGTCGATTGCGCGCTTCGCCGGCACCCGCACCGCCTCGGGAACCTCGAGGACGGGCGCGAGGTCGCGCAGGCAGAGATACAGCTTCTCGAGGGTGTTGCGCTTCATGTGCGGGCACGTGTTGCACGCGCAGTCCGCATCCGGCGGCGCGGGGATGAGCGTCTTGTCGGGCGCGGCCCGCCGCATCTGGTGGAGGATCCCTTCCTCGGTCGCCACGATGAACGCCATCTTCGGCGATGCGACGACGTGCTTCAGGAGGCCCGATGTGGAGGCCACGACCGCCGCATGGCGCAGGATCCTCTCCTCGCACTCCGGATGCGCGATGACCTCCGCCTCGGGATGGCGCGTCATGAGGTCGATGAGCTTCTTCTCCGAGAACGTCTCGTGAACGATGCAGGTGCCCGGCCACACCACGAACTTGCGGTTCAGCTTCTTCTCGAGCCACGCGGCGAGGTTACGGTCGGGCGCGAAGACGACCGGATCGGGGATCTGCCGGAGGATGACCTCGGCCGAGGACGACGTCACGATGACGTCCGAAAGCGCCTTCACGCCCGCCGAGCAGTTGATGTAGCTGACGACGGTGTGTCCCGGATACCTCCGCAGCCACTCGCCGAAGAGCGGCGCCGGGCACCCGTCCGCGAGCGAGCAGCCCGCCTCGAGGTCCGGCACGACGACCGTCTTCTCCGGCGTGAGGATCTTCGAGGTCTCCGCCATGAAGTGCACGCCCGCGAACGCGATGACCCGCTCCTTCACCTGCGTCCCGCGGCGCGCGAGCTCGAGTGAGTCGCCCACGAAGTCGGCGAGGTCCTGGATCTCGGACTCCTGGTAGTAGTGCGCCAGAACGACCGCGTTTTGTTCCTTCTTGAGGCGGCGGATCGCGGCCTCGAGGTCGAGCGACGGGTCCAGGGGCTTGGGTCGTGCGAGCGGAAGCGCGCTCATGCGCGGATCTTACCGCCCGGCTCGAGGGAGCTTGCCCTCCCCTTTGCTACACTCCCGCGACCGGGCCGGCGCCTCTCGGGCCCGCGAATCTGCATGAGCGCCGATGTGAGGGTTCTGGCCCCTTCCCAGCCGTCGCAGTGGATCGCGAATCCACGCTGGGACCTCGTCTGCCTGACTCTCTCGGCGGCCATCGTCGCCGTCCCGCCGCTCGTTCACTCGTTCGGCAAGACGACGGCCGGCGGAGTGGACCTCCTCATCACGCTTCTCATCGGCGGCCCGCACATGTACGCGACGTTCCTGAAGACGGTCTTCGAGCCGCGCTTCCGGCGGATCCACCCGGCGCTCACGTGGGCGCCCGTCGTGATCGTTCCGATCGGCGTCATCCTCGGCGCCGTCTACGCTTTCGGCTGGCTCCTCACCTTCTTTTTCACGTGGGCCTCCATCCACGTGTGTGATCAGGCCTCGTACATCGGCTATCTCTACCGCGAGAAGGGGGGCGCCGCCCGCCCGTGGCAGCGTCTGCTCGACTTCTCCGTCGTGATCATGTCGCTGTACAGCTATGCGATGTACCGGCACGTCGCGGGCACGTTCCGCATCGGCGAGACGACGCTCTGGTTCCCGGCGTTCCTCAAGCACGCCTGGTTCGCCGACTCCTTCGCCGTCGCCACGGCGGCCCTCATCGCCGCATGGGTGGTTCTCACGCTGAACCAGATCCGCCGCCGCGAGCTCGCCGGGCCCTACGCCTTCTTCATGACGCTCACGATCGCGGTGGCTCTCCTCGTCCCGCGCCTGCCCGAGCTCTCGGTCTCCTTCCAGGGCTTCAACGCCTGGCACTCGTTCCAGTACCTCGGCCTCACGTACCTCATCCTCCGGCAGGACAACGCGGCTGCGGGGACTGCCTTCGTCCGAAAGATGGCGCAGCCCGGGAATTTCTTCCGTTACTACGGCTGGAATCTCCTGCTCACGACCGGGGCCACGCTCGTCATCCTGCTCCTCACGGTCGTCCTGCGCCTGCCGGCCGAGCCCAGCTACTACGCCGTCGTGCTCTCGTTCCTCCTCACGCACTACGTGCACGACCACGTGCTCTTCGCGCTGGGGAGCACCCGACGGGGGGTCCGGGGGGAGAGCGGATTCCCCCCCCGGTAATCCGCATCTTGTTTCGACGACCATTCCGACTCGGTGTCGCGACGCTGCTGATTTTGCTCGTCGGCCTGTCGCCCGAGGTCTCGGCCGCCGGAAAGAAGAAGAAGAAGCGCACGCCCGAGCCCCCCGCCGTCCCGCGTCCCGCGGACCCGTACCGCGTCACGATTCCGACGGCCGACGGCGTCGCCCTCGCGGCCTCGTACCGTCCCGTCGAGGGCAACCCGAGCGCGCCCGGCGTCCTCCTCATCCATGACTTCTCGCGGGAACGGCGCGAGTGGACGCCGTTCGCCGAGGAGCTGCGCGCGCTCGGCTTCGCGACGCTGTCCTTCGACCTGCGCGCCCACGGCGAATCGACGAAGAAGGCCGGCAAGGCGCTCAGGATCTCCCCATCGCTCCTCCGGGACCCGAACGGCTTCCCCCGCGACGCCGAGGCTGCTTCGGCATGGCTGAGGGCGAAATCGCCCCGGACCGCCGCGCTCGGCCTCTCGGTCGGCGGCTATCTCGCGCTCCTCGCGTCGTCGGCCGGGCAGGTGGACGCCGCCGTCGCGATCTCCGTGAACGAGCCGCGCGCTCGCCCGCTCGCCGGCGGAAGACAAGTCACGCCACGCGCCGTCCTGCTTCTCGCCTGCGACGCCGACCCCGGCCGGTCGGAGTCGGCGCACAAGCTCCTCGCGGCCTCCGCCGAGCCGAAGCGCATGCTCCTCTTCCCGGGCGGCGCCCACAACCTCGCCGTGCTCCGCGAGCACCCCGAAGCGAAGCGGGCCGCGCTGGCCTGGCTCGCCGAGCGCCTCGGCGTGCCGCCGCCCGCGGCGGCACCGCCTCCCGCGAAGTAAGCTCCGAGAGATGACGACGGTCGTCTTCGACATCGAGACGGTCTCGCTGCCCTGGCTCGAGATCGACCCGATGCTCCGCGAGAAGCTCACGCGCTATGCGGAAGACCATGAAGATTTTCTGAGAAGGAAGAAGGGCGGATCGCTTTCGCCGTATGCCGGCAGGGTCGTCGTGATCGGCATGCAGAACCCCGAGAGCGAAAAAGGCGTCGTCTGGTTCGAAGCGTCGGGCGAGCGAGCGAGCGGCCCCTCGGCGGACGGCCTTTTCGAGGTCATCGCTTGCGACGAGAAGACGATGCTCGCCGAGTTCTGGGAGAAAGTTGCGAGGTTCGACCGCTGCGTCACGTTCAACGGCCGCACATTCGACGGGCCGTTCCTGTCCGTGCGCAGCGCCGTCCACGGAATTTCACCTTCGAAGAATCTTCTCGGCTATCGGTACTCGATGGAGACCCACGTCGACCTTCTGGAGATCCTCACGTTTCAGGGCGCCGTGTCCCGCGATCAGGTTCCTTCCCTCCACGCCGCCTGCGTGGCGTTCGGGATTCCCTCGCCGAAGACGGAAGAAGTCCACGGCTACGCCGTCGGCGACCTCTATCGCGAGGGGCGCGTCCGGGAGATCGCCGACTACTGCCGGAAAGACGTCGAGGCGACGGCCGCGCTGTACCGTCGCCTCGAGACCACGCTGCTGCCGCTGTTCCGGAAGGCGTGAGCGGGGCGCCTCAGCGCCAGAAGCCGCCTATCCGGTCGCCGAACCGGTCGAAGCGCGGGACCCACGCGGCGCCGAAGAAGGGCGGGAAGACCCAGCCGAGGTCGTCGATGTAAATGTAGCCGGGACCCGGGCAGTAAGAGAAGAACCGGCTGCCGGCGAAGACGCGGAAGGGAGCGATCGACCGGCGGCCGAAGAAGAACGCCGGCGGGCGAACGAACCCGCGCCCGCGGAACTCGTTTCCGCGGAATTCTCGGCCTCCGCGGAACTCGCGCCCGCGAAACTCGTTTCCGCGGAATTCACGGCCTCCGCGGAACTCGCCTCCGCGGAACGTCTCGCCGCTGGACGGGCGCGTCGCGCGCGCCCCTCCGCGCCGGACCTCGTCGGCATTGGACTGCGGAGCTGCCACCACCAGGACCGCGAGGGCCGCGGCGGACAGCGTCAGGGCGCGCATCAGGGATTTCATGATCGGCCTCTCTTTCTGCCCGGGACGTTTTCTCGGGACACCCCGTCCATTGCAAACGAGAGGCCCGTGAAAACACGTGATGCCACGCACGAATGCACGTTTTCGTGCCGCCGGAAGAGGACATCTGACCGAAACGCGGCGGGGCGTGGGTCCCTGGATCAGATCAGGCCGTCGGAGGGGAAGAAGAGGAAGAAGAAGAAGATTTTCTTAGAAAGGGAATAAGGAAGAAAAGACCCGCGACGGGGAGCGCGGCGACGAGAGGTGTGTTGAGCGCGAGAGCCGCCGTCACATCGCCGTGCGCGAGCGCGTGCAGCGCGCGCAGGCTGCCGCAGCCCGGGCAGTGGACTCCGAAGATAGCCGTCAAGAGGCACGGCGGCGCAAGGGGTAACGTCGAAGGATCCACGAAATAGAGGTAGAGAGCCGCCGCGACGATCCCAGAGAGACCCAAGGCGGTCGCATGGCGCGTCACCGCCATCGTATCGCGCCTCGCCCCTGTCCTTCTTCCCTCTTCCACTCTAAGAAAATCCACCCTTACCTCGACCGAGACCAAGCAGGCAACGAGAGGGGATCCCCCTAGGCCTCCAGATCCTTGCGCGCGTTATTCACGAGCAGAAAGCAGAGCCCCGCGAACACGAGCGCGCACAGGACGTCGCCCGCGATTCCGTTCTTCAGGCCGCCGTAGAACTTCTCGCCGAGGTCGAGCGTCTCGAGGAGAGTCGGTTTCTCCATGTGGAGAACGCGATCCCCGAAAAACGCCATGAACGCAATCAGCACTCCTCCGAGCGAGCCGCCGGCCACGAGCCCCGTCGAATAGAGCATCCCCGAAGACAGCTCGCTTTCATCCTTCTTCTGTCGCATCTTGTCGGCGAGCGCCTTCATCATCCCGCCGATGAAGATCGGGAACGTCGTGGACAGCGGAAGGTAGGCGCCGACCGCCCAGGAGAGGGCGTGCGCGCCCGCCATCTGCGCCATGAACGCCAGGAAGACGCCGACGAGCACGGGCGCCCAGGGCAGGTTCTGCGCGAGGAGGCCCTTGATGATCGTGGCCATGAGCGTGGCCTGCGGGGCCGCAAGTCTCGCGCCGCCGATGCCGTGCGCCTGCCCGACTTCGCGGTACGTGCTGTCGAGGAGGAACAGCGTCCCACCTATGACGAGCGTGGAGACGAGGACGCCGATGATGAAGCCGATCTGCTGGCGTCGCGGCGTCGCGCCCACGAGGAAGCCGGTCTTCAGGTCCTGCGAGGTCGCGCCCGCGTTCGCGGCCGCGATGCACACGAGAGCGCCGATGCAGAGGGCGACGGGCTGGTATGCGTCGCCCGTGCGGCCGATGAGAACGAACACGACGCACGTGCCCATCAGCGTGGCGATCGTCATGCCCGAGATCGGATTCGAGGACGTGCCGATGATTCCGACGATGCGGGAGGAGACCGTCACGAAGAAGAAGCCGAAGACGATGACGAGGAGCGACATGACGAGAGACCCGGGAAACGGCCCGTGCGGGAAGCCCGGCAGGACCGCGATGAGGAGGGCAAGGACGATCGAACCTCCCACGACGACCCCCATCCCGAGGTCGTCGTCCGTGCGGATCTTCTTCGCGGCTCCCGAGCCCTCGCGCAGGCTCTTCACCGACTCGCGGAACGCCCCGATGATGGTCGGCAGCGTCTTCAGGAGCGTCATCACGCCCGCGCACGCCACCGCCCCGGCCCCGACGTACCGCACATACGCGTAATAGATCCACTGCGCGTGCGAGTGCGAGGCCTTCCAGCCTTCCGAGTAGCCCAGCTTGCCGAGGTCGCCGACGAGGCGCGTTTCGGGCACGAAGATCGAGATGAGCGGGATCAGCGCGAGCCACGAGAGCACGCCGCCCGAGGCGAGCTCGCTCGCGATCTTCGGCCCGATGATGTACCCGAGGCCGAGGTACTCGGGCGTCACGTCGGACGAGAGCGTCGCGTCGGGGATCCTCCCGTCCTTCCCGGTGCGGAACCACGTCGCCGTCTCGTTCCAGAAGCCGAGAATCCCGTACAGGAACTTGTACAGCATGGCGATGCCCACGCCCGCGAAGACCATTTTCGCGAGGTTGCCGCCCTTCTCGCCCGCGATGAGGACGTCGGCGCAGGCGACCCCTTCGGGGTACTTCAGGTTCCCGTGCTCCTTGACGATGAGCGCCCGGCGGAGCGGGATCATGAAGAGAACGCCGAGGGTGCCCCCGATCGCGGCGAGGAGGAAGATCACGAAGTACTTGAAGTAGTCGGCCCCGTTCGAGAGGAACAGGAGAGCCGGGACCGTGAAGACGACCCCTGCCGCGACGGATTCGCCGGCTGAGCCGATCGTCTGCACGATGTTGTTCTCGAGGATGGTGGACTTCCCGAGCTTCTTGAAGACCGCGATCGAGAGCACGGCGATGGGCACCGAGGCCGACACCGTCAGACCCGCCCGGAGCGCGAGATAGACCGTGGCCGCGCCGAAGATGATTCCGAACGCGGATCCGAGCAGGATCGCCTTCAGCGTGAACTCGGGCACGTCCTGGTCGGCCGCAATGTACGGCTTGAAGTCCTGCCCGTTGCCGGGTGCGCTCATCCGTCTGCCCTCCTCGCGTTTCCGGGAAAAACCGCCGGGGAGTCTGACATCCCGAGAGGCGCCTTGTCGAACCTCGGCCGGACCGGCAGGGGGCCTATACTGTCGACGCTCACACCCAGTGATGTCGTTCCGGAATCACAGGTTCGAGTTGTCCCCCGAGGAGGCTTTCCATGAACCCCACCGTCGTCGTCCTGGCGGACGATCTGTTCTGGAAGACCAAGATCGACCACACCCTGAAATCCGCGCAGGCGACCGGCGTCTTCATCGATAAGTCCTCCGAGCTCGCGGCCCGGGCCGAATCCGCGCCCGTGAGCCTCGTCATCGTCGACCTCGCGCTGCGCGACGATCCCTTCACCGCGATCACGGCCCTGAAGAAGAACCCGAAGACGAAGGGCATCGCGGTCGTGGGCTACTACGAGCACGTGAGGAAGGACCTTCTCGAGAAGGGCGAGAAGGCGGGCTGCGACCAGGTCCTCCCCCGCGCGGCGTTTTCCCAGCACCTCGGCGACGTCGTGATGAAGTACGCGCTGCCCGGCGGCGTCCGGGCGGAAGAGGACGAAGCCGAGCTGCCGGAGGAGTAGGGCCGGGACCGGTCTCAGGCCGAGGGCGTGACGATCTCCACGTCGCCGGTGAGGCCGCGGAAGTGCCGCTCGTTGAACGTCAGGAGGTGGGCGGCTCCGGCCCTGATGGCACACTGCGCAATCACCGCATCGTACGTGCGCCCGCCTGCGACCGCCTGCGCGGGGGCACGTTCGAGGAGCGCCCGGTATGACGCCGTGTCGAGGGCCACGGCCGGGCACTCAAAGAAATTCGTGGCGAGAAGCGCGAGGGCATCCTTCGGCGAAAGACGGTGCCGTGACGGAAGCCGGGTCAGAACCGCATACGACTCCACGAGAACCGGAGCTGCGACAACGAGCCGCTCGCCCGCCTCGAGCCTGGAAGAGATCTCCCGTGCCGCAGCTTCGTGATGCTCATGCCAGTCGACCAGGGCAGCGATGACGCAGCTCGTGTCCGGAAGAAATCCCTGGCGCGGGGTACCCGCCATCAGCCGCGGCGACGGACCGTGGCGCGCGTACGCTCGACACTCTCCCCGGACAGCCGCCCTCCCTTACTCCCATCGGCTGCTTTCGCGACAGTCAGCCGGCCCTGGCGAACCAGACGGACCGGGCGCGCCGCGGGCTCCAGGATGACCTGGCCCTCGACGACACGGACCTCGACCGCGGTCCTGCCGACAAGTCCGGCTTCGCGGCGTGCGTCCCGCGGAATCACGAGCCGCCCAGCCGAATCTATGGTTGTTTTCATGGCAGGTACTCTACCATTTATTTCCGATCGACCGCCCGTCTCCTTCCGGTCGCGATCTCGGCTATCGTCGCGGGGGTTTTCTCAAGAAAGTGAATGCGGGATCGCGGCGGCGCGGCCGTTGCGCGTCCGGAAAGGCCGGTTCACATGAGCAGTTCTCGCCGCCGCTTCCTCAAGGCCGCAGCCGCGGCTTCCCTCGCCGGCGCCCTCCCTTCTTCCCCCTTCGAAGAAAAGGCAGCTGGCCAGACCCCACCGTCAACCGGCTCGGCTGCGGCGCCTCCGCCTGTGAGGGAGGCAGAGTCTTCCTCGTCTTCCTATGTTCTCGTCACGTCCGCGAACGGCGTCGAGGCGGCGAAGGCCGCACGGCAGGCGCTGATCCAGGGATACGACCCGCTCGATGCGGCGATCGTCGGCGTGAACGTGAACGAGCTGGACCCGAACGACGTCAGCGTCGGCTACGGCGGCATCCCGAACGAGGAAGGCGTCGTGCAGCTCGACGCATGCGTCATGGACGGCCGCACGATGAAGGCCGGCGCCGTCGGCGCGCTCGAAGGCTGCAAGACGCCGTCGAAGGTCGCGCGCCTCGTCATGGACCGCACGGACCGTGTCTTTCTCGTGGGTGCGGGCGCGCGCAAGTTCGCGACCGCGCACGGCTTCCCCGTCGAGGACCTCCTCACGGCGAAGACGCGGAAGATCTGGCTCTACTGGAAAGAGCGCATGTCCGACATCGACGACTGGGAGCTCTCGGCGAAGGAGGCCGAGGACCCGGACGTGAAGGCGTTCCTCGAGAAGTACGGTAACGAGACATTCCGGCCACAGGGCACGATCCACATGTCCGTGCGAAGCGCAAAGGGCGAGCTCGTGGGCGTGACCACGACGTCCGGCCTCTTCTTCAAGATCCCCGGGCGCCTCGGCGATTCGCCGGTCGTGGGCGCGGGCATCTACACGGAGGGCGGCGTCGGAAGCTGCGGGTCCACGGGCCGCGGCGAAGCGAACCTCGTCACGTGCGGCTCCCACACCGTCGTCGAGTTCCTGCGCCAGGGCAAGTCGCCCGAAGAGGCCTGCCTCGCTGCGCTCAAGCGCATCGACGAAAAGACGCACCGGGTCCCCCGCCACCGCGACGACAAGGGCCGCCCGAAGTTCAACGTCAACTTCTACTGCGTGGACGCGAAGGGCCGCACCGCCGGCGCGGCGATCTGGAGCGGCAGCAAACACGTCGTGGGCGACAACGACGGGGTGAGGACGGTGGAGTCGGCGTGGCTGTATAAGAAGCAGGCTTAAGGGCTTGATCGCAGGGGCGGCGGTTTCAACTGCACCTTGGGGCTGGGCCGGGACGGTCCGTGAGTTTCTCGGCGTCACGCCCGAGAAGTGGCTCGCATCGCTCAGCAAACACCATGGGCGGATGTTCAGCCGCTCTCCGTCTCACACTCAAACGGATGCCTGGGCAGAAGAATACGAAGTCCTCTCGGCCGCCCTAAGGGTGGTCTGTGTCGCAAGCCCCGAAGCCGTTCGATGGGGGGTTGTGTTTGAGTACGAGCTTCCTCTAGAAGGCGGCCGTCGGCCCGACGTCGTTCTGCTCGCTGGAGGCGCGATCGTAGTGCTCGAGTTCAAGTCGACCTCTAGGCTCAATCGTGGTTTCGTCGATCAGGTGGCCGCCTACGCTCGGGATCTCGCCGAATACCACGAAGAGAGCCACGGCCGGCTGATCCATCCAATTTTGGTCCTCACCCGAGGCAAGTATGAACAGCGGATCGATCAAGGGGTGTCCGTGATCGACATAACCCTGCTCAGCTCGTCACTTCAGAATGGTGCCGCTGAGGGCCAGATTGACCTCATGGCCTGGC
This sequence comes from Thermoanaerobaculia bacterium, assembly GCA_041495865.1. Taxonomy (GTDB): domain Bacteria; phylum Acidobacteriota; class Thermoanaerobaculia; order UBA5066; family UBA5066; genus Fen-183. Next base: position 26,184 of record JBGQDL010000008.1, on the reverse strand, counting down.
TCAATTCCGACTACAAACCACTGCCCTTCCTTATCGAAGCCGCACGCCGAATCTTCGCGAACGAGCCTCTTCCTCACGTGAAGCGCGCATTATCGGCCGGGATTCCACAAGCCGTCGATCTGCTCTGCAAGATTGCACAAGACGCGGCCGCAAATGGCATCCGGGTGCTGGTGATGCTCACGGGAGTGCCTGGGTCGGGAAAGACTTTGACTGGGCTAAGGCTCGTGTACGAGCACTCGGCTCAACTCGGCTCATCGACGTTTCTATCAGGCAACGGGCCGCTCGTGCAGGTCCTCCAGGATGCCCTCGGGAATAGAGCTTTCGTCCGAGACCTGCACGCCTATATTCGAAGTTATGGAATCGGCCGTCGAGTACCTAAGGAACACGTCGTCGTCTTCGACGAGGCGCAGCGCGCCTGGGACCAGGCTTACATGCAGACGAAGCGCGGCGTCGCGAAAGGTGAGCCACAGCTCCTCGTTGAGGCCGGAGAGAAGGTTGACTCATGGGTGACGCTTGTTGGGCTCGTCGGCGACGGTCAGGAGATTCACTCGGGCGAAGAAGGTGGAATCTCGCAGTGGGCAGAAGCGGTTCGGCCGCCGATTGCCTCTGAGAATTGGAAGGTCCACTGCGCCCCTCGGCTTGCTGCTGACTTCGCAGAATCCAGTCCGGTCACGCACAAAGAACTCGATCTTTCTCTGAGCCTGAGGTCTCGCCGCGCCGAGCAACTACACGCATGGGTCCAGAACCTCCTCGATGGCAGCCTCCCCTTCGCGGCTCGCCTCGCCCTCCCAATGCACGACGAAGCCTTTCCTATGTACCTCACGAGGGATCTGGAGGAGGCCAAGCGCTACGTTCGTGCCCGATATGAGGGTGATACCGACAAGCGGTACGGCCTTCTCTCGTCCTCGCACGCGCGGAGCCTTCCGAAGTTTGGCGTGGACAACAGCTGGCAGGCTACGAGTCGCCTCAGAGTCGCGCGGTGGTACAACGACCCACCGGGCAAGGAGACCTCCTGCTGCGCACTTGAGTCCACTGTGACTGAGTTCAGCTGCCAGGGCTTGGAACTCGACTTACCCGTCGTTTGCTGGGGAGAGGACTACGCATGGACCGGTTCCGAATGGACTCTGACTCCGATACGGCGTCGCTACGTCCAAGACGACCCCAAACAGCTTCTCAAGAACGTCTATCGCGTACTGCTGACTCGCGGTCGCGACGGCCTCGTGATTTTCCTTCCCGCGACGCCGGCGCTCGACAACACTGAGATCGCTCTTCTGGCCGCGGGCGTTCGCCCGGTGCCGAGCGAGGAACAAGTTGTAGCCTTCGCTTAAGCGGCCAGTCACTTTCAAGAAAGCAGGGTAGCCATGAATGACCTGTATCTCGAAACCGCGAAGCCATGTCGCGACGACGAGGAGAACGGACGCGCCGACATCGAATGCTCCGAATGTGCCGCGCCGCTGAATATCTTCGACGATGAAGTCATCGACGTAGGCACTGCCGACGAGCTAGGTGAGCCATGCTGCAACAAGTGCGCCGAGAAGGTGGCGAAGGCCTTTCCCGGGAACGTCCACGATCGCCGCGAGGACGGTGAGGCACTTCTGCGGGAAACCGCAGATACGCTTCACGAAGCGCTCGCACATGAAGCATTGGCGAATTCCGAAATCGCTACCCGTTTGTCCACGCTCGCAGCCCGAATGGTGCGCCGGTGAGGGGGAGCTGCGGTTGAAATAGACCGTGGGTTCCGCGGACCAGTAGGTCGAGCTTCACTTCCTGCGTGCATCGGCCAAGATCCGGTTCAAAGAAAGACCCGGCACCCTTTCGAAATGGCGGACGTTGCCCGTCACGAGCTCGAGACCGTGATGGAGCGCCGTCGCGGCGATTTGGAGATCCGCGTCGGCCAGCGGCCGGCCCCCTTTCCTCAGCGTCGCCTCAATCTGCCCGTAGACGCGCGCGACCGCGACGTCGAACGGAAGGACCGTCAGGCTCGGAAGGACACGCGTCTCGATGTTCGATATCTAAGCCGCCGCGCACTCCGGCGGACGGCGTCGATCCGGTCCGCCAGGTCCTCGCAGCCCTTCCCGCCTCCGGCGATGCTCGCGAGGCCCCTCTCGGGCCCTGCCGCTTGGAGGCGGCGCAGACGCTCGAAGTCACCGGGGGAGACCACCGCCGCCACGTCCCGCCCATGTCGGTGAATCACGACGATCCAGCCCGCTTCGACCTCGCGCAGGACCTCCGAGAAGCGGGCCTTGGCCTCGACGACCGACATCTGACGAACAGACTTAGCGCTCATGAGGCCAAAGGCCTGCCCGAGCATTCTCCTTCCTTGAGCCCGGAAGAGCGAGGGGATGCAGAATGTGGACGTCACGGAGAAACAACGGCTACGCTCAACGTCAAGAACTGACGCCCTCCATCGGAAGCTGAAGTTGCAGGCGCGGCGTCACGGCCGAACTTGTCGCCCTCCGAAGTGGAGGCCATTCTTGCCGAGCAATTGATCCGGTTACGCGGGTACTCGGTCGGCGACTATCGGGACGATCGCGGGTCCGTGGCCGTCCGACGGCGCGGACCCGCGAAGGTCGCGGTCACGTCGATCGCTGAGCTGAAGGAAACCGTCCATCTCCTCCGCTCGCCGAAGAACGCCGCCCGAGTCCTGGCCGCCCTCCAGCGGGCGGTCGCTCAGAAGCCACCGCGGCCCGCCCCCAGGGAGTTCAAGCCGGGACCCGCGGGCCCGACGGGTCCTCGCTGACACACGAGTAGGCGCTCTGCCCTCACTGAGTGCCCGGATCCGCCTTCCGGCGCTACTTCTTCCTCAACTCCATGAGCACCTGCTTCGCCACGGCCTTGAGCGTGTCGAAGACGCCGAGGCCGTTGGGGGCGCTAGCCTCGAACGTGGGTTCGCCCTTGAAGTTGAGCTGCCGGTAGAGCTCCTCGGTGGCCATGGCGGAGGGCAGGTCGCGCTTGTTGAGCTGAAGGACGTAGGGGATCACCTGCAAGTCGAAGCCGTGGTCGATGAGGTTCTTCTCGAGGTTCTGCAGCGACTCGACGTTCGCGTCCATGCGCGCTTCCTGCGAGTCGGCCACGAACACGACGCCGTCGACGCCCTTCAGGATCAGCTTGCGGCTCGCGTCGTAAAAGACCTGCCCGGGGACCGTGTAGAGATGGAAGCGCGTCTTGAAGCCGCGCACCGTGCCCAGGTCGAGGGGCAGGAAGTCGAAGAACAGCGTGCGGTCCGTCTCGGTGGCGAGCGAGATGAGCTTGCCCTTGGCGGCCGGGTTCGTGCGGTCGTAGATGTACTGGAGGTTCGTCGTCTTCCCGCAGAGGCCGGGACCGTAGTACACGATCTTGCAGTTGATCTCCCGCGCGGCGTAGTTGATGAACGTCATGCGCGGCTACTCGCGGAACAGGCTGTCGATGTCTTCGTCGGTGATCTCGGCGAACGGCGAGTCGTAGCCCTCCTGGCGGCGCGTCTTCTCGCTCTCGACCTTTTTCTGGATCGTGTCGAAGATGCGCTCGAGCTCGCTGTTCGCCTTGCGCACCCTCAGGCGCACGAGGCCCAGAGACGAGCGCTCGTCGAAGATGACGACGAGGATGACGCGCTGGCCGACGATCGAGATGTAGACGTTGTCGCGCTCGCCCTCGTGAAAGAGGACCGGGAATTCCTTCTCACCGATGAGCCGCGCGAGGCCGTCCGTGGCGGCCACGTTGCCGGCCGTGAGCGAGGCGAGCGACGTCGTGTCGAGGGATTCCATGTCTCCCTGGGCGGCGATCTGTTGCCCGTTCTTGTCGACGATGAAGACGACTCTCGCCTGGGCGTCCGACTTCAGGCGCCCGATGACGTCCTTGATCTGGTGAAACTCCTCGTCAAAGAGAATGAAATCTGACATGCGATTTGAAGCCAAGTCTACCCGATCAGATCTCCCGGCGGCCCGCGAGAGACCGGGAGAGGGTGACTTCGTCCGCAAATTCCAGCGCGGCCCCCACCGGGAGGCCCAGCGCGAGGCGGGTCACTCGCACGCCGAGCGGCTTGAGCCGACGAGCCAGATAGAGGGCCGTGGACTCGCCCTCGACGTTCGGATTCGTCGCCAGGACGACCTCTTCCATGGCTTCGCCCGTCGCCGGATGCTCGACGCGCGCCACGAGATCGGCGACGTGGAGGTCGTCCGGCCCGATGCCGCGCAGCGGCGCGAGCGCCCCTCCGAGCACGTGGTAGCGGCCCCGAAACTCGTGCGTCCTCTCGAGGACCTCCACGTCGGCGGCGTCCTCCACGACCGCGAGAAGGCGCGTGTCGCGCGACGGGTCCGAACAGATCGGGCACGGATCGGTCTCGGTGAGGGCGTGGCAGATCGAACACGACCGCGTGCGCGCCCGTGCCTCGGCCACGGCGGCCGTGAGAGCCCCGGCGTCGCGCTCCGGCGCGGCGAGGAGGTGGTGCGCGAGCCGGCGAGCGCTCTTCGGCCCGATGCCCGGCAGCTTCTCGAGCGCCTGAACGAGCCGGTCGAACGCCGGGAGAGCGGCCACCCCTTTATCGGCCCTTAGCCCGGTCGGGCCCGCCGTCGCGCTTCACCTCGGCGATCTCGCCGCCGAAGAGATCCATCATCCGCTTGACGCGCTCGTCGGCGGCGACCTTCATCTTCAAGTGGTCCTTTTCGAGCGTCTCCGGGTCGGCGACGGCCGCGGCCGCGGTGAGATCGCCGGCGGGCGGGGCCACGCTCTCGACGGTCACCTTCGCACCCCGCCCGAGGACGGCGATGGCGGCCTCCTCGAGCACCCGTGCCATCGCGGGCTCGGCGAGGCGCCTCTCGGCGATGACGCTCGGCGGGTCGAGAGAGATGAGAACGTCCTTGCCCTCGAGTCGGATCGACGCGTCCTCGAGGACGGCGCCGAGCTGCGAGTGCTTCTTCTCGACGGCCGCGCGGAACGCCCCGGCGCGGTCAGACGCCGCCACCGGGTCGGGAACGATCTCCAGCTTCGAGAGGCCGACGAAGCGGGGCACGTCGGAAGAAGAACTCTCTGCTTCGGACGGCATCCGGGGGGTGGCGCGCCTTTCCTGCCTTGGCGGCGCGCCTGCAATGTCCGTAGTTTTCGTAGAAGGGTAATTTGAGCCGGAGCCGGGTGCGGGGGTGTCGTTCGCATGCGACGCCTCGACAGGGGAAGAGGCGGAGGATTTCTTAGAAGTCGAAGAGGGGACGGGCGCCGGGACGCTGCTCGCGCGCGAGGCGCCCGCGTTGCGCTCCGCGGCCAAATCACCTTTCGAAGAAAATCCCCCTGCGCCGCCGCCCGAAGTTCCGGCGTCGCTCGGCATGCCATGCGATCCGGGCAGCACGGGGATTCTCCCAGCAAGAATTTCTTCTATGGGGATGAGTCTCGGCAGCTCCGCGAGCTTCAGGAGCAGCACTTCGAAAGCGAGGGCGGGCACGTCCGACCGGCGCAAAGTGCCGTCGGACTCGGAGAGCAACGAGAGGAGCCTGAGCAGCGTCGAGTAAGGCGTCGTGCGCGCGAATTCCCGGACCCGCTCGGCGCCCTCTTCCGAGAGTCCGGCCGGAGGCTGCGCCTGAGGATCGACCGCGAGGCGCACGGCTCCGCGCGCGAGCGCCGTGAGGTCGTGGAGGGTGGCGCGCGGCTCGGCGCCCGCCGCGTCGAGCTCGGCGCAGCCCTTGAAAACGGCGATGCGGTCGGAGGCCAGCACCGCGCCGAGCAGCGCCACGAGCGCCGTGCGGTCCGGCGCGCCGAGGAGCGCGGAGACGTCGCCCGCCGTGACGCCGCCGCCGGAGCGCGCTGCCGCCTGGTCGAAGAGCGAAAGGCCGTCGCGGAGGCTGCCCGTGGCCGCCGCGGCGAGCGCCGCCAGCGCCGCGCGTTCGACCGTGGGCTTTTTCCCTTTCGCCTCGCGTCCCGCGTCCACGACGTCGAAGCCCTCACGCCCGGCGATGTCCGCGAGGCGGCCGGCCACCTCGTCGTCCGTGAGGCGGCGGAAGTCGAAGCGCTGGCAGCGCGAGAGGATCGTCGCGGGGATCTTGTGCCGCTCGGTCGTCGCGAGGATGAAGACGGCGTGCGACGGCGGTTCCTCGAGGGTCTTCAGAAGGGCCTGGAACGCGGCCGGCGAGATCGCGTGAACCTCGTCGATGATGAAGACCTTCCGGCGGTCGCGCGAGGGCGCGTACGACACGATCTCGATGAGATCGCGCGCCTGGTCCACCTTTCCGTGCGTGGCGCCGTCGATCTCGAGCGTGTCGAGAGAGCGGCCCTCGAGCACCTCCACGCACGAGGCGCACGTGCCGCAGGGAGTCGCCGTCGGGCGATCGGACGTGCTGCAGTTGATGGCCGCGGCCAGGAGACGCGCGGTGGTGGTCTTGCCCACGCCGCGCGGCCCCGAGAAAAGGTACGCGTGCGCCAGCCGGTCGGCGGAAACGGCGTTCGTGAGCGCCCGGACGATCTCCTCCTGGCCGACGACGTCCGCGAAGGAGCGCGGCCGCCACTTGCGGGCGAGGGGAACGTAGGCGGGAGCGTCGATCACGCCTGGACTGTACTCGAAAAAAAGGGCCCCGAGCCCCCCGATGAGTCCGGGCGATCCGCGGCGCCCGGGCCTTTCTCCTGAGTGCTGCTTCCTTCCGGATCTGACACGGTTCGGAGGGGACCGTCGCGCGGGACCCGAACTCATCCGGGGGCCCGGGGCGGGGGATTCTAGCAGCCCGGCGCATCTTGTATCTGCCGCGCGCGCACGTTAAAAGGGAGATGTGATCTCCCCCCCGCTCCGCGTCATCTTCCTCTGGCATTTCCATCAGCCGTGGTATCCGACGTTCGACGGTGTGCCGCCGGCGCTCCCGTGGGTGCGCCTCCACGCGCTGAAGGACTACTTCGACCTGCCCGGGCTCCTCACCGAGGAGCCGCGCGTCAAGCACACCGCGAACCTCGTGCCCGCCCTGCTCGACCAGATCGACCTCCTCGCGCGCGGCGGCTCGGACGCGTTCCTCGAGATCGCGCGGGTGCCCGCCGCCGAGTGGGATGCGGCCGCCGTGCGGTTCGCCCGCGAGAACTTCTTTGCCGTCCACCCGCGGATCCTCGAACGTTTCCCGAGACTGGCCGACCTGAGGAGCCGGGTCGAGGCGGACGAGACTCTCTCCACGTCCGATCTCACCGACCTCGTGGTGCTCTTTCACCTCGCCTGGTCGGGGCCCTCCCTCCAGAAGGACACGCTCCTCGTCCACCTGCGCAAGCGCGGCCATGGCTTCACGGAATCCGAGAAGAACGCCCTCCTCGACCATCAGGCGGCGTTTCTCGGGCAGGTGATTCCGGCGTGGAAGCGCGCCTTCGAATCGGGCCTCGTCGAGGCGGCGACGAGCCCGTACCATCACCCGATCCTGCCCCTCCTTCTCGACTCGAGCGCGGGCAAGGAGGCGCGTCCCGACCTGCCCGTTCCGGTGCCGCGCTTTTCGCATCCGGACGACGCCCGGTCGCAGCTCGCGCTCGGCCTCGCGACGTTCGAGAAGCACTTCGGATTCCGCCCGCACGGCATGTGGCCGCCCGAAGGAGCGCTCTCGGAGGGCGCGCTCGCGCTGCTCGGGGAGACCGGGATCGCGTGGACGGCGTCGGACGAGGCCGTTCTCCTGCAGTCGCTGCCGGCCGGCCGGCGCGATTTCGGCGAGGGCGATCGCGCGCGCACCGTGTTCCGCCCGTGGCGCCTCGCGGGCATCCCGTCGCCCGACATCTTCTTCCGGGACCGGATCCTCTCGGACCGGATCGGCTTCTCGTACGCGACGTGGAACCCGGCCGACGCCGCCGCCGATTTCGTCGCCCGCCTCGTCTCGATCCGCTCGGCGGCGCCCGAGGCCGAGCTCGTCGTGCCCGTGATCCTCGACGGCGAGAACGCCTGGGAGAGCTATCCCGACAACGGCGCCCCGTTCCTGCGCGCTCTCGGGGCGGCGCTCGCCGCTCGCGACGATCTCGAGGTCGTCACGCCTTCCGAAGCGCTCCAACGCCTCACGACTCCGCCCGGGAGCCTCGAGCGCGTGGTCGCCGGTTCCTGGGTCGACGGGAATCTCGCGACGTGGATCGGCGCGCCGGCAAAGAACAGGGCGTGGAGCCTCCTGCACAAGGCGCGCGAAGCGCTCGGCGGCGCCATCGCGGCGGCGCCTCTGGTCTCGCCCGAGGACGTGCTCGCGGGCGACACGACGCCCGCGGTCGCCAAGGCCGCGCTCTTCGCGGCGGAGGCCTCGGACTGGTTCTGGTGGTTCGGCGACGACCACTCCTCCGCGCACGACGCCGTCTTCGACTCCCTCTTCCGCCGCCACCTGGCGGACGCCTACCGCGCGCTGTCGCGCCCCGTGCCGCCCGCGCTCCTCGAGCCCGTCGACGCTGTGAACGCGCCCGTCATCGAGCTCCCCCGCACGGCGCTCTGGCCGGCGGTGGACGGCCTCGCGGGCGAGCCCGACTGGGCGGGCGCCGGCTGCGTGAAGGGCGGGAGCCGCGGAGCGATGCACCGCGGCGCGGCGTTCGTGAAGCAGCTCCTCTTCGGCGCCTCCGCGGCGGGCGACACGCTCTTTCTCCGGCTCGACCCCGAGGGAGACGCGTCGACCTTTCACGGGCAGACGCTGCGGGTCGAGATCCTGCCGCAGGGCGACGGCAAGGCTCCCGCCGTGACGGACCTGCGCCTTTCGCCCGGCGTGACGGGTGACGGCGCCTTGCGGGTGGGCCTGGTCCGCGCGCTCGAGGTCCGGCTTCCCTGTTCCCTCGGCGCGCGCAGCCTGCTGGCGTTCCGGGTCGCGCTTCTCGACGGCGCGGGCCGCATGCGGGAGGCGATCCCGGAGGACGGGTGGGTGCGGTTCCGCCCGCCCGGCCCCGCGTCGTCTCCCGGGAGCCTGCGCAAGGCCTGGGAAGCCCCGGCGTAGAATCGCCGCCCTTCATGCAGCGGCCTCCCACGACGTTCGTCCTCGTGCTGCACGGCCATATCCCCGACGTGCTCGGGCACGGCACGTGGCCGCACGGCGCGAACTGGCTGTACGAGGCCGCCGCCGAGACGTATCTGCCTTTCCTCATCGCGGTCGAGCGGCTGCTCGAGGCCGGGATTCCCGTCAAGGCCACGGTCGGGATGACGCCCGTGCTCTGCGAGCAGCTCCAGGACCCGCGTTTCGCCGCCGGCTTCGACGTCTATCTCGCCCAACGCGCGCGCGCGGCCGGAGAGGATCGGGAGCGCCTTTCCTCGATCGGCGACGGCGATGCGGCCTCCGTCGCCGGGTTCTGGGCGGCCTTCTACGGCAACCTGCGCGCGGATTTCACCCGCCGTCCGGGCGGCCTCGTGCCGTCCTTCGGCCGCCTCGCCGAACGCGGCGCGCTCGAGATGATCGCGTCCGCCGCCACGCACGGCTTCCTGCCGCTCCTCCCGAACGACCGCGCGATCGACCGCCAGCTCGATGCCGGTCTCGCCGCGCACCGGCGCCACTTCGGGCGCGAGGCGCGGGGCATCTGGCTGCCCGAGTGCGCGTACCGGCCGGGCGGCTCGTGGACCTCCCCCGCGGACGGGCACGTCGAGAACCGCAGCGGTCTCGAGGATTTCCTCGCCGCGCGCGGCCTCGAGTATTTCTTCGTGGAAACGCACCTCGTCACGGGTGGCCGGCACGTGCCCGCCTACGGCGGCGAGGTGGATCTGCCGGAGACCGGCGGAACGCCTTACCGCATCCACGCGGTTCGCGCGGCGGACGGCACGCGCGTGAGCGTCTTCGCGCGCGACCCGCTCTCGTCGCAACAGGTGTGGTCGGGCAAGGTGGGCTATCCCGGCGACGGGCGCTACCTCGAGTTCCACAAGAAGCGCGCCCCGAGCGGCCACCGCTACTGGCGCGTCACGGACTCGAGTCTCGACCTCGGCGACAAGCTTCCCTACGAGCACGCCGCCGTCGCCGGCGCCCTCGCCTCGCACGCCGATCACTTCGTGAGTCTGCTCGACAGCGCGCCCGCCCTGCCCGAAGGCGATGCGCCCGTCGTCGTCGCGATGTTCGACTTCGAGCTGTTCGGCCATTGGTGGTTCGAGGGCGTGGACTTCCTCGAGGCGGTCTTCACGCGGCTCGCCGGGAGCGAGCGCGTCGTACCGCGGACGGCGTCGGAGGCGCTCGCCGCCTCGCCCGCTCCCGAAATCCTCGACCTGCCGCACGGTACGTGGGGGCGTGGCGGCGACTTTCAGGTGTGGTGGAACGAGCACACGGTTCCCTACTGGCGGGAGGTGGAAGCCGTCGAGCGCGCGCTGGAAAAGTTCGAGGGGCGGCGCTACGCGATCCCGCTCCCGCTCTTCGCTTCGCTCGAGCGGCAGGCGCTGCTCCTTCAGTCGTCCGACTGGCCGTTCCTCATCGACAACGAGGTCTCGAAGGACTACGCCGAGGCCCGCATCCTCGAGCACGTGGACGACTTCTGGCGCCTCGCGCGCATGGCCGACTCCGGTTTCGTCGACGACCTCGCGTTCGCCGCGATCGCCGAGCGCGACCGCATCTTCGAGCCCGAGCTTGCCGCCGTGCGCTGAGGGTTGCCCTCGCCCTCACCCCACCAGCTTCTTGAACCGCGGGCTCTGCCGGAGCGCGTCGAAGTTGGGGTCGATCCGGAGCCGGCCGGGCGAGAGGAAGTACGGAATCTTCAGCAGCGGCTCCAGCTTGTCGAGCGCCTTCTCGTTTTCGCCGGTGAGGATGTAGACGCGCACGAGCTGGTGCTGGAGGTAGGGGCCCAGGTGCGCGTCCCTGGAGATGGGCAAGAGCTCCATCGCTTTCTCGGCCTCGCGGATCGCCTCGACCTTCCTTCCCAGGTACGCGAGCGAAAGGCCGAGCTCGGCGTGGAGTTGGGCGTCCTGCGGTGCCGCCGCGAGATGCTCCTCGAAGGCGGCGCGGGCGATCTCGGCGTACTTCCGGACACTCGGTTCGTCGCGCTTCAGCGCCTTCGCCTGCGCGAGGCAGAGGGCCCAGACGCCGCGATCGTCGTCGAAGGCGCTCGGCGTGAGGCGAACGAGGAGGTCGCGCTGCGCCTCGTCGAGCACCCAGACGAAGTCCCCGGCGGAGGCCACGAAGGCCACGAGCGCGGTCGGCTCCACCTCCTTCGGCGCACCCTTCAGGGCCGCACGAGCTCCCGCCAGGTCTCCCTCCAGGAGATACGTCATGGCCTTCCGGTGCAGGAGCGCCAGGTTCGTGGGCGCGAGGGCGAGCCCGCGGTCGAAAGCCTTCCGGGCCTCCGACGTGCGGTGCAAACGGAGAGCCGCGAAGCCCAGTCCGTGCAGGGTAGTGACCGAGCGGGGATCGAGGCGCTGGGCCTCTTCGAGATCGCCGAGCGCCGCTTCCCACTGTCCCAGATGCTGCCGGTTGAGCGCCAGGGAGGTGGCGTAACCCGCGCTACCCGGAGAGAGACGGCGTGCTCGCTCCAGCTCGGGAAGCGCTCGGGCCGAGTCCTTGACGACGAGCCTGTAGTAATCGCCCAGCGCCTGATGCCCCTCCGGGCGCTCCGGCCCGATCGTCAGCGCCTTCTCCGCGGCCTCCAGCGCCCGTCGGGCCCCGGCCGGCGTCGGAGTGCTGTTGGCGTAGAGCAACGACGAGGCACGGCTGAGCCGCGCCCACGCCTCCAGGAAGCCGGCGTCGAGGGCTACCGCCTGCTCGTAGTGGAGGACGGCCCGACGGAGGCTCGGAGGGTCGCTGGCCGCCATCGACTGCGAGGCCTCCTCACCGCGCAGATAGGCCTCGTAAGCCGGCAGGTTCCGGGTCGGCTTCGCCTCCAGCCTGCGTTTCTCTCCGGCCGAGAGCGCGACGTCGAGCGCCTGAGCTACCCGCGTGGCGATCTCCCCCTGCACCTGGAAGACGTCCGTCAGCGTCGCGTCGAAAGGCTGCGCCCACCGCGACGCCGCGCTCGAGGCCAGGCTCAGCTCCGGGCTCACCTGCACGCGCCTCGTGCCGTCGCTGCCCTTCGCGAAGCGAACGGCGCCCGTGAGCAGGTACTCGACATCCAGCTCCTTGCCGATTTCCTGTGGCTTCTTTTGCGTCTTCCTGTATCCGTTCGAGCTGGTGCGCCCGATGACCTCCAGGCCCGGGAGGTTCGTCAGCTTTCCGCGCACCTCGTCCGTGATGCCGTCGGCGAAGTAGTCGTCCTCTTTCGAGCCGAGGTTCTCGAAGGGGAGGACAGCCAGGCGCTTGACACCGGCGTGGGCCGGCGCGGCCGCAGGGCGGCGCGACATGACGATCACCGCGACGACGGCGACGACCGCCACGGCCGCGATGCCAAGGACGGCCGCGAGACCGGGCCCCTTGGACGGCGTGAAGCTCGGTGCCGCGGGGCGAGGCGGGACTGGCGGCATTGGCGAAGCGGTGGAGGCTGCGGAAATGCTCGCCAACGTCTCCAGATCGAAGGCCAGATCGTGCGCCGACTGGGCCCGTGCCTCGGGGCTCTTCTCGAGGCAGTGCCTCACGATCCGCTCCAGCCCCGCCGGGATGCTCGCGTTCGTCTGCGACAGCTCCGGGGGCTCGTCCCTGAGGATGGCCGTCAGCGTGTCGCTGGCCGTCGGCCCCTTGAACGCGCGCTTGCCCGTGAGGAGCTCGTACAGGATCGCCCCGAACGCGAAGATGTCCGCCCGGTGGTCCACCGGCAGTCCACGCACCTGCTCCGGAGCCATGTAACCGACCGTGCCCATCACCGTGCCGGGCTCCGTGCCCTTCGATTCCGTCGGCGCGCTCGTCTCGTCCCCGCTCGCGCGCTTCTCCGTCCTCTTCGCGAGGCCGAAGTCGAGGATCTTCACCCTCTCGTCCTTCGTGATGAAGACATTCTCCGGCTTCAGGTCCCGGTGGACGATCCCCTTCTCGTGCGCGGCCGAGAGGCCCCGTGCGATCTCACGCGAATACTCGATGGCCTTCCGCTGGGGGAGAGGAGAGCCGTCCTTCAGCTTGTCGCGGAGGGTCTCACCCTCGAGAACCTCCATGACGGCGAAGGAGACGCCGTTTTCTCTGCCTAGCTCGAAGATGCCCAGGATGTTCGGGTGGGACAGCGCGGCCAGAGCACGGGCCTCGACCTGGAAGCGAGCAAGGGCCTCGGGGTCCTTCGCCAGCGACTCGGGGAGGACCTTGATGGCCACTTCGCGGCCCAGCTTGGGATCGCGGGCGCGGTAGACCTCACCCATCCCGCCCGCGCCGAGCGGCGCGAGGATCACAAAGGGTCCGAGGTGGGTGCCCGAAAGGAGTGGCAAGTGCGGATGATACGCGGGGAACGAAGCGCCGTTCAGCGTTGAAAGGCGTAGGCGACCTTCAGGAAGAACTGCCGGTCGGCCTTCTCGAGGCGGTTTTCCTCGGTGAGGGTCCGGTCGTCCCCATAGCCCGCGAAGAGCACGGTCTGCCAGTTCAGCTTGTAGGCGAAAAGAAGCGACCCGCTGAACGAGCCCTCCCGCTCGCTCACCGGGCTCGCATACAGCGACGGATCCCGTTCCGTCAGGACGTACTGGCCGATGAGCTTGAGGTACGAGTGGGCAGTGAACGTGTAGGTGACCTTGAGGCGCTCGACCTGCGCCCTGAAGAGCCGCCGCTCGGCGCCCCCTTCGAAAGGCTTCACGTTCAGCCAGCGGACGTCGCTGTCCAGTTGCAGCTCGAGATGATCCGTGGGGTGGATGTTCGCGGAGGCGGTGAGACGGCCCCCATGGCCCGGCCGTGCCCCGACGAAGTCGACCTCCTCGCCCAGGAATCCGTCGAGCGAAAGCTGAGAGATCGCGCGAGAGGGGCTGAACTGTAGGGTGTAGATGAGCTGCGTGCGAGGAATCGTGACGTCCAAGGCGCGCACCCGGTCGAATCCGACGCGGATCCGCGTGAACGAGCTCCAGAGGCCGTCCATCCCGAACCCGGGCGAGATCTGACGGAAGATCAGCGGGCCCTCCGTCTCGGCCTGGTAGTCGGCGATCAGATAGGCCCTGAAACGGCTGACCGGGGCGTTCTTCGGCCGAATCGTGTACCCGGTCTCGAAATAGCCCTCCCGGAAGCCGACCTGCGGGACGAAGCCGTCGTCGGCGCGAAACTCCTTCCCGAAGTCCTTGTACTCGCCGTACACGTCGACGACCGCGTTGCTGTGGGAGGCCGACACGTCGGCCGCGTGCCCGGAGAGCTTCCGCCCGTCCCACTCGGCGGCGAGGTCAGACCGGTTCGGCGTCTCCGAGGCGCTCAGGAGGAGCTGTCCCCTGAGGGTGTCCTGCGGCGTCGGGCGCCACTGGAAGTCGGGACCGATGACCCGGTTGTACCCGCCGCCCGAAACTTCGCGGTCGGCGACGAGCAGGCTGGCGAAGGAGGTGCCGAACTCGTGCCTGACGCGGCCGACCGCGGCGAACGATTTGAAGTCCTGGTCGGCGAGACCGGAGCCGTTCGGTCCCGGCAGGACGACACTGCCTCCCCCCTTGTCCTCGGTCACGAGCGCCGTGTACGAGGTGCCTCCGAGCTTGCCCGTGACGCGCGCGCCCCAGCGCGGCGCCGTGATGGTTCGGGTGTACACGGCCTGGATCGGCGTCGCGAAGAGATCGATTCCCTCCAGGAAAAAGGGGCGCTTCTCGGTGAAAAAGAGGGCGAAGCGCTGGTTGACCGCGAGCTGCGCCACGTCGGATTCCACCTGCGAGAAGTCGGGGTTGAGCGTGCCGTCCATCGCCGTGACGGCGTTCGGCGTCCACTTCACGTCGAGGCCGGCGTCCACCTTGACCGGCTGGTTGACGAACGCGCTGCCCGGTCCGTCCCGCGGCACGCCTTGCTCCTTGGCGGTGACGTAAGGCGCGACGACGAGATGGCCTCCCTTCGGAAGCCCCTGGAGCCCCGCGAGCGGGCTCGAGTGGCAGATGAAGCAGCTTTCGTCCCGCGGCAGCTTCGCCGAGAACATCTGGTACCGGAAGTCGCGCGGGTAGTTGCGGTAGAGAAGGATGTTCCATTTCTGGACGTCCGCCTTCGGATAGCGAAGCGAGGAGAACGGGATGCGGATCTCGAGCCGCCAGCCGTCCACCGTGATCTTCCCTGCGGCTTCCCAGTGATAGTCGGGCGACGAGTCCTCGCCGCTGCTGTCGTCCGTGACGGCGTCGTACTGGATCCCGCGCGGAGTCGCGAGAAAGAGGATGGCGTTCTTCGCCTCGCCTTTCGTATCGAGAATGATCCCGCCGTAGTCGGTGTAGGAGCCCGAGATGTTGTCCCGGTCCGAGAAGGGCGCCCGGATCTTCGAAGGTTCCGGATCGGAGAACTCGAAGCCGGCGTACAGGAACTCGTCGTCGTAGGCCAGGTAACCTACGTTCTTCGGCTTCGCCGGAAGGTTGTCACCGGGGTTCGTCTCGTACCAGGTGTCGACGCGCATCGCGCCCTGCCAGCCGGGGTCGTCGAGGTCCCCGTCGACGGTGATCGGCCCCGTGGCCCGGGCGATGCGGATCTCCGGGCCCTTCGCCGGCTCGCTCCCGGCGGCTTTCCCGGCAAAGAGCAGGAGCGAGAGGACGAGGGTCCCTCGCGGCCGATTCTCGAGCACCGTGGACGTAGTACGCGGGACCTCGGGAGAGGTTCCGCGACCCGAGAGATGGCGGTGAGGGTGGGATTCGAACCCACGTTACCCTTTCGGGTAAAACGGTTTTCGAGACCGTCCTGATCAACCACTCCAGCACCTCACCGCGGGTCCGGCTGATCGGAGCGGCGGATTATAGGGGCAGCTACTTCAGAAAGCTCGCCGTCACCTTCATCTTCTGAGCGTTCGCCCAGTCGACGGTCTTCACCTTCATCGGAAAGCTCAGCGTGTCGTCCGTCTGGTTCTTGTCCATGGTGCCCCTGCGGCCGGCGTCCGCGAGGACGTTTCCCGAGGCGTCGAGCAGCACGGCACGGAGGCGCACGCGGTGGTCGATCCAGTCGGTATTCGAGTAGCGGAAACGCACCAGGAGGAACGTGAGGTCCTTCGGGTCGTGGTCCTTCGCCGCCTGCACCGCCTTGTCGGACGGATCGTTCTGCGTCTCCACGTCCACGAGAGTGCACTTCTCCCACCTGAGGTCGAGCGGAATGCGCGTCGCGCGCGGGACTTCGATCTCCTTTTCGAGGAGCGGGCCGCCGGCCGCCGCCGCGAACGGCGAGGCGAGAACGGCCAGGACCACGAGGACCGAGCGGATTGCATTTTTCATCGGACACACCCCTTTTCTGGCGCCGCGGGCCGGTACCGCGCCTTCAAGAGCGAAACGCGTGCCGGCCTTTTCGTCACGCCGCCCCCGGCGAAACGATGGCGGACAGGGTGGGATTCGAACCCACGGTAACCTTTCGGCTACGCACGGCTTCCAACCGTGTTCCTTAAACCACTCGGACACCTGTCCGCGCAGCGAACGGCGAAGGTTGACCCCAACGGGGTCCGGCCGTCAAGGTGAGAAAGAAAGAGATGATTCTTCGAAAGATCCTTAGAAAGGGCTTGTTTGGCCGGATCGAGTCCGAGGAACTCAGGACTTCAAGATCGAGGAAAGAAACCCGATCAGCCCGGACAGTCCGCCGCCGGAACTCATTTCGAGATCGGCCGCTCCCATCTTTCTACTTTCTAAAGCAGATATTTCCTCTTCCATCCTCTGTTTCTCGCGCTTCTTCACCCGCTCCCAGCCGCCCTTCTCGATGAAATCCACGATGCGGGTCAGCTCGCCCCGGTCGAAGAAGACGCCGTGCGGCCCGCAAGCGTCGATGATGACGCCCGAGCCGCCCCCGAAGTTCGACCGGTTCATCAGTTTCCGGCATACCGGGCAGGGCCGGTAGTGGAAGCCCGGCTCGAGCGCGGCCCCTTTTCGCGGGGTCTCGTCGAAGGCGCGCGCCCTCTCGCGCGTGCTGGCGTCCTTTTCGACCGCCTCGAAGGCCTCGTGCCCGAGGAAGAGCCCGCCGCATCGCGCGCATTCCGAGAACCCGACCACGCCGGCCGCCCGCGAGACCAGCGGCTGCCGGCAGTCGGGACAGGTGCCGGCGGCAGGCTTCAGAGTGTCCTTGGGCAGCAGCGCGCCACAGCGCACGCAGCGTTCGGCATCCCGCGGCGAGAGCGCGAAGCACGTCGCGCAGCGGCGCGTCGAAAGAAGCGAGCCGCAATGGCCGCACGCGCGGTCACCCTCGGTGGCCGGCGCGCCGCACGACGGGCAGCGCAGCGCCGGCGCCTCCGGAGCGTCGAAAGACGACTCAACGTGCGGGATGGGTCCTCGCGGCACGCTTTTCACGGAAGAACTCCCGAAGGATTGTCCCGCACTCGTCACCGAGGACGCCAGCCGTGACCGCCACGCGGTGGTTCAGGCGGGCGTCGCGGCACAGATTCCCAAGCGAGCCGGCGAAGCCGGCCTTCGGGTCGGGCGCCCCGTAGACGAGGCGCGGCAGGCGCGCGAGGACCATCGCCCCGGCGCACATGGCGCAGGGCTCGAGCGTGACGTAGAGCGTGCAGCCGGAAAGGCGCCAGGAGCCGAGCTTTCTTGCCGCGCGCCGGATGGCCACGATCTCGGCGTGGGCCGTGGGATCGTCGTCCCTCTCACGCGCATTCCTCCCGCGCGCGATCACGACCCCGTCCTCCACGACGGCGGCCCCTACCGGGACGTCCCCCTGCGCGAGCGCCCGGCGGGCCGAGGCGAGAGCGTCGCGCATGAACCGTTCGTCGGAAGCCGCCTTCATCCGCCGAGGTTACGACGCCCGAGCGGCCCGTGATCCGGAGACCCTGTCTCAAACGGATAAGAGGAGGAAAACCTGTCCCGGACCACCGAGGAGGGCGCCCGATGGTAGGACTTCCGGTCTTCGACGATCTGCCGGGTCGCCACGCGAGGCTCGAGGCGGCGTTCGAGAAGCTCGACCCGAAGCTCCGCGTCCCGACGCAGGCCATCGGCCGGCGGTACACGGTCGGATGCGTCGCGGTCGAGATCACGCAGCGCTGCAACCTCGACTGCACCCTTTGTTACCTCTCGGCGTCGTCCGAGAAGGTGAAGGACATCCCTCTCCCGCTCGTCCTCGAGCGGCTGCAGCGCGTGCGCGAGCACTACGGCGACGGCGTGAGCGTGCAGATCACGGGCGGCGACCCGACGCTCCGGAAACGCAGCGAGCTCGTCGCCATCGTGCGGGAAGCCGCGCGCCTCGGCCTCGAGCCCTCGCTCATGACGAACGGCATCAAGCTCACGCGCGATCTCGCCGCCGAGCTGAAAGAGGCCGGACTCACCGACGTGGCGATCCACGTGGACCTCACCCAGGAACGGAAGGGCTACGCCACCGAGGAGAGCCTCAACGCGATCCGCCTGGAATACATCGAGAGGGTGCGGGGCCTCGGCCTCCACGTCATCTTCAACACGACCGTGTTCGACGGGAACCTCGCCGAGCTCCCGGCCCTCATCCGGTTCTTCTCGAAGCACGCCGACGTCGTGGGCCTCGTCTCGTTCCAGATCCAGGCGGCGACCGGCCGCGGCGCCCTCACGGAAAGGTCGAAGGCCATCACGCTTCCGAACGTGCGCCGGTGCATCGAGGAGGCCTGCGGCACGCCCCTCGGCTGGGACAACATCCGCGTGGGGCACCCGGACTGCAACTCGGTATCGTACGTCCTCCTCGCGAAGGACAGGTTCCTCGACCTGAACGCGGACCCGGAGATCTTCGCGGCGATCATCCGCGAGACGACCGACCTGAAGTACTCGCGCCTCAACGCGTTCGTCACGTCCGCCAGAGTCTTCGCCTGGGCGCTCTCCAAGCCCGCGTTCATCCTCCTCATCCTGAGGCGGCTCGTCGCGTTCGCCGCCCGGCACGCGAAGGCCCTGTGGACCGGCCGCGGGGAGATCCGGAAGCTCACGCTCATCATCCACAACTTCATGGACGCCGCGGAGCTCGACCCCGAGCGCGTCGCCGCCTGCAGCTTCATGGTCGCGACGGACCGCGGCTTCGTCTCGATGTGCGCGCACAACGCCGCGCGCGAGGCCTTCATCCGGAAGCCACTCGCAATCGCGACCGCCGAGGGCACTAAGGTGTGGGACCCGCTGACGGGCCAGATCCTTCCGGCGCTTGCCCGCGCGGTCCCCCTCGCGCGCGTCCTGCCTTCGGCGCTTTCGGAGATCCCCGCCCCGTCGCTTCCCGTCTTCGCGGGCGGGAAGTAGAGCGCCGGCCCTGATATCCTCGGTCCAACGATCGTTTCCGAGGGAGGGCATCTCGATGACGCGTCTTCGAGCCCGTGCGGTATTCCTCCTCGTCGTGCTCCTTCTACCTGCCTCCCTCCTCTCGCAGACCACGAGCAGCCTCGTGGGAAGGGTGACGGACGTACAGGGAGCGCCCCTTCCGGGCGCTTATGTCGAGGCGAGCAGCGCTTCGCTTCAGGGCGTCCGGAGGGCCACGACCGACCTCGAGGGCCGCTACCGCCTCACGCTCCTGCCACCGGGCGAGTACCTCGTCTCCTTCGCGCTCCCGGGCTTCGCGAAAGAGACGCAGAAGGGGGTTCAGGTCCTGCTCGGCAAGGACACGACGCTGGACGCAAGCCTCCACATCTCCGTGACGGCGGAGACCACCGTGACGAGCGAGGCGACGGCGGTCGACACGACGTCGACCTCGCTCGGGGCAAACCTGAACGAGCGGGCGGTCGCGACCCTGCCGACGGGGCGCAACTACTCCTCGCTCGTGCAGGTGGTCGCGGGGGTGGCCTCGGACGCGAACCCGGGAAACACGAGCCAGTCGACGATCTCCGTTTACGGCTCGTCGGGCGCGGAGAACGTCTTCTACATCGACGGGGTCAACACGACGGGCTCCGAGTACGGCTTCCAGGGAAAGGAGCTCAACTTCGAGTTCATCCAGGCCGTCGACGTGAAGACCGGCGGATACGAAGCCGAGTTCGGCCGCTCCACGGGCGGCATCATCAACGTCATCACGAAGTCGGGCGGGAACGCCTTTCACGCGGACGCATTCGGCTACTACGACAAAGCTGAACGGTTCGGGTTCTCGCTCCAAGCGAACGCCGAGCCCGTGGTGTCGACCGAGACGCCGGTCGGAAGCCAGCGCGAGGACTTCGGGATCGGCGCCGGAGGCTACCTCCTGAAGGACCGGCTCTGGTTCTTCGGCGCCTACGACCGGGTCAACAACACACAGGACAACGCGCTCCCGGAGGGGCCGCGGGCGGGAGACGTCGTCCGGTCGGAGAGCAAGCGGGACCTCGCCTCCGGAAAGCTGACGTTCAAGCTGACCGGGAGCCAGTCCCTGATCGGGACGTTCTTCCAGGATCCGCGCGACGACACGGGGGCGATCAACGACAACAACCACTCGCTCAACGGCGACCCGCTCACCTATCAGGGTGTGCGGAGCTTCGGAGGAACGGACTTCGCGCTGCGATACGAAGGCCTGCTGGGCTCGCAGTGGCTCGTGAACGCGCAGATCTCCCGCCACAAGGAGAAGAACTCGGTCGCGCCGGAGTCCTCCGCCGGAGACGCCATCCAGTTCCAGGACACGGACAACAACTTCTTCCAGACCGGCGGTTTCGGCCTGATCGAGGACAAGAAGTTCCAGCGGGACGCGTTCACCGCGGCGGTCACGCGCTTCTTCAGCGCCCACGAGGTCAAGGCGGGCCTCGAGTACGAGCGCGAGACGGCGGACGTCGTCCGGCGGTACTCCGGCGGCCAGCTCGTCAACGTCTTCTCGAACCCCGTGAACGCGACGAAGCCGGTCTACAGTCACTTCTACTGGTCGACGCCGACTTCCACGATCGACAATGCGCCCGTCTCGGCCCTCTTCGCCTCGCCCGAGCACCGGGTGGCGACTCTCTACCTGCAGGACCGCTGGAAGCCCTTCAACAACCTGACCATCAATGCCGGAATCCGCTGGGACCGCCAGCAGATCATCGACGCCTCGGGCACGACGCAAATCGACCTGAAGAACGATTTCGCCCCCCGCTTCGGTTTCATCTGGGATCCCTCCGGCGACCACCGCTCGCGGGTCTACGGCTCGTACGGGCGCTATTACGAGCAGCTCTCGATGGACCTCGTCATCCGTTCGTTCTCGTTCGAGAGGCAGGCGCGGATCCTGAACTACACCCCCACGGGAACGACGCGCGACCCGGCGGCCGAGAGCGACCTCGGCCAGACGTCGAACATGCTCGGGGGATTCACGGAGCCTTCCGATCCCAACCTCAGAAACCAGTACCTCCATGAGTACCTTCTCGGGTACGAACGCGAGGTGGCCCGCGACATTTCGGTCGGAGCAAAATTCATCTACCGGAACTACGGGGAAGTGATCGAGGACTTCCTCTGCCAGGACGATGGGACCTACTGCATCGGGAATCCGGGGAAAGGGATCATGGAGCGTCTCTTCACGCTCGACTACTCCCAGACCTTCCCGTCCCCACAGGCCCAACGGACCTACAAGGCGCTCCAGATGGACGTCCACAAGCGTTTCGCAAACAACTGGCAGGCTCAGGCGTCGTACATCTATTCGAAGCTCGAGGGTAACTTCGACGGGCTCTATTCCCCGTTCACGAACGTCGGCGCCGACCCGAACATCTCGGCGGCCTTCGACTATTACGACTTCTTCACGAACGGGCAGAATCTCTCGCGGATCTCGAACACAGGATTCCTTTCGAACGACCGCCGGCACCAGTTCAAGCTCTCCGGCTATTACGTGTTCCCCTTCAAGCTCTCCGTCGGCCTCTCGGCCTACTACCGAAGCGGAACGCCGCTCAGCCGCTACGGCTACTCGGACGCGTACGGGAGGTACGAGTTCTTCCTGAACGACCGGGGCTCGGAAGGGCGGACTCCCGACACATACGAGGCGGATCTGCATCTCGGGTACCCGATCCCGATCGGGCCGGTGAACCTCAACGTCCTGGTGGACGTCTTCAACCTTTTCAACGCGCAGAAGGCCGTGCTGCTCGACCAGCGCTGGGGCTTTCAGGAGGCTGACAATTCCTCGCCGACGCCCGTCAATCCCGGCTACGGAAAGCCGGTCCTGAGGACTCCGCCCACCTCGGCCCGGCTGGGGGTGCGCGTCAGCTTCTGAAGACGCACCTTTCATGGAGCGGAGCCGCGGCGAAGCGGCTCGCGCGCACATAATGCGGGGAGGAGCTCGCATGCGCCGCCCGGTCCTGTCCGCCAGCCTGGTTCTTCTCATCGCCCGCCTCGCGAGCGCCCAGAGACCGGAGTGCTCCATTCGACCGGCCCGGGGAACTTCGCACGCCGAGCTGGTGAGCATGGCGCGCGTCACCTTGAAGGACGCCGAGGCTCGCGCCATCGCGTCCGCCGCGCCGAACAAAGTGGTGTCGGTGATGTCGTCGGATGTCGAGGTGGTGAACGGATGCCTCGCGTGGCCGTTCGATCTGCGCTTCGCGAACAAGGGCGGCGTTCAGGAGGTCATGGTCGACGCCGGCGACGGGAAGATCCTCTCCTCCGAATACGAGCCGCCGTCGGGTGGCGCGGCACCGGACACCCCGGCTCCGGGCGTGCCGGCGACTCCGGAAGGAGCGCCGGCCCTTCCCCCCGGCGTCGCCCCCGTCACGGATCCGGTCGCCACCGCCGAAGAGGCTCTCATCCGCAAGGTCGTCGACGCGGAGGAAGGGGCCTGGAACCGCGGTGACGCGAAGACGTTCGCGGCCCGCTTCCAGGAGGAGGGCTCGTTCACGGACGTCTTCGGCACGGTCTCTCGCGGCCGCGCGCGGCTCGAGAGCCGCCAGTCCGAGCTCTTCGCCGCCCACTTCAAGGGCAGTGTGCTCGCGCTCAAGGTCAGGAGAATCCGCTTCCTCCGGCCTGACGTCGCGATCGTGGACATCGACACGGAGGTGACGGGCTCGAAGAAGCTGCCTCCCGCGATTCACGTGGACGTCGACAAAGTGATCCGGACGCGCCTCCAGCAGGTGATGGTGAAGACCGGAGCCGACTGGGCTGTCGCCGCGTTCCACGACGTGGACGTCAAGACCCCGCCGGAGACGCTCGTCGCTCCGGAGGAAGGGCGACGGCGATAGCACTCCGGACGCCCAGGCGGTTGCCTCCCCGCAGCTCCCGTGATATAGGATTTCACGCGATCGGATTCGCTCCCTCTGCGAACGGCTGGCTTCACGCCGACGCTATCCGAGCAACTGCGAGGCTAATTCCATGATCCGTCAGGACATTCTTCAGAGATTCCCGGAACTGTTCGGGACCAAAACGGTGAACGGGCGAGACATTCATGTCGAAGACACGATCGCCCTGCTCACGCGCGAGCTGCGCCCGGAGATTGCAGCGGTGCTGGCGGCGCGCCGCGAGCTGCTGAAGTCCCCCGAGCCCGTTCCCGTGAAATACGCGTGGCCGAGGTGGGACGAGAGCTTTCAGGATCCCGTGAGCGGGAAGGCCTGGACGTTTCGCCTCGTCGTGCAAGGGCTGATCGACAACTTCCTCGGGCACGAAAGCGAGTGGCGCTGGCGGCTCAACGACGACGTGCCCATCCCGGACGACGCCCATCCACTGGACAATCCCGGCCTGGAGCTCACCGGGCCCTGGCATCCGCTGGATATGGCGTTCAACGCCTTGAACAGCCCCGCACCCATGAACATGCCGGACTTCGAGGACGCCTCGCCGCCCCACTTCCGGGCCGATGGCACGCCGGCGACCGAACCGGTCGGAATCTTCGCGGCCCTGCAGAACGCGAAGGAGATTCTCGAAGGCCGCTGGAACGGACGTCCCTACGAGGTCGCGAAGAAAGGAAAGACGCGCGCCTACAGAATCAACACGCCTCCCGACAAGTGGCCGACGCGCTTCGGGCGCCCACCCGGCATGCACGTGCTCTACGACCACGTCACGGTGGACGACCGGCCGGCGCCGGGCCTGATCGTCATCACAGTTCTCTGGGTGCTCAACAATTACGAGGCGCTGCGCCGCGCCGGCACCGGCGTGTATTTCTACATCCCGAAGCTGCAGACGCCGCGTGAGGCCCTGGTCCTGGAAAGGCTGCTGGCGCGACTCGAAGGGATCATCGGCGTGCCCGCCGGCACGATGAAGATCAAGGTGCTCTACGAGGAAGGCAACGCGGGCCGTTCACTGGCGGCCATCGCGTGGACGTTGCGGCGCCGCCTGCTTGGAACGAACGTCGGCCGCTGGGACTACCTCGGCAGCCTGATCGAGATGCGGAAGGACGATCCGAACGGCGTGTTTCCGGATCCGCAGACGATCGGCATGGCATCGCCCATTATGATCGCCTATCAGCGCTACAACGCGCTGCTGATGCTGATGGCCGGCATGAAGAATCGCGAGCTCAGCACCGCCGCTCCCATCGGCGGCATGGCGGCGGTGATGATCTATCAGCCCGGCGATCCCTACGGCCGCGCCCGGTACAACCCCCTGGCGCTGCGGGCCATGGTGGTGGACAAATTGCGCGAACGCCTGCTGGGCTTGATATTCATTCCGGCGGAGCCGGTTGGCGCCCCTCAGCAGCCGACATTGGACGACCTCCTTGCCGGCCGGGTCAAGGGACGGCTCTATGACGCCTATCGGCAAAGCTGGGTCGCCAGTCCGGAACCGGCCTATGTCGCCGCGGGCAATACACCGTTGCGCACGCCGCTGGCGCAGCTTCAAGCGGTGCTGGACGCGCCGTTGCAGACGACGGAGGTCAACGGCAAACCGGTGCCCACGGTCGGAAGCGGCCTCTCCGACACCGAGCGGCAGCTGCTGCAGTCCCGCGGCGTGTTGAACGCGCGCGGCATGATCACGCCGCTGGTCCTCGACAAGGCCAAGCTGGACACGCCGGAGCGACTCTTCAGCCGGGAGCTTTGGGGGGCGATCTACGGCGTGCCCGAAGGTGCGGTCACGATCGAGCACATTCAACACGCCTTCTACATGGCGGCCAACTACGGCTTCCAGATCCTGAACGGCAACTTTGCGGCCGCCATCGACGACTACGAGCTCAAGCTGCGGTTCATGAACGACCTTGCCACGTACCGGATCGATGTCTCGTGGCTCTGGACCCTCGTTTATCACCGGGCGGTCATCACGAAGGACGGCGCTCTCAAACGGCCGTCGCTGACCGACGATGGCGTCGAACCGGCTGCGAACGCCGCGCAGGTCAAGGCCGGGGCCCGCTTCACCCCGGAGTTGTTCCAGACGCTGTGGGACTACCACAACGAGTGGACGGCCGCGTTCTTCGCCGAGTTGGACCGGCGCGGCGATCCGGGCCGCTTCGACCGCGCCAAAGCGCCCCTGATCATGGAGCTGCTGAGGCGGCAGCTTCTGTCGACCCGCTACATCCAGCACAGCGCCCGCGTCCTGTTCGTCGTGGGACAGGCAAACGGGCGGGAACGCGCGCAGATCCTGGACGCGATTTTCGATCTCACGCGCGAGGAAATCGCCCGGGGCGTCACGGCAGGCACCCTGAGCCCGGCCGCGCTGGCGGCGTACGACTATGTCTACGACATTTTTCCGGCGGCCGGCAATTAGCCGCGTTTCGGCGTCGGCCCGACTCGTACCACTTCCACGAGCTCACCCGCTCGCTGCTGCGCACGGGCCCGACGAACACGAACGTCAGCGACGTGGCGATCCTGATGTGGCTTAGATCGCCAGGCGGCAGCTCTTTCAGATAGATGGTGCGCCCAGGAGGACTTGAACCCCCAACCTTTTGATCCGTAGTCAAACGCTCTGATCCAGTTGAGCTATGGGCGCACACGCGCAGGACGCGCGAGAGGAGGCACGATAGCGGAAGAGGCAGGGGCTTGCAAGCGTGCGCGGCCCTGCTGAAGGCCGTGGTGCGTCAGCTCGGCGAGGGCATGCGCGAGAAGAGCGCCGAGAATGACGAGGCAGACGGCGACGATCAGCAGGTTGAAGAGCCGCATCCTGACCGCGATGCGCAGCTCCTTTGCCGCGCCGTCCCACTGCACGTGCATGAGGGAAAGCAAATTGAGCGCGAGAGCGGCGATGGGACCGCCGGCCAGGACGAGGGGCGACACGAAGCGCCAGACGGGCATGCGATCCACGCGCGCGAGCCACTCCTCGAACGCCGCGAACCCCGGCAGAACGAGCCCGAAGCCATACCGCAGCACGATCCCGAACAGGAACAGGCACGGGACCGCGACCAGGACGATGGCGATCCTCGACGAGCGGCGCGCGCCGACGAGCGCCCGGCGCAGCTCGCGACGCGACGCCTCGCCGCTGACGCCCGGGACCTCGAGGCCTTCCAGCCTCTTCCTGACCTTCTCTTCGTCCATCGGCCTCTCCTTTCGACGCCCTCTCTCAATGCCGCGCCTCGCGAAGGGTTGCGATCCCCCTAGAGGACATCCCTCAGCTTCCCG
>JBGQDL010000007.1:0-49821 GCA_041495865.1 Thermoanaerobaculia bacterium | reverse complement strand
CAGGGCGACGCCGAGTATGACGCGGGGATCAAGACCGCGCATACCGTGCCCTACCGTTCGAAGCAGCTCAAGGGGCTGAACGCCACCATCGTGGCCGTCGACAACGTCGGCCCCGGCAAGAAAGCAGTCGTCACGTTCAAGCTGACCGAGACCGACGGGAAGATCCTCTCCCCCGCCGCCTTCAATACAACCAACTTCCCGGGAACCAGCATCAACATCCTCCTGGGCGGGCCGACGCTCGACTACGGCGCGGGCGCTACGCCCCCGGCGCAGCCGTTCCGGGAGAACGCCAGCGGCGCAACGTTCAATGGAACGAACGGCGTCTACACGATGACGAACGCGATTCCGGCGACGGCGACCGGCACTTGGGCTGTCGCCATCGAGGCCCGGAGGCCGATCACCTTCGACCCGGCTCCACGCCTGGGCCCGGCCACGTTCACCGAGGGAGCGGTCAACCCGGTGAAATACATCGCCGTCACGGGCGGCACGGCCGTCCCGCGCCGGCAGGTCGTCGCCCTGACGAAGTGCAACAACTGCCACGATCGGCTCGCGACGACGTTCTCACACGGCGGCCAGCGCATCGCGATCGAGGAGTGCGACATCTGCCATAACGGGAACGCCACGGACGTCAACCGGCGGTACCCGCCACCGGCGACGAATGACGGATCCAAGGGCCAGCCGGAGTCCATCGCCTTCAAGCGCTTGGCGCACCGCATCCACACCGGCAACCTGCTGACGCAGAACTACATCATCTACGGCAACGCCGGCACCCCGAACAGCTTCAACGAGGTCACGTATCCGGGCGACCGCAAGGATTGCCTGCAGTGCCATGCGAGCGCCTCGACCTTCGATCTGCCGCTTCCGCTTGGTACGATCCCCACGTTCACGCCGTCCGACTACTTCAGCCCGCAGGGGGCCGGTACCTCCGCGTGCCTCGGCTGCCACGACAACGTCGACGCCGCGGCGCATGCATATCTCAATACCGTGACGACGCCCTTCTTCGGCGAAGCCTGCGCAACGTGTCACGGCGCCGGAAAGGACTGGGACGTCGCTAAGATGCACGCGCGGTAACGAGGCCACGCCGTGAAACATCTCATGTCAGGAACCCTGGCCGCTGCCGCCCTCGCCGTTCTCACGGCGGGGGCCGCGGCGGCCCAGGCTCCGGCCAAACCGGCTCCCGCGAAGGTGGAGACCGGCCCCGCGTGCGCCGACTGCCACGACGAGGCCAAGATCTTCGCGGGCAACCCACACACGCGCGGTTACCGCGCCGCCCACGGCGGCGAGTCCGGCAGCGCGGTGTGCGCCACGTGTCACGGCGACGGGACGAAGCACATGGAGGCCGGAGGGGACAAGACCCTCATCAAGAGCCTCTACGGCCGTTCCGGCGCCGAGACGTGCGCGACCTGTCACAAGCAGTCCGCGGAGCGCTCGTCTTTCAAGACGGGCGTGCACGCGACGTCCGAGGCGGTCAACTGCCTCTCCTGCCACTCCATCCACAAGGCGAACGCGAAGCAGGCCAACCTGCTCGCCGAGAGCCCCAACAAGCTGTGCGCCTCCTGCCACCAGGACGCGGCGTCGTCCTTCCGGACGCTCCCGTACGCGCACAAGCTGAAAGAGGGCGCGCTCTCGTGCGTGTCCTGCCACGACCCGCACGGCCGCCCGGCCAGGCACGCGGTGAAGGAGACGAGGGCCGGCGAGCCCGGCTGCGTCTCCTGCCACGCGGAGGTGCGCGGCCCCTTCGTCTTCCCGCACGTCAACGGCGTCGCCGGCGACTGCACGAGCTGCCACATTCCGCACGGCTCCTCGTACCCCCACCAGCTGCAGCGGGCGACGATCGCCGCGCAGTGCCTCGAGTGTCACTCGACGCTCTCGGCGGGGACTTTGGGCTCGCAGCCGCCTTCTTTCCACAACATCTCGCTGCCGCGCTACCGGAACTGCACGACCTGCCACGTCGCCGTGCACGGCTCCCAGCGCTCGCCGCAGCTCTTCAAGTAAGGACGGCCGATGCGAACACTCCGCTCCGCCTTCCTCGTCGCTGCTCTCGCCTCGACCCTCGGTTCTTTCGGCGTCGCCCGCGCCCAGGCGATTCCCTTCGACATCGAGGTCGGCTACCGCTTTCTGAGCGTCACCGGCAGCGAGGAGTCCTATCGCTCCCAGATCAACGAGCGCGAAGGATTTCTCGTGCGCAGCATCCACCTCGGGACCGACGGCCAGTCGGACGCTTTCCGCGCGATCGACCACCTGCGGATCGACGGCGCAGAGCTCGGGGTCGGCCCCGCCGGCTCCCTGCGTCTCGATGCGGGCCTCACAGGCGCGTACCGCCTGCGGCTCTCGTACCGGCACCTCGACCAGTTCAGCGCCCTCGCCGGCTTCGCGAATCCACTCGGCGCCGCGATCGGCCAGCAGACGTGGGACCGCACCCGGAACATGGTGGACGTCAACCTCGAGCTCCTGCCGGGGGCCGTCGTCACGCCTCTCCTCGGGTACACGTCCAACCTTCTGAACGGTCCAGGCCGCTCGACATTCACCGTGGGCCAGGACGAGTTCCGCCTCGGCCAGGACCTCAAGGTCAACGACCAGGAGGTCCGCGTCGGCGCCGGGTTCCACGTGGGACCGGTGTCCGGCGAGTTCCTCCAGGGGTGGCGCCGCTACCACGAGATCGAGAAGCTCAGCCTTCTCCCCGGCGCGGGCTCGGGCAACGGGCCGGGCACGGTCCTCGACAAGAACGTGACCCTCTCGTCCCTGACGCGTTCGAGCGTGACCGACGTCAACACGCCGACGACCTCGCTGTTCCTGCGCGGCTTCGCGACCGACGCCGTCCAGCTCATCGGTTTCTACGTCAACTCGAACGCGAGCGGGGACGACACGGACCGGGAGAGTCTCAGCGGTTCGCTCGTCTCGTTCGAGCTGTCCCGCTTCTTCAACGGCCTGACCGACACCTCCTCCTCGCGCGTTCAGAACAAGCTCTGGCGCGGGGGCGCCCGCCTCGAATGGCACGTCCTCGACGGCATCGACGTGACGGGCGGTTACGTCCGTCGCCATGCCGAGTGGGACGGCCAGGACCTCGTGAGCAGCCTGTTCACGGGAACGTCGACCTTCACGGGCGTCACGCTCGCGGACATCCAGACCCTTCTCAACGCCCAGACCTCGGTCGTACGCATCGAGGACGTGTACGACGCCCAGGTTTCCGCGAAGGTGTTCGGGCCGTTTGGCGTCCGCGCGGGCTATTCGCGGATCCTGCAGGACCTCACGGTCACGCAGGACCCCTCGGAGATCATCATCCCCGGGGGCCAGGGGGGGAACTTCAACCGCGACATCAACCGCGTGGAAGGTGCGCTCACTTATAGCTCGGCGCCCTTCTTCGCGGCCGGCGAAGCGTCGTGGGACGACTCGAGCCAGTCCATTCTCCGCACCGATTACCTCACCCGCAATCGGGAGCGCGTGCGCGTCACCTGGAAGGGGTTCCCGTGGCTGACGCTCGGCGCGACCGGTCTGTGGGTCGACCAGAAGAACGACACGCTCGGCATCAACTCGAAGGGCAGCTCGCGGCAGTACACGGGCGATCTCACGCTCATGCCGGTCAAGGCGCTCAGGCTTCACGCGGGCTACGGGAAGCTGCAGGCCGACAACACGATTCCGATCCGTGCCCCGCAGGACTTCACCGTGCTCGACTCGGTCAACAAGGAAGACGGCGAGCTCTGGGAGGCCGGCCTGGGCCTCAAGCTCGACAAGCTGGCGATCGACGGCTTCTGGACGCGTTTCGAAAACGAGGGCTCCTACCAGTTCCGGCTCTACAGGGGCGGCGCGCGCGTCGATTTCGACGCCACCGCTCACGTCGGGCTCATCGGCGAGTGGTCGGTCGACCGGTACCTCGATCTCCAGATCGCGACGTCCAGCTTCCGAGCCAACCGCTACGGCGTCTACCTCAAGTGGCGCCCCTGAACCGGACGCAGAATCGAAGAAGAAAGGGTCATGACATGAACAAGGGACGTCTTGGAGTCGTCTCGCTCGCCTCGGCCGTCGCGCTCGTCGCCGGCACGGCGCTCGCCACCCTGGACGCGCAGAAGCAGATGGGCGCGACCTATCCCGACGCTCCCAAGGCGAAGTGCGGCACCTGTCACACGAAGGCGATGCCCAAGAAGGGCGAGGGGGACGTCAACTCCTACGGCAAGGCCCTCGGGGCGACGAAAAAGAACGACAAGTACGACTTCGCGAAGGTCGAGAAGCTGGACAGCGACGCCGACGGCGTCTCGAATCTCGACGAGATCAAGAAGGGGACGAACCCGGGCGATCCCGCGTCGAAGTAGGATTGGAGGATGAGGTTCGGGGGCGCTCTCGCCGCGATACTGCTCACGGCCGCCCCCCTCCAGGCGGCGGCGCCGCCCCCGAAGGCCCCCGCCAACGACGACTGTCTCGCCTGCCACGAAGACCCGACCGCCGAACGCGCGAACGGGTCTCCCGTTCTCGTCGACAGGGCGGCCTTCGCCGCCTCCGTCCACGGAGTCGCGGGCGCGTCCTGCGTCGACTGCCACCAGGACCTCGCGAAAACGGCCGATTTTCCCCACGTCGAAAAGCTCGCCCCCGTCGACTGCGCTTCCTGTCACGCGTCGGAGGTCGCGGACTACGAGAAGAGCGTTCATGCCGCCGAACGCGGGAAATCGAAGGCGAGCAAGGCCGCGTGGTGCACGGACTGCCACGGCGTTCATGACATCCGGCCTGCGAAAGACCCCGCGTCGCGCACGAACCACTTCAACCTCCCGACGACGTGCCTGAGATGCCACGGGAACCTCGCGGTCGTGCCGAGCGCGGGCGGACCCCCCGTGAACCAGCCGGCGCTCTTCCACGACAGCATTCACGGGCACGCGCTCGAGAAGAGCGGTCTGAAGTTCGCCCCGAATTGCTCGAACTGCCATGGGGCGCATGCGATCCGCAATCCCAGGACGGATTCGGAGAGCGCGGTGTTTCGGACGAGAGTCCCCGCGACGTGCGGGACGTGCCACGAGAAGATCCTCGCGGAGTACGGCGACTCGATTCACGGGACCCAGCTCGCGAAGGGAAACGCGAAGGTGCCCGTCTGCTCCGACTGCCACACGGCGCACGCCATCACGGACTCGACCGACGTCCGCCGCCTCGCGATCCTCCATCAGTGCGGCGGCTGTCACGAGCGCCAGCTCAAGACCTATCGGGACACGTATCACGGCCAAGTCAGCGCCCTGGGCTTCTCTCGCGTGGCGACCTGCGCCGACTGCCACACGGCGCACCGGATTCACCCGGCCGGCGACGCCCGGTCCTCGGTCGCGGCGGCGAATCGCGTCACCACCTGCCGGAAATGTCATCCCGGAGTCGGAACGAGCTTCGCGAAGTACGACCCCCACGCCGACACGCATGACCGGGGCCGGAACCAGCTTCTCTGGGCGACGGCGCTGTTCATGAGAATCCTCCTGGCCGGAGTTTTCGCGTTTTTCGGAATTCACACGGTCCTCTGGTTCCCCCGGTCGCTCAAGGCCCGCGCCGCCGAGGGCCGAGGCGGCCGCAGAAAGGGTAAGGGACACGGAGCGCCATGATGACGGAGAAGGCCCCCGTGGCAGACGGCCCGATCTGGGTCCGGCGTTTCGACCGGTACGACCGCTCGCTTCACATCCTTCTGATGGCGAGCTTCCTGGGACTCTCGCTCACCGGCGTGCCGCTCCTGTTCTCGGACAGACCCTGGGCGGCGGGCCTCTCGCGTCTCTTCGGCGGGTTCCGGTCCGCGGCGCTTCTACACCGCATCTTCGCAACCGGGATGCTCGTGTGCTTCGGGAGCCACCTCGCGCGCCTCGCGAAGCGGCTGTTCGGCGACAAGGAGTACGGGATCCTGTGGGGGCCGTCCTCCCTCGTTCCGCAGCCGCGCGACCTCACGGACCTCGTGCGGCACGTGCGCTGGTTTCTCGGGAGAGGCGAGCGTCCGCGCTTCGAGCGCTTCACGTACTGGGAGAAATTCGACTACTGGGCCGTGTTCTGGGGCATGGGAATCATCGGGGGCTCCGGGCTGATCCTCTGGGCCCCGAAATTCTGGGCGCGGTTCCTGCCGGGAGACCTGTTCAACATCGCGCTCCTCATCCACGGCGAGGAGGCGCTTCTCGCGGTCGTGTTCATCTTCACGATTCATTTCTTCAACGGCCACCTCAGGCCCGAGAAGTTCCCGATGGACACGGTCATCTTCACGGGCGTTCTGCCGCTCGAGGAGCTGAAGCACGAGCGGCCCGCCGAGTACGATCGGCTCGTCGCCGAGGGCGGC
Source organism: Thermoanaerobaculia bacterium (assembly GCA_041495865.1). Taxonomy (GTDB): domain Bacteria; phylum Acidobacteriota; class Thermoanaerobaculia; order UBA5066; family UBA5066; genus Fen-183. The sequence goes on along the minus strand of JBGQDL010000007.1, from coordinate 43,544 downwards.
GTCGAGCGCATCGCCGCTCCGGCGCCGACCGCCGATCGCGTCTTCAAGAGCCGGATCGTGGGCACGATCGCGGTTTCCCTGGGCCTCCTCCTCGTTGCCCTTACACTCATCGCCCTGTTGAGCTGAGCCCGCGTCGAGGAGGAGGAGTCACATGAGCGCACGAACGGGCGGCCGTCTGGCCGGATGGCTGAGGCCGATCTTCTACCTGGGGCGGAACCGCGTTTCGCAGCTCGGCGTCGGACTCACGACGAGCGCCGCCGTCACGCTGATCGGCTTCTGGCTCTTCGAGGTCACGAACTCCAAACCCGTCCACCCGTACTCGGGCATCCTCTTCATTCTCGTTCTCCCGTTCGTCTTCCTCATCGGTCTCGTCCTCATCCCCGTCGGGATTTTCTTCGAGCGCCGCCGGCTTCGCCGGGCGGGTCTTCTTCCCACGGTTTACCCGAAAGTCGACCTGGCCGATGCGAACCTCCGGCACGCGGGCATCCTCATCGCCGGCCTGACGATCGCCAACGTCGTGATCCTGAGTCTCTCGGCCTACGTGGGCGTCGAGTACATGGACTCCGCGCGTTTTTGCGGCCTCACGTGCCACACGGTCATGGCGCCCGAGTTCACGGCTTACCTCGACTCGCCTCACTCCCGCGTCGCGTGCACGAGCTGTCACATCGGCCCGGGGGCGCCCTGGGTCGTGAAGGCGAAGGTCGACGGCGTGCGGCAGGTCATCGCGGTCACGTTCGGCACGTACGCCCGTCCGATCCCGTCGCCCGTGCACACGCTCCGTCCCGCCCGGGCGACCTGCGAGCAGTGCCACTGGCCGCAGAAATTCCAGGGCGACAAGCTCAAGATCATCTCCAAGTACGGGGACGACGAGAAGAACACGCCGACGAAGACCGTCCTCCTCCTGAAGCTGGGGGGGCGCATGGGGACCCGGGCCACCGGGATCCACGGCCGGCACCTCGACGACAAGGAGCGGATCTCGTACCTCACCTCGAACCCGCGCCGCGAGGTCATTTCCTCGGTCACCTACCTCGGCGACGACGGAAAGCCGGTGGAGTTCGCGTCGACCGAGGTGAAGGCGACACCCGAGGAGGCACGCAAGGCCGAGAGACGGACGATGGACTGCATCGACTGCCACAACCGGCCCACGCACGCCTTCCAGCTCCCCGAACGCGCGGTGAACGAGGCCATGGCGGCCGACCGCATCAGCCCCGAGCTGCCGTTCATCCACAAGAAATCGATCGAGCTCCTGAAGATCGCATACCCGACGCGCGAGGCCGCTTTCGAGCGACTGGAGAAGGACCTCACGGAGTTCTACAAGACGAAGTATCCCGACGTGTACCAGACCCGCCGTGCGTCCGTCGAGACCGCGGCACGCGAGGTCCAGCGGATTTACGGGCGAAATGTGTGGCCCGAGATGAGGATCGCCTGGGGAACGCACCCGAACCACATCGGCCACGAGGATTTCCTCGGGTGCTTCCGCTGCCACGACGGCAGCCACAAGGCGGCCGATGGGCGCGTCATCTCGGCCGAATGCGACGCCTGCCACGCCCTGCTCGCCCAGGACGAGACGAACCCGAAGGTGCTCGCGGACCTCGGCATCCATTGACCGGTCCTCTTTGAAACAGGTGCATCATGGGAGAGTGAGGGGCAAAGACCCCACCCTGTAGGTACCGTGGATCTCTCCACTTCGTACCTGGGGCTCAAGCTGGCCCATCCGCTCCTGCCGGGGGCGTCTCCTCTCTCCAGCGACCTGGACTCGGTCCTCCGTCTCGAGGATGCCGGCGCGCCCGCGATCGTGCTGCACTCGCTTTTCGAGGAGCAGATCGCAGCCGATCCCCTCCGCACCAGGCGAACGCCCACGGACCCGGTCGGCTACCTCGAGCACCTGAACCGGGTCAAGGAATCCGTCCACGTTCCGGTCATCGCGTCGCTCAACGGGACGACCGACGAAGGCTGGACGTCGTTCGCGAGTCTCGTCGAGCAGGCGGGAGCCGACGCCCTCGAGCTGAACATCTACCATCTCTCGACGAGTCTCTGGACGAGCGGGACGACTCTCGAGGCCTACACGCTCGACACGGTTCGCGCCGTACGCTCTCTCGTCTCGATCCCGGTCGCCGTGAAGATCTTCCCCTACTTCTCCTCGATCGCGTCGCTCGCGCGGCAGTTCGAGGAGATCGGCGCGAAAGGTCTCGTCCTCTTCAACCGCAGCTACCAGCCCGACATCGATCTCGAGACGCTGGAGGTCGTACCAAGTCTGCGCCTCTCGAGCTCGGCCGAGCTGCTGCCGCGCCTCTACTGGGTCACGACGCTCTTCGGCCGCGTGGACCTGTCGTTGGCGGTGACGGGCGGCGTCCACTCGGGGGCCGACGCCCTGAAGGCGATTCTCGCCGGGGCGGACGTCGTCCAGATGGTCTCGGCACTCTTGCAGGACGGTCCCGGCCACCTGCAGGTCGTGCGCAAGGAGCTGGAGCAGTGGCTCGAACGCCACGGCCACTCCTCGCTCGGCGAGGTTCGGGGCTGCATGAGCCTCGAGCGGCGGGAAGACGCCAGCCCGTTCACCCGCGCCGGGTTCGTGCAGGTTCTCCAGCGGGGAACGCGCTCGGCGCCCTAGGGAGAGGCTTCGGGGCGGGAGGTCAGATCCAGCCGCGCCGGAACGCGAGCGCCACGGCCTCGACCTGGCTGTGGACCTCGAGCTTGCGGAGGACGTTCTGGATGTGATTCCTCACCGTCGCGTGCGACAGGTTCAGCTTCGCCGCGATGTTGAGCGCCGCGTAGCCGTTCGACAGCAACATCACGATTTCCCGCTCGCGCGAGCTGAGCGGCGAGACGGAGATCGGCGGATCGATGGGAGGAAGGCCGGCCGGCTCGCGCACGGCCGAGCGCAGCGACGAAATGAGGGTGTCGAGGCTGGGACCCTCGGTTTCGAGGAAGTGCATGAGCACCGCGAACGACGGACCCGCGGCCGGCAGCGGAATGGCGCGGACGATGAGCTTGACCGAAGTGGAAGCCCCTTTCTTCTTGACGGCGAGGAGGTAGGGCCGCACGTCGTCGCCCGCGATCGCCGAGACGACGACGGGGCACTCCTGCGTGCAGTACAGGTTGCCGAACACGTCGCGCCCGGCGAGGACGTCGTAACACATCTTGCCGAGCACTTCGTCGGCGGACCAGCCCAGAGCTTTCGTCGCGCCTTCGTTCCAGTAGACGATGCGGTCGTGGCGGTCCATTCCGTATGCCGGAGCCTTCGAGTCTGCGATGAGCTCGAGCGCATCCCGGACGGGCAGGGAGAGGGGAGAGGGCATGACCTCCTATTCTGTCAGAAAACGCGCTCAGGAGTTGAGGTCCCGCGCGGGATCGAACCGCTCGAACAGGCGGGCGAGAAGGAAAACTCCTGCGGCTGCTTCGGCCAGGACCGGCAAGGCCGCGAGAACGGCGCCGATGGGCAGCGACCAGAAGCCCAGGAGCCCGAAGGAAAAGAAGACCAGCGGCGCGGCCAGGAGCGCCGCCGGGAGGAGGGCGAGGGCGAGAACGAGCGACGTGGCGAGGAACGAGAGCACGCGAAGGCCCGACTGCTCGAGGCCCACGGCGCGCTTCCTGCCCGCCGGGAACCAGGCCGGAAAGGCGAGGACTGAGGCGTTCTGGACCACGAGGCCGAGCGCGACGAAGGCAGGGAGGAAGACGGCGACCGTCAGAGCGGCGGGCACGAGGACTTCGAGCCGCAGGTATGAGGCGGCGGTGATGGGCGCCACGGCGGCTGCTCCGCGAAGCGCCCCCCGCACGGCGCGTCCCCCGGCGATCGCGAGGGCGATGGCGATTCCTCCCCAGCCGTAGAGAACCGCGACGACAGCCGGCGCGCCGAGCTCCGCGAGGACGAGGCGCTCGGCCGGGAGCGGCCAGGTCTTGAGGACCGCGGCGTATTCGAGATCTCCGCGCAGGTCGATCCGCAAGCCGAGGGGTATGACGAGCGCGAGCACCGCGGTCACGCTCAGGCAGGTCGTGCTCCCGATCGTGGCCGCGGCATCGGCCCACGGCGCCGTCAGGAAAGCGGACGCCGCGAAGCACGCGGCCGCGAGAGCGCTCACGACCACGGCCTGGCGGGCGAGGCTCGCGCGTTTCCAGGCGAGGAGGTTCTTCCACATGATCGCGAGCTCGGGCCGCCCGCGTGGCGCCAGCGCGAACGGCACGATCCCGCGGCGCCTCTCGGAGGGCGGGGCCTCGAGCCGGCCCGACTCCCGGCGGGCGCGCTGGGCGGCGCGCCGCGAAGCGTGCGCGAGCGTGGCCTCCTCGAAACGGACGGCCGTGAGCGCGACCCACGCGTAGAGGAGGGCCACGAGGCCGAGGGCGGGCGGCAGGGCGAGGGAGAACGCGCGGGCGGTGGGAGCCAGGAGCGGCGCGAGGATCCACCGGAATGGGGCGAGGAAGAGGAACGGCGCGACGCCGAAGGGACCCGTTCGAAGCGCCGCGACGAACGCGCCCAGAGACACGGGCGACCCGCCCCCGAGGCCGGATCTTCCCGCGAGGAGGCCCGTCCCGAGACTCCAGAGGAGAAGACCGAGGGCGCACCCGGCCAGCGCGAAGGCCGCGGTCTTCGTGGCGCGGCGCACGGCGGGCGGAAGCTCGTTCCACCGCGCCTTCGTGAAGGCGAGAGCGAGGTTGTGAAAGTGGATCGCCGTCAGCAGCAGCCAGAGCCCGGCGCCGGTCAGAATCGCGGTGCCGCCCCCGCGGCGGCCCGACACGAGGGTGATGACCAGCGCGCTGAAAAGGACGGGAAGCTGCGCCTTCAGGAGGGCGTAGTGGAGGAGAGCGCGCCGGGAAACGGGAGCCGGAAAGAGGAACTGGATCTCGGCCTCCGACAGGCCGAGCGACGGCTGGCCCCTCCGAAAGAGCCAGGTCAGGAGAGCGACGATGGCCAGCGCGGCCGCGCCCGCGAGCAGGAGGATCTCGTCCATGTGCCCCGGGAAACGCGGCGGAGCCGGCGGGCGTCCCGACCGGCCGCCCGGCCTCGTGAAGAGCATGGCGAAGTACGCGGCGCCGACTAGGAAGCCGACCATGTACCGCGGCTCGCGAAGCCGCCCGGCCTTCTTCCGCGCGGCGTTCCTCAGCATCCGCCCGGCGGCGAACAGCGCGAGGGAGAGGGGCGCGGACGGCGCGCTCACGCGGCGCCCGTGACGCGCAGGAAGATCTCCTCGAGCGACGTGTCCCCGCCCGCGCCCGCGCGAATCTCGTCGAGCGTGCCGGCGAGCACGGCCTTCCCCCGAGACAGGACGAGGACGCGCCCGCAGATTTCCTCCACGAGCGGGAGGAGATGTGACGAGACGATGACCGCGGCGCCCGCCGCGGCGCGGCGGACGATCGTCTGTTTCATCCTCCTGATGCCGCCCGGGTCGATGCCCGTGAGAGGCTCGTCGAAAACGAGGACCTCCGGATCGTGGAGAAGGCCGCACGCCACGACGAGCTTCTGCTTCATCCCACGCGAGAGCTCGGCCGGCAACGCGCGTTCCTTGCCCGTCAGCTCCAGCTCCTCCAGGAGGGCGTGCGCGCGCGCCCCGGCGTCGGCCACTCCGAACATGCGCGCGGTGAAGGCGAGGTGGTCCTCGACGGTCAGGTACTCGAAGAGGCGCGGCTCGTCCGGCATGAACGCGAGGCGGCGCCGCGCCTCGACGGGCTCCGCGGCGAGGTCGAACCCGGAGATCCTGATCGTGCCGGCGTTCGGAGGCAGGATTCCCGCGAGACAGCGCAGCGTCGTCGTCTTCCCGGCGCCGTTCGGGCCCACGAGCCCGAGGACCTCTCCCCGCGCGACGCGGAAGCTCAGGCCGTCGACAGCCGTGAGGTTCTGATACGCCTTGACGAGGCCTTCGACTTCGATCACCAAGCCGGAGTGTACGGAAAAGGGCGGAGTCCGCCCTCGCTGACGCTACACTTCTCGATGCATGCCGCGCCTCACGCTCCAGACGGCGGGCGAGTCCCACGGCCCGCTCCTGACGGGCCTCGTCACCGGGCTCCCCGCCGGCCTCAGGATCGACGTCGCGGCGTTGAACGCCGACCTCGCGCGGCGGCAGCACGGGTACGGGCGCGGCGGTCGCATGAAGATCGAGAAGGACGAGGTGCGGTTCACCGGCGGCCTGCGGGGGAAAGAGACGCTGGGAGGTCCGGTCGCCTTCGAGATCGCGAACCGCGACCACGCCGTGTGGGAGAAGGTCATGGGTCCCGTGGACGTCGACCCCGAGGCGGCGGCGAGGCGCCGGATCACGTCGCCGCGGCCCGGGCACGCGGACCTCGCGGGAGGACTCAAGTACGGCCGACGCGATCTCAGGGATGTGCTCGAGCGTGCCAGCGCGCGCGAGTCCGCGGCGCGCGTGGCGGCCGCCGCTCTGTGCCGGCAGCTCCTCCTGGCGTTCGGGATCCGCGTGAGGAGCGGCGTGCTCTCGATCGGGGATGTCGCGGTGCCGGAAGGGCCGCGCTCTTACGAGGATCTCGACAGGGTCGACGAAACCTCGCCGTTCCGGCTCGTGGACCGGGGCGTCGAGGCGGCGATGAAGGCGGCGGTCGACGCGGCGGCGAAGGCCGGCGACACGCTGGGCGGGACGATTCTCGTCGGCGCCCGCGGCGTGCCGCCGGGCCTCGGCTCGCATGTCTCGTGGGAGGACAAGCTGGACGGGCGGATCGCGCGCGCGCTGATGTCGATCCCGTCCGTGAAGGCCGTCTCGCTGGGGGAAGGGGTCGCGAACGCATTCCGCCGCGGCTCCGCCGCGCATGACCCGATCCGGCACGACGCCGCGCGGGGCTTTTCTCGCACGTCGAACCGCGCCGGCGGCCTCGAGGGGGGCATCACGAACGGCGAGGACGTGCTCGCGACGCTCTATCAGAAGCCCATCTCCACGCTCCGCGACGGCCTTCCGTCGGTGGACATCGACACGAAGGAGCCGCACCGCGCGCAGTACGAGCGCTCGGACGTGACGGCCGTGCCTGCATGCGGGGTCATCGGAGAGGCCATGCTCGCGTTCGTCCTCGCGGACGCGCTCCTCGAGAAAACGGGGGGGGATTCGATGGAGGAAGTGACGAGGAATTTCGAGGGGTTCGTGAAGGCGCAGAAACGGTACTGAACATCTCGAAGAGAATTTTCTTAGAAGGGTAAGAGGGCCAGCCCATGGACTTCGACTTGGAATTCCCCTCTAAGAAATCCTCCATCCAGTTCAATCACGCCGCGATCTGCCCGCTGCCGGCGCGCGCGGCGGCCGCCCTGGTCGAGTACGCCCGCAATCTTGCGGAGCGTGGCGGCCTCGACTGGCGCGACTGGCCGAAGAAAGCCGACGAGGTTCGTGCCCTCGCGGCGCGTCTCGTCGGCGCCGACGAAGGCGTGGGGGGAGCCGCCTCGATCTCCATCGTGCCGAACACGACATGGGGCCTCGACATGGTGGCGCAGGGCTTCGAGTTCTCGCCGGGCGACTCGGTCGTCACGGCGGCCTCGGAGTTCCCGGCGAACCTCTCGCCGTGGGTCGCGCTCGAGAAGAGGGGCGTGACGGTGCGCCGCATCCCGACGCGGGACGGCGCGTTCGCGGCCGAAGACGTCGCGGCCGCCTGCGACGTCACGACGCGGCTCGTCTCCGTCTCGTTCGTCGCGTTTCACACGGGCTTCCGCGCGCCCGTCGAGGCGCTCGGAGCCCTCTGCCGCGACCGGGGCATCGTCTTCGGCCTCGACGGCATCCAGGGCGTGGGCGCCCAGCGCGTGGACGTGGCGGCCTGGAACGTGGACTTCCTGTCGGCGGACGGGCACAAATGGATGCTCGGCCCGGAGGGCTGCGGCATCCTCTTCACGACTCCGGAGCTCAACGCGCGCCTCGCGCCGCCGCCCGGCTGGACGAACCTCAAGCGCGCGCATGGGGCGGACTACCGCGTCCCGGACAAGCCCGAGTACGTCTCCGGCGGGGCGCGGTTCGAGCCGGGCGCGCTTCCGACGCCGGGCCTCTACGCGCTCGCGGCGTCGCTCGCATTGCTCCTCGAAATCGGCGTTTCCGAGGTGGAGCGCCGAATCGCGCGCACGCTGGACGCCCTCGTCGCGGGTCTCCCGCGCCTCGGCTTCACGCCGATCCTGTTCGGTGGGCCGCCGCGCTCGGGCATCCTCGCGGCGCGTCCCCCCGCGGGCAAGGACGCACGGTATTTCCAGAAGCGTCTCGCGGACGAGAACGTCGTCGTGTCCGCACGCGAGGGCTTTCTCCGCTTCTCGCCCCACGTGGGGAACGACGAGGCGGAGGCGGAGCGAATCCTCGGACTGCTGAAAAAGCTCTAGCTTCGGACCCGGTCAGTGCGTCGCGACGGGCAGAGGGGGCAGGTCCGGAGGCGCCGGTTCTCCGCGGAGCGCCGCGGCTCCGATCCAGTCGACGTCGAGCACGAAGATCCTCGGGTCGCGGGGCACCCAGCGCCCGTTCGAGAGCCGGTGGACCTCGTAGTGCAGCCGGGGCGCGACCGCGAATCCCGTCGTGCCCACGCGGCCGATCGGCCCGCCGCGTGCCACCCGCTGGCCCTTCTTCACGAGGGGCGCGGCGAGGTGGCCGTAAATCGTGCGCGTGCGGGAGTCGTGGGCCAGCACGACGATCGTGCCGAGGCGGCGCCAGATCGCGTCCGCGTGGCGCGAGACCGGGCCCGCGTGTAGGACGAGGCCCGCAGCGGGCGCTGTCACGAGCGCTCCGGCGGGGGACGCGAGGGTCAGCCCCGCACAGAATTCGTCGCGACGCGTGACCTCGGACGCATGCCAGCCGAACAGCTCGATCGGCACGGAGGACGAAGGTTCGACGGGCGCCCGGGAGGGTACGGAAACCGGGTCGAAGCCGGCGGGCAGGGGGCCCGGCAGGGCCGCGAGACGCCGCCGGAACAGCTCGAAGACGCGCACGCGCCGCGCGAGGTTCGCCATCTCCCGTTCCATCGCCGCGGGAGTCGACGGCACGGCCTCCCCGGGGTCCGCGGGAAATCCGTCTGGCGGCGCGATCTCGAGAATCGCCCCGACGCGGGCGAGGAATAGCTCGTCCGCCGCGAGGCGGTTGCCAAGGGCGAGCGTGCGCCGCCCGACCGACGCGAAAGACTCGGCGCCCCGCTGCGTGGTCTCCCGAATGGCCAGTCGGTCGGCGGCGTCCACGGCGTCCGAAACGACGTGAGGCGCGCCCGCGAGGCCCAGGACGATGGAGAACCCGCACGCCAGGAGGAATCCCGCCAGGGCGGCGCCGCCGAGCGGCCCGATTTCGAGCGAACGGCTCTTCTTGCCCGCGTCTCCCGGATGCAGCCGCAGGAGACTCATGGCGCCCCCGGGCGCATCGCGGGGCCGGATCCGATCTGGATGCCGAGGAGACGCGGATCGCGGCGCGACGCCGGCCGGAAGGGCTGCACGACGTGGATCCGGAAGGCGCCGCGGGCGCCTGGGGGAACGGTGAGCTCGAGCCTCTTCCACTCGCCCGCCGGCAGCGTCACGCGACCCCGCGGGAGGTCGTCGAAAAAGACATCGACGGCCGCGGGTCGCCCATCGGGCCGCCCGTTCTTGACCTGCAGCGAGAGCACGATGGACCCGGATTCGGGCGAGAGCGCCGGAACGGAGACGGGCCAGGCCGCCGACTCGCCCGTCCATCGGAAGGGCCGGCCGCCGGGCTCGTGCTCCAGGTCGAAGACGCCTGCGCTCGCGGCATGACGGAACGCGACCTCCGCGGTCCGGGTTTCCCAGTCTCGCGCGGCAACGCCCCCGATCGCGCAGACGAGAGCGCCCGCGAGAACGACGGGCACGACCGCCTCGAGAAATCGTCCCGTGCGGCCGTCCTCGCGGAGCGGCAGCCGGGCGGTGAACAGGCCGACGAGCGCGGCGATCTCGCAATAGACGAGGTGGGATCCGAACAGGAACACGACGAGGAGCCCGATCATCGACGCCGCGGCGGCCGCGCGCGCGACGGCCTCGTCATCGTGGGAGTCGCCCTCGAGCGTGAGGGCACGGCCCGCGGCACGGGTGATGCCGAGCAGGAGAAGGACGAGCAGCGACGCGCCGGCGAGGCCCGACTCGGCGAGGGTTCCGAGGTAAAGGGACGGCGGGTGGTCGGTCGTGCTCACCGGCCGGCCGAGCGCCTCGGAGGCGAGATCGGGAAACAGGAAGCGGAACGAACCGAGGCCGCCACCTGCGACCGGGTGCGTGCGAAACGCTTCCCACGCGACTTCGTAAAGCAGGAGACGCCCTCGGGTCTCCTCGGACGGGGTCGGCTGCGAGCGGAAAGGCGCTTCGAGCCGGGCGAGAAGCGCCGAGCGGACGGCGCCGCGGCTCGGCCAGGAGAGCGCGGCCGCGAGGACGAGGGCCGACAGGATCGCCAGGGCGCCGATCGTTCCGGCCACGCGCCGGCGGGCGCCGCCGCCGCCACCTGCCGCGAGCCGCGTGAGCCCCCACAGCACGAAAAAGAGGGTCGCCGTGACGGTCCCAACGAGCCCCGCGCGGGAGCCCGCATCGGCCAGAACCACCAGAAGCGCCGCGGCGGCCGCCGAAGCGACGAGCCTGCGGGCCATGCTCCCTGTCGCCGCGAGGGCGAGGAGAGGAACGACGAGGAGCGCGACGGCGACGCCGGCCGCGGACGGATCGGTGAACGTGCTCTGTGCCCGGTGCCACTCCGCCCACCGCTGGGAGCGCAGGAGCGGAAGCACGCCGATCTTCTGAAGCAGAGCCACTCCGCCGGCGAGGAGGGCGCTCGCGTAAAGCGCCCGGTCCAGCAGTTCCGCGCGTGCTTCGGCCACGAAGCGCGCGGCGATCCGGTGCATGCCCGCCGCGACGAACAGGGGAAGCAGGGCGCCGAGGACGCCCGGCAGGACCTGACTCGCATCCTCGCCCAGAACATTGACCGCGTAGGGGGGAGAGACGCCGCGTGAGAGGAAGTAGCTCGAGCGCAGGCCCACGAACGCCGCGGCGCCGGACACCGCCGAGACCGCCGCGAACGCTCGAAAGGGCGTGAGGAGCGGCGGGCGCCGGGCAGGAGGGTGGGTGTCGTAGAGGTCCTTCAGGCTCGCGCCGGCGAAATATCCGAAGAGGACGAGCGGCGCGGCCGGCAGGGGCTCGTTCGCGCCGAAGGCGAGCGCGGAGACACCGCCGAGCGCCGCGAAAGAGAACGCGAGCACGAACGCGGTCCCGGGCGCCGCGAGCGCCACGCTGAAGAGCACGATTGCCGTGAGCGCCACGGCCGTGCGATAGCCGGGGAAGGGCGGCAGCAAGAGCGGCAGGGCGAACCCGAGGAGAGTCACCCAGCCAAGGCAGGACAGGAGCGCCGCCGCCGTGCGGCTCACGGCGGGTCCCCGGTCGCGAGGCGAACGGCGAGCCGGCGGAAGTCGGAGCTGCCGGTCAGTTCGTGCGGGACGAACGTGGGGCGTCCGCTCACACGGAGCACCTGCGCTCCCGGGGGCACGGTCACCGTGAGTTCCCGGGAGGAGGCCCCGGGAAGCTCGAAAGGCGCGGCGCTCCGGCCGTCGACGTCGATCGCGATCGTCACGGGAAGTCCGTCCGGCCGCGCATTCTCGACGCGGAACGACACGAACGTCTCGCTCGAAAAGAGCCTGCGGTACGTCCGTGGACCGCTCCAGCGGAACGGGTTCGGCGTCGGGCCCGGTGCGTAAAGGCCGATCCAGCGCCCGACCCGGAACGGCGCGGAGGGGCGGGCCGTGGGCAGGACCGCGACGATGGCTCCGAGCATTCCCGCCGCCGCCAGGAGGCCGGCGATGTGCTCGCCGCGCGCGGGGGCCTCCTCGGGGAGCGGTGCGCGCGCCTCCGCACGCGGCACGAAGAGAAAGCCCGCGACGAGGCTCGAGAGGAGGCCGATCTCGGGGAACCGCAGGTGCGAGCCCGTCTGGCAGGCCACGGTGAGTCCGAGGAGAGCGGCGCCGGCGGCGCGCGCCGTCGGATCGAGCGGCGTCTTCGCGAAGGCCGCCCCCCACGCGCGGACGAGAAGCGGGGCGACCGCGGCGACCGCGAGAACGAGCCCGGGCAGCCCGAATTCGGCGGCGACTTCGAGGATGGCGTTCGTCGCGCTGTCCGTCACGGCGATCTCGCCGTGACGGCGCGCGTACGCGCCCGGGAACTCATACGGAAAGCCGGCGAGTCCGATTCCCGAGAGCGGCTCGTCCCACGTCATCTCGAGCGCCGTCCGCCAGAAGACCGTGCGATGGTTCGCGAGGTCGGCGAAGCTGGACGAGGAGAGGCCGGCACCGAGGCGCTGGAGAAGACCGCCCACCGCGATGCCTCCGCCGCGCGGCAGGGCGGGTACGAGCGCGGCGACGGCGATCAAGGCGGCCGCCAGGGCCGCCAGGAGGAGCTTCCCGGAAACGAGACGGGCGCGCGCGAGCCCGATCGCTCCGGCGACAACCGCCACTCCGGCGAGGAGGAGGCCGGTGCGGGAGCCCGAGGATTCGAGGGCGAAGGGTGCCGCGGCGAGAGCCAGGAGCGCCGCGCCCCGCCGGGCCCCGTCCGTCGCGGTCCCGCGCCGAGACAGGGCCGCGAAGAGGAGAGGAGCGAGGAGGCCGATGCCGACGCCGAGAGCATTCGGGTCCGTGAACGTCCCCGAGCGGCGGTGCAACCGGGACCACGGGTCGGAGGCCGGCTCGAAGCGGCCGACGGCAGCGATCACGAAGGCGGCTGCGGCGCCCGCCGCCGTCGCGAGGAGGAGGCGGTCGCGGCCCTCGGACGTGAGAGAAAGGCGCGAGAAGACCTCGAGCGCGAGGAGCAGGAGCACGAGCCCGAGAAACGCGAGGATCGCGTCGCGGCTCCTCCCGGCCGCCGTCATGCCGAGCGCATTCAGGGGCAGCGGGTCGACGCGCCCTCGGAAGAGAAGATAGAGAGTCTCGCCTCGCGCGACTGAGGCGGCGGCGGAGAGAGCGGCGAGGGCGAGGAACGCGCCCGCGAACCGGAGAAGGCGGGGCGGGAGAAGCGAGCGCTCGTCGTGCCTGAGGGCGCCGGCAAGCGCGCTTCCGAGCACGGCGAGCCCCAGCGCGTACAGGACGGGAGCCCCGGCCCGGTCGCCGAGGAGGCGCGCGAGGCTCGGCGCGAGCGGCACGAGAAACGCGAGGCAGGACGTCGCGATCTCGGGCCTGAGGAACCCGAGCGCGAGGCCGGTTGCCGAAAGACCCAGCGTGACGCCGAGCGTCACGTGCGCGGTCGAGGCTGGAAACGTTCCGAAGGCGAGGGCCAGAAGGACGATCGTCGCGCCGAAGGCGAGGGCCCCGCGGCGCGCCGGGCTCAGACGCGTACCTCCTCCTGGAGGGGGGCGTACGTGAGGTCGCCCGTGGCTCGGGCGCGAATGGCCTCGAGCGCCGCCGAGGCGGCCGAGAGCGTCGTCAGACACGGCACGTCGCGGTCGAGCGCCGTGCGGCGGATCGCGACCTCGTCGTAGAACGACTCCTTGCCGAGCGGCGTGTTCACGATGAGATCGACGCTGCCGTTGATCATGAGATCCACGATGTTCGGGCGGCCCTCGTTCACCTTGAGCACGGTTTCGGCCGTGAGGCCTCCCTTGGCGAGCGCCCGGGCGGTGCCGGCCGTGGCGAGGAGGCGAAAGCCCAGCGCGTCGAGCTCGCGTGCGAGCGGCAGCAGCGCGTCCTTGTCGCCGTCGTGAACCGAGAGGAAGGCGTTGCCTTTCTCGGGCAGCCGCAGGCCCGCGCCGAGCGCGGCCTTCAGGAACGCGAGGCCGAAGCTCCGGTCGCGCCCCATGACCTCGCCGGTGGAGCGCATGTCCGGGCCGAGGATCGTGTCCACGCCCTCGAAGCGCCGGAAGGGGAACACGGGCGCCTTGATGGAGAAACCGAGGACAGGCGGCTCCTCGATGAGGCCGACGCCCGGAAGGGTCTCGCCGAGGCAGAGGCGAGCGGCGAGGCGCGCGAACGGCACGCCCGTGGACTTCGCCACGAACGGCACCGTGCGCGAGGCCCGGGGGTTCACCTCGAGGACATAGAGCTCGCCCCCGCGGATCGCGTATTGCACGTTCATGAGGCCGACGACCCCGAGCGCCTGCCCGAGCTTGACCGTGGCCTGGCGGATCTCGCCGAGCGCCTCGCGCGGCACGCGCCGGTAAGGCGGAAGGACGGCGTACGAATCGCCCGAGTGGATGCCCGCCTCTTCGATGTGCTGCATGACGCCCGCGATCACGACGTGCTCGCCGTCGCCGAGAGCGTCGACGTCGAGCTCGTAGGCGTCCTCGAGGAAGCGATCGATGAGCACGGGACGGTCCGGAAAAGCGGCGATGGCTTCTTCGAGGACCCTCTCGAGGGCTTCTTCGTCGTACGCGATGCGCATCGCCCGTCCGCCGAGCACGTAGCTCGGCCGGACGAGAAGGGGAAAGCCGAGGCGGCGCCCGACCTCGAGGCCCGCGGCGACGTCGCGCGCGGCGCCCCACGGCGGAGCCTGCAGGTTCACGTCGCGCAGGAGCTCGCCGAACCTTTCGCGGTCCTCGGCGCGGTCGATGGCGTCTGGAGACGTGCCGAGGATCGGGACGCCGGCGGCTTCGAGCGCCTTCGCGAGCTTCAGCGGGGTCTGGCCGCCGAACTGCACGAGAACGCCCCTCGGCTTCTCGCGTTCGACGACCGCGAGAACGTCCTCGAGCGAGAGGGGCTCGAAGTAGAGCCGGTCGGACGTGTCGTAATCCGTCGAGACCGTCTCGGGGTTGCAGTTGATCATCACGGACTCGTAGCCGGCGCCGGTGATCGCCTCGGCCGCGTGGACGCAGCAATAGTCGAACTCGAGGCCCTGCCCGATCCGGTTCGGGCCGGAGCCGAGCACGATGACCTTCTCCCTGTCCGGAGAATCGGCCTCGTCCTCGGTCTCGTAGCAGGAGTAGAGGTACGGCGTCGTCGACTCGAATTCCGCCGCGCACGTATCGACGCGGCTGAAGACGGGCGTCACGCCGCGGCGCGTCCTCGCCGCGCGCACGTCCGCGGCGGCCTTTCCCGTCAGGAGCGCCAGGTCGGGGTCCGAGAAGCCGTTCCGCTTGGCGCGGCGGAGGAGATCCGCGTCGTCGAGCGCCTTCGCGCCCGACGCGCGCACCTCTCGCTCGACGGAGAGCGTTTCCTCGAAACGGTCGAGGAACCACGGGTCGATGCCCGTCACGGCGGCGACGGTCGCCACCGGCGTGCCGGCGCGAAGGGCCGCGAGGACCGCGAAGATCCGCTCGGGCCGCGCGACGCGGAGAGCCTCGGGCTTCGGTGGGGCCGGCGGCGAGGCGGAGGGGGAGTCGATCCACCCCGTGCGTCCCGTCTCGAGAGAGCGCAGCGCCTTTCCGAACGACTCGGCGAACGTGCGCCCGAGAGCCATGACCTCGCCCACGGACTTCATCTGGACGCCGAGCGTCGTGTCGGCGCCGGGGAATTTCTCGAAGGCGAAACGAGGGATCTTCACGACGACGTAGTCGAGCGTGGGCTCGAAGGAGGCCGGCGTCTTCTGCGTGATGTCGTTCGGGATCTCGTCGAGCCGATACCCCACGGCGAGGAGAGCGGCGATTTTCGCGATCGGGAACCCGGTCGCTTTCGAGGCGAGCGCGGACGAACGCGAGACGCGCGGATTCATCTCGATGACGATCCGGCGCCTCGTGCTCGGGTGCACGGCGAACTGGATGTTCGAGCCGCCCGTCGCGACGCCGACGGCGCGAATGACCTTCTTCGCGTCGTCACGCATGGCCTGATACTCCACGTCCGAGAGCGTCATTTGCGGCGCGACGGTGATGGAGTCGCCCGTGTGGACGCCCATCGGGTCGAGGTTCTCGATGGAGCACACGACGACGAACGTATCGGCCGCGTCGCGCATGACCTCGAGCTCGAACTCCTTCCACCCGAGAACCGATTCCTCGATGAGGACCTCGTGCACGGGAGAGAGCGAGAGCCCGCGCCTGACGATGGCGTCGAAGTCGTCCTTGTTGAAGGCGATGCCGCCGCCCGTGCCCCCGAGCGTGAAGGACGGGCGCACGACGACGGGGTAGCCGAACGGCGCCGCGACGGCGCGCGCCTCTTCGAGGGTCTTCGCGATCCCCGAGAGCAGGACGTCGACTCCGGCTCCCTGCATGGCCTGTTTGAAGAGGAGGCGATCCTCGCCGAGCCTGACCGAGCGCACGGTCGCGCCCAGAGCCTCGACGCCGTACCTCGCGAGGACGCCGGCTTCGTCGAGGGCCACCGCGAGGTTGAGCGCCGTCTGCCCGCCGACGGTCGGCAGGACCGCGTCCGGCTTCTCCTGCGCGATGATCGCCGCGACGGTGTCGCGGTCGAGCGGCTCGATGTAGGTCGCGTCCGCGAACTCCGGGTCCGTCATGATCGTCGCGGGATTCGAGTTCACGAGGACGACGCGGTAGCCCTCGCGGCGGAGCGCGCGGCAGGCCTGCGTGCCGGAATAGTCGAACTCGCAGCCCTGGCCGATCACGATCGGCCCCGAGCCCAGTACGAGAATCGACTTGATGTCCGTCCGTTTCGGCATCGGTCGCGGAGTTTACGGGATGCGCGCCGGAGTCCGCCTGGCGCCGCGGCGCAGCGCGGAGTAGAGTCTCGCGAGTTTCGAAGAGCAACAGAAGGAAAATTCCGAGTGGGACTCCTCGACGCGCTCATGAAGGAGGTCGGTGCCGCGGTGGGCGGCGCCGACCCCGCGCACCAGGCCCTCGCGAACGAGCTCTGCAACATGGTCACGGGACGGGGCGGCCCGGGCCTCCAGAGCCTCGTGGATCTCTTTTACCAGAAGGGACTCGGCGACGAGATCTCCTCGTGGATCTCGAGGCATCCGAATCTGCCGATCACGCCGCAGCAGATTTCCAGCGTTCTCGGCGATGAAAAGGTGAAGGAGCTCGCGGCAAAGGCGGGGATCTCGACGCAGGACGCCAGCGAAGCGATCTCCCGGATGCTCCCTCGGATCGTCGACATGGCCACGCCGAACGGTCAGATGCCGGGGGGCGGGATCTTCGACGCGATCTCGGGGCTCCTCAGGAAGTGACCTCATATGTCTGGAAAGACGGCGCCGAAAGCCGACGCGATCACGTTCCACGGCGCTACCCCGATCCTGCGGGTCGTTAGCCTTCCGCCGAGCATCGACTACTACGTGAACGTGCTCGGGTTCGAGGTCGACTGGCAGGGTCCCGGCATCATCGCGTCGGTCTCGCGCGGCCGCTGCACCATCTTCCTGACCGAAGGCGACCAGGGAAATCCCGGAGGCTGGGTCTTCATCGGCGTCGGCGACGTCGAGCCGCTCTTCGAGGACTTCCGCCTCAAGGGCGCGAAGGTCCGGCACCTGCCCACGAACTACGCGTGGGCGTACGAGATGCAGATCGAGGATCCCGACGGGAACGTGCTTCGGTTCGCCTCGGATCCGAAGGAGGGCCGACCCTTCGGGGAATGGCTCGACATGCGCGGCGATCGCTGGGTGGAGTCGCCGGCCGGCGGGTGGACACGCGTGGGCGCCAGTTAGAACGTCCGCGTGTAGACGTACGTGAACCCGGTGGCCCGGCACTTCCTGACCGGAGGCTGGAATTTCACTCCCAGGACCTCGCTCTTCGCCAACTCGGCGCGCTCCGGCGAGCCCGTCTCGTTCTTCACGACGCGCACGGCCTTCACGTCGCCCTTGTCGTCGATGTCCGCTTCCACGACCACCTTGCCCCTGGCTCCTGGCGCGCCCGCTTCGGACATGTGGAGCATCGGCGGCAGGAGAAGGAGCTCGCGGCGGTCCGCCATGCAGCCGTCATCCTTCCTGACCAGATCGCGGCGCACCCACCCGATCTGCTCGTTGGCCGCCTTCACGCGTAGCCAGCCGTTCTTTTCTTCCAAGGAGGTAATTCGGTCTCCCTTCTTCAAGCGGCCGAGAGTCGCCGAGGAAGTGGCCGGCGACTTTCTCAAATTCGCGGTCTTCGCCGCGACGAGATAGACCGCGCCGGCCGATGTCGTGTCGGCCGGTTTCTCCGGCGTTTCGGCCGGCACCGTCTCCGGCGCGGGAGGCGGCGGAGGCGGGGCGGACGCGCACCCCGAGAGACCGGCCGCGAACGCAGCGGCCGCGGCCGCCGCGAGCGCGCGCTTCATCGCGCGGCGCCTCCGATCGTCTTCGCGAGGAAGGCGAGCTGGTCCGTGGCCTCTTCGATGAGCTTCGCCGTGGGCTTGCCCGCGCCGTGGCCCGCGCGCGTCTCGACGCGGATCAGAACGGGCGCGTCGCCCGACTGCGCCTCCTGGAGCGCCGCCGCGTACTTGAAGGAGTGCGCCGGAACGACTCGGTCGTCGTGGTCGGCGGTCGTGACGAGGACGGGCGGATACGCGAAGCCCTTCCGGATGTTGTGGAGCGGAGAGTACGGGTAGATGAACTTGAACTGAACGGGATTCTCCGCGGAGCCGTACTCGCTCGTCCACGCCCAGCCGATCGTGAACTTCTGGAAGCGGAGCATGTCCATGACGCCCACGGAGGGAAGGGCCGCGCCGAACAGCTCCGGATGCTGGTTCAGCGTCGCGCCGACGAGGAGGCCCCCGTTCGAGCCGCCCGCGATCGAGAGCTTCTTCGCCGACGTGACCTTGTTCGCGATGAGCCACCGGGCCGCGGCCGCAAAGTCGTCGAAGACGTTCTGCTTCTTTTCGAGCATCCCGGCCTTGTGCCACTCCTCGCCGTACTCCGAGCCGCCGCGCAGGCATGCCTGCGCGTAGACCCCGCCGCGCTCGACGAACACGAGGTTCTTCACGGAAAAGGACGGCCGCATCGGGATGTTGAAGCCTCCATAGGCGAAGAGCATCGTCGGGTTCGCGCCGTCCCACTTCGCGCCCTTCTTCCCGACGAGAAACATCGGCACCTTCGTCCCGTCCTTGCCGGGGTAGAAGACCTCCTTCGTCTCGAACGCGGTCGGGTCGAAATCCACCCGGGGCTTCTTGAAGAGCGTCGTGGTCGCCGTCGAGGCGTCGAGCCGGAAGACGGTCGCGGGGTACGTGAAGGAGGTGAACGAGAAGAACGTGTCCTTGTCGGCCCGGCGGCCCGCGAACCCGCTCACGGCGCCGAGGGCCGGCAGGGCGATCTCCTTGCCCGGCTTGCCGTCGCGCCCGTAGAGGCGGACGCGCTCGGAGGCGTCCCGCATCGTGACGACGACGAAGCGGTCGCCGACCGCGTGGACGCTCTGGAGCACGGCGTCTCCCTGTGGGATCACGTTCACGAGGACGGGCGCCGGGGCCGCGAGGTCCACGGAAACCAGCCGGCCGCGGGGGGCGTCCCGGTCCGTGTGCAGATACGCCGTCGTCCCCTCGCTGTCGACCCAGCTCCATCGCGATTCGAAGTCGTCGAATAGCTTGAGGAAGGGCGCGCCGTCGCGAGAGAGATCCTTCACCCAGAGCCGGTTCTTTCCGCTCGAGCCGCGCGAGATGGACAGCACGAGCCAGCGCCCGTCATCCGAGACCCGCATCTGATGGAGGAAGCTCGGATCTTCCGGCGCGTGGACGAGGACGTCCACCGCCTGCGGCGTGCCCAGCCGGTGGAAGAAGACATTCTGGTTCTTCACGACGGCGTCCAGCTCGCGGCCCGAGGGAGGCGCGTCGTAGCGCGTGTAGTAGAAGCCTTTGCCGTCTGCCGTGAAGGCGGGCGACGAGAATTTAACCCACTTCAGGACGTCGCCCGTCTCCCGCCCCGTCGCGACGTCGAGGACGCGCCACTCCTGCCAGTCCGAGCCGGCCGAGGCGACCGCGTACGCGAGGCTCTTCCCGTCGCGGGAGATCGCCGTGCCCGCGAGGGCCACGGTGCCGTCCTTCGAAAGGCCGTTCGGGTCGAAAAGCACGCGGGGCGCGGCCCCGTCGCCGTCGGCGACATAGAGGACCGCCTGATTCTGAAGGCCGTCGTTGCGGGAGTAGAAAAGGCGTCCGCCTTCCCGCACCGGCGTCGAGAAGCGCTCGTAGTTCCAGAGCTTCGTGAGCCGCTCGTGGATCGCCGGGCGTTCCGGAATGGCGTCGAGAAAGGCGCGCGTCACCGCGTTCTCGGCGTCGATCCACGCGCGCGTCGCCGGCGCATCCGGGTCCTCGAGCGGGCGGAAGGGATCGCTCACCAGTGTCCCGTGGTAGTCGTCCATCTGCTCGGCGCGCGGGGCTCTGGGGTATGCGGGCCGGGCGGAAGCGTCGGCCGCGGCGAGGCTCCGGGTGGCGAGAACTCCGACGGAAAGGGACAGCACGAGGGTCCGGAAGGGCGCGTGGTGCATGTAACTGATCCTATCGCGGGGGCCCGGCGGTACCATCCCCGGCATGTCTCGAACAATCGCGATCCACAAGTTCGGCGGGACGTCGCTGGGCGACGCTTCCCGCATCCGCAACGCCGCCCGGCTCCTCGCCGCCGCGCGAAGGCGGCGGCCCGTGGTGGCCGTCGCGTCGGCCATGGGAGGCGTGACCGACGTCCTCCTTCAGGCCGCGCGTGACGCCGAGCGCGGCCGCATCGGCCTCGCCCGCAGGGCCGTCGACGCGCTGAACGCGCGCCACGCCGCCGCCGCGAAGGAGCTCGGCGTGCGCTTCGAGGCGGCGCCGCTCCGCGAGCTGTCAGCCGCCCTCGAAGGCGTGGCCCTTCTCCGCGAGCGCACGGCCCGCGTGACCGACCTCGTCTCCTCGTTCGGCGAGCGCCTTTCGGCGCCTCTTCTCGCGGCCGCGCTCGCGAAGGCGGGCGTTCCGGCGCGCGCCGTCGACGCCCGCGAGATGCTCGTCACCGACGACCGCCACGGCGCCGCCACGTGCGACCGCAAGCGGAGCGACCCGCGCGTGAGGCGCAAGCTCAAGCCGATCCTCTCCGCCGGAATCCTGCCCGTCGTGACGGGCTTCATCGCCCGGAGCGCGAAGGGCGAGACGACGACGCTCGGCCGCTCCGGCTCGGACACGACGGCCGCTCTCCTCGGGGCCGCGCTCCTGGCCCGGGAGGTCGTGATCTGGACGGACGTGGACGGCGTCCTCTCGGCCGACCCCCGTCTCGTGAGGGGAGCCCGCCTTCTCCCGCGCCTCTCCTATCTCGAGGCGGCGGAGATGACGTACTTCGGCGCGAAGGTCCTGCACTTCCCGGCGGTGCTCCCCGCGATCGCCGAGGAGATCCCGCTCGTCATCCGCAACTCCTTCCGGCCGGAGATCCGCGGCACCACGATCACCGCGAAGGGCGACGGAGCGAAGGGCATCCGCGCCGTCACGGCGGTCCCGGGGATGTGCCTTCTTTCCCTGGACGGGCGCGGGATGACGGGCATCCCCGGCATCGCGGCCCGCGTGTTCTCGGCCACGGCCCGGCTCGGCGTCTCGGTGGTCATGTTCTCGCAGGCGTCCTCGGAGCAGAACATCGCGCTCGTGATCCCGGAGGGCGACCGTGCCCGCACCGTGGCGGCGCTCGAGCAGGAGTTCCGCTGGGAGCGCCTCACGGGCGCGATCGACGCGGTGAACGCGCGCGCGCCCATCGCAGTCGTCGCGGCGGTGGGGGAGGGAATGCGCGGCACCCCCGGGATCGCCGCGAAGGTCTTCGCGGCCGTCGCGCGGGCGAAGGTCAACGTCGAGGCCATCGCGCAGGGCTCGTCGGAGTGCAACATCAGCTTCGCCGTGGACGGGAAGGACCGGGAGAGAGCGGTCAGGGCGTTGCATCGGGTGGTCGCGATTTGAAGCAAGGGGGGAATCGATCCGTTTCGGTGTTCGCTCCCGCGTCCGTCGCGAACTTCGGAGTCGGGTTCGACGTGCTCGGGGCGGCGCTGGACGGGCCGGGCGACCTGGTCGCCGCCCGGCTCTCGCGCGTCCCGGGCGTGAGGGTCGTCTCGATCACGGGCGACGGCGGGCGCCTCCCGCTGGATCCGAGGCGCAACACCGCGGCCGTCGCCGCCGGGGCGGTCCTCGCGGAATTCGGCGGCCGCGGGGACGGGATCGAGCTCGATCTCGAGAAGGGACTGCCGTTCTCGAGCGGGCTCGGATCGTCCGCTGCCTCGGCCGCCGCGGGCGCCTTCGCCGCCGCTCTTCTTTTCGGCCTGCCCGACCGGACGAAGCTCCTCGGCGCCGCGCTGAAGGGGGAGCATGCGGCCGACGGCTCGTGGCATGGGGACAACGTGTTCGCCGCGCTCCTGGGCGGGATCGTCCTCGTGCCCTCCTCGGATCCCGGCGGCGCCCTCGCGCCCGTCGCGCTCCGCGTGCCGGCGCGCCTCCGCCTCGTGCTCGTCCATCCCGACCTCGAGCTGTTAACGCGCCTCTCGCGCGGCGTTCTGCCGCGGACGATTCCGATGGGCGCGCACTCCGCGCACGCCGGCGCCCTCGCGCGCCTCGTGCTCGCGCTCTCGTCGGGGGATCTCGCCGCGGCCGGAGAGTGCCTCCTCGCGGACCGGCTCGTGGACCCGAAGCGCCTGCCGCTGGTGCCTGGCGGACGCGCCGCGCTCGACGCGCTTCTCGACGCGGGCGCGTACGGCGCCTGCCTCGCGGGAGCCGGGCCTTCCCTCGTCGCCCTGACCGAGGTATCCGCGGACGTGGAGAGGATCGGCCGGGCGGCCGTGGCGGCCTGGAAGCGCAGGGGAATCGCGGCGCGCGCCCGCGTGCACCGCATCGACAGGCGCGGCACGAGGCTCGCCGGGAGGCGCTCATGACCCGGCTCTCCTCGTTCCGGTGCGTCGCCTGCTCGGCGGCGTTTCCGCTCGCAGAGGCGCGCACGGCCTGCCCGGCCTGCGGCGGCCTCCTCGACGTCGTCTCCGACCTCCGCGCGTTCGGACGCAGCGGCGCCGCGTGGCAGGAGCTCTTCGACCGGCGGCGCGCGGCGTCGCCGTCCGAGGCGACGCGGCCCTTCGAGGCGAGCGGCGTCTGGCGGTTCCGCGAGCACGTTCTCCCCGACCTTCCGGAGGGCGACATCGTGAGCAAGCCCGAGGGCGCGACGCGGCTCTACCCGGGCGGCGCGCTCGGCGAAGAGCTTTCGCTTTCCCGCCTCTTCGTGAAACACGAGGGCGAGAACCCGACGCTGTCCTTCAAGGACCGCGGCATGACCGCAGGCGTTTCGTGGGCGCGCGCCTCGGGTTTCACGGCTGTCGCCTGCGCCTCGACGGGCGACACGTCGGCGGCGCTCGCCGCGTACGCCGCCGCGGTGCCCGGCATGCGGGCGATCGTGCTCCTCCCCCACGCGAAGATCACGGACGAGCAGCTCAGTCAGGCTCTCGCGTACGGGGCCACGACACTCGGTCTCGACACGGACTTCGACGGCTGCATGCGGCTCGTCGCCGAGTTGACCGCCGCGCGGCCCGTCCTCCTCCTGAACTCGAAGAACCCGGTGCGCATCGAGGGGCAGAAGACCATCGGGTGGGAGGCCATTCAGGACCTCGGCTGGCGCGCGCCCGACTGGATCGTCGTGCCGGTCGGGAACGCGGGCAACCTGTCGGCGATCGGCAAGGGCCTGAGGGAGTGGCTCGACCTCGGTGTGATCGCGAAGAAACCGCGCCTCGCGGGGATCCAGGCGTCGGCCGCGGATCCCTTCTACCAGTCGTACCGGAACGGCTTCACCGAGCGCGTGACGTGCGTCGCGGGCGACACGGCGGCCTCGGCGATCCGCATCGGCGCGCCCGTGTCACACCCCAAGGCCGAGCGCGAGATCCGGTTTTTCGACGGCGTCGTGGAGAGCGTGACGGAGGCCGAGCTGCTCGACGCCTTCGCGCTCGCGAACCGTAACGGCCTCGCGATCTGCCCGAACTCGGCGGTCGCGCTCGCGGGTGCCGCGAAGCTCCGGCAGGCCGGCGCGATCCGGCAGGACGACCTCGTGGTCGTCGTCGCGACCGCGCACGCGCTCAAGTTCTCGGGAACGATGTCCGCGTACCACCGCGGAGACGGCCGCCTCGCGAATCCTCCGCGCCGCCTGCCGGCGACGCTCGACGCGATCCTCGAGGCGCTGGACGAGACTTAACCGCCCGTCGAACCCTCGCGCTCGAAGCTGCGGATGAGCATGAGGGTCGTCGTGCCGATCTCGAACTCCGTACGGTTTTCGAGCTCGGCGCGGCTCACGCGCTCGTCATTCACGTAGGTGCCGTTCGTGGAGTTGAGATCCGAGAGGAAGACGCGCTCGTCCATGACCTCGATCACGGCGTGCTGGCGCGAGCACTGGATGTCGGCGACGACGATGTCGGCGTTCGCGCGGCCGATCACGACGCGCGGTTTGTCGATCTCGAAGATCCGGCCCGAGTCCGGGCCCGAGATGCAGGCGAGGGAGAGTCGCTGGTCGGCGGGCAGGCGCAGCGGGCGCGCCATCGGCCGCGTTCCGCCTGCCACGGGCATGCGGTCGGTCGGGCCGGCGCCGGCGTGCGTCCCGATCGGACCCGTGGCTTCGCCCGAGGCCGGCGCCACGCTCGCCGCGCCCGATGCCGGCGCGGCCATCGGCACCGCGCGCGCGGGCGCCCCAGGCTGGCTCTTCCTCTTGCGGGCCTCCGTGAGCGCCGTTTCGTCGAGGGAGAACTCGTCGGCGGAGGGGCCGGTCGCCGGAGGGGGCGCCGAAACGGCGGTTGAGTAAGCGCCCGCCGGATTGCGGATCTCGAACACCGTCGTGCACTTCGTGCACTTGATTTTCTTGACCGCCGAGCTGCCGAAACGCGACTCGTCGTAATGGTAGCGAGCCTGGCACGACGAGCACTGAATGATCACGCGGCAAGACTCCCGTTTCGCGCCATTAGAGCCTGTCCCGATTCGCCGATCAAGCCCGTACGAGCTCCCGGACGCGCGCCACCGCGCGCGGAACCACCTCGAGGAGCCGCTCGACGTCCGCTTCGCGCGAGGCCCGCCCGAAGGAGAATCTCAAAGTCGCGCGCGCGTCGGCGGGCGACAGGCCGAGGGCGAGGAGGACGCGGCTCGGGGAGGTCGCGCCCGCGTGGCAGGCGGAGCCCGCCGAGACCGCGATCCCCTCGAGGTCGAGGGCCGCCACGAGTGTCTCGGCGTCCGTGCCGGGAAACAGCGCCGAGGTGGCCGTGGGAAGGCGGGGGCCGCCCGCCCCGTGAATTTTCGTGGCCGGGACGCGGGCGAGGAGGCCGGCCTCGAAGCGGTCACGGAGAGCGGTGAGCCGCGCCGCCTCCGAGGAGAGGCGCGCCGACGCGAGCCGGATGGCCGTGCCGAGGCCGACGATGGCCGGCACGTTCTCGGTCCCGCCTCGCCGTCCCCTCTCCTGTCCGCCTCCGGCCGTGACGGGCTGAAGCCGAACCCCTTTCCGCACGAAGAGGGCACCGGCACCCACCGGGCCGCCGAACTTGTGGGCGGTGAGCGAGAGGAGGTCGACGCCGAGCGCCCGTACGTCCACCGGGATCTTCCCGATCGCCTGAACGGCGTCCGAATGAACGACGGCCCCGGCTGCCCGGGAGTGCGCCGCGAATTCCGCGAGGGAGTCGAATACCACCCCCGTCTCGTTGTTCGCGAGGATGGCGGATACGAGCGCCATGTGCCGGCCGAGCGCGGGGAAGGGGGCGGCTCGAGGCACGCCGCGAGCGTCGACGGGAATCTCGACCGGCTCGAATCCGTCAGGGCGAAGCGAGAGCGCCGCCTCCCGGACGGCCGCATGTTCGGCCGCGGTGTAAGAAATGCGCACGCGTGACGGATCGGCCTCGCGGGCCGCGCGCGCGCCTCCGCGAACGGCGAGGAGAGCGGCCTCGGTGCCTCCCGAGCTGAACACGATTTCCGAAGGCTCGCCGCCAAGGGCCCGCGCCACCTCGGCACGGGCGGCTTCGACCGCTTGCCGCGAGGCCCGGCCCGGGCCGTGGGTGGAGGACGGGTTCGCGGCCAAGCCCTCCAGCCACGGTCGCATCGCCTCGAGTACTTCGGGGTCGAGGGGCGTCGTGGCGTGGTGGTCGGCGTAGACGCGGGCGTCGGCGTTCAAGAAACCGGACCTCCGGACGGTCGATTGTAGGGGTGTCCGCCGCCCGAAAACCGAACGCACCCGCCCGCGTATCCATTAGCGGACGTTGAGACGTGGAATCTGTCTTGCGAGCAGTTTTCCGGTGGAGGCTCCGCGAGGGAGAATGGGGGCCGCCGCGGGAGGTCGAGAGGATGCGGTCGGGCCGGTCATTTCTGCTAGTCATCGCCCTCCTGGCCGCCGCCCGGGCCGGTGCCGATACTCCGGCCACCTCGTCGTCGCCGGTTCCCGCGCTCCCGACCCCGCCGCCGCTCGTGGCGGTGAACCCGCCCGCCCCCGCGCCGCAGGCCGCCCGGGGACCCGAGGCGCTCAAGCTCTTCGGGCGTCTCGACGACGACCGCTCGGCCGTGTTCATCGCCTCGGGACCACCCGATGCCCGCGTCACGGTACATTGCCCGGACACGTTCCGGACGCTCGAAATCTGGACCTATCTCCAGCACCCCACTCTCGGGACGAACGCGCGCATCCTCTTCTTCCCTGAATCGCCCACGGGCTCGTACCGCTATTGGACCGTGCTCGAAGGCGAGCCGGTGCTGCTGGGGCCGTCGGCGAAGGGAGGTCTCGCGGGGATCGAGGCCGATCACGGGGCGTGCGCGGACGCGCTTCTCGTCACCTCCGCGGTCAAGGACATCGCGCGCCGACAGGGCGACAACAACGGCGGGCTCGCCGAGCGCGGCGCGCTCGCGGTGCCGCACCTGGTGCCGCCCGCGGGCGCGAAGCCGGAGGCGCCGCCGACCCAGCTCGTCTCGAACAAGCCGCTCACGGGCAAGGAGCGCAAGAAGCTGCTGGCCGACCTGCCTGAGAAGTACCGGCAGTTCCTCACGGACGTGGAGCCGATCATCACGGAGCTCGAGCGCGACACGCTGCTGAAGCTCGGGGAGGACTACCAGCGCGAACATTTCATCGACGACTTCTGGAAACGGCGCTCGCTCGCACCGGACGGCATGCGTGTCGCCTTCCGCGACGTCTACGAGATGCGCCTTCAGCAGGTCAAGGAGCACTTCCGGAACGCGAACACGGACCAGGGACGCATTTACCTCGTGAACGGCCCGCCGGACGGCGTCCGCAAGATCGACTGCCAGGACGTCTACTGGCCGATCCAGCTCTGGTACTACGAACGGCTCGAGTCGGTTCGCCTCTCCAAGATCGTTCTCCTCTTCTACCAGCCGTTCGGGGCGGGCGACTACCGGCTGTGGACGCCGCTCGACGGGCCGCAGGCCGTCGTCGCCGGCGGCCTTCCGGGCGCGCTCGGTGCCGGCGCGGCCCGCCGTGTGGACTTCAACCGCTGCGCGGAGGCGCGGGATGTGCAGGCCGCCCTCAGCGTCATCTCGGCGACGTTCGGCCAATCGGGCGCGCTGAAGCTGGCCGACGACATTCGCCAGGGCCCGAAGCCCGACGTCGAGGGCGCGGACCGAATCCTCCAGATGACCACGGACATCCAGACGGGCGCGGCGACGCTTCCGATGCAGCGTGTCTTCCGCTTCCCGGAGGCGGTCGGCAGCCGGATCCGGATGGAGCTCGCGGTGCTCCTCGAGCGCGAGTCGCTCACGAAGAAGCAGATCGGCGAGGAGACGTTCTTCGACGTCGACGTCGTCGGAGAGGTCGTGAGCGACGGCCGCCTCATCGACAACTTCCGCTACCGGTTCGATTTCCCGGCGTCCACGGTGAGCGGGCCGTTCGTCCCGCTCACGATCGAGCGCGACCTCTATCCGGGTGAATACCGCTTCAAGGTGAAGGTGTCCGACGCGAACCGCAATGCCGCGGCCCTCATCAGCGAGAAGCTCAAGGTGCCCGACGCGCCCGACGCCACGATGTCGGCCGAAGAGAAGTCCGCGCGCGAGGCGGCCCGCAAGGCCGTCACCGAGCTCGTCGAGAACAGCGGCCCGAAGAGCTCGCTTTCTCTCCTCCCCATCGCCCGCGAGATCGCGACGGGGCTCATCCGCTTCGAGACGCGCGCGTCGTCGAACGACATCTCGTTCACCGAGTTCTACCTGAACAACACCCGGATCGTGACGAAACGGCGGCCCCCGTTCGCGGCGGACCTCGACCTCGGCGAGCTGCCTCGCAAGCACGTCGTGAAGGTGGTCGGCTACGCGAAGGACGGCAAGCCCATCGCGCAGGACGAGGTCACTCTCAACGAAGGCCGCGAGGCCTTCCGCCTGCGTATCATGCAGCCCGCGAAGGGCGTGATGCTCGAGGGCGCGACGCGCATCGTGGCCGACGTCGCGGTGCCGGAGACGAAGCGGCTCAAGCAGGTGGAGTTCTACGTCAACGACGGGCGTGCCGCGGTCCTCTATCAGGAGCCTTTCCAGCAGGTCGTGGACGTGCCGAGGAGCAAGGAGCTCGGTTTCCTGCGCGCCGTCGCGACGCTCGACGACGGCTCGACGACGGAGGACGTGCGGTACTTCAACGCGCCGAAGTACCTCTCCGAGGAGAACGTCAAAGCCATCGAGCTCTACACGAGCGTCTTCGCAAAGGGCCGGCCCGTCACGGGCCTGACGAAGGAGAACTTCTCGATTCTCGAGGACAACGTGCCGCAGACGCTCGACGGCTTCGAAGTCGTGACGAACCTGCCGCTCTCGCTCGGCATCGGCGTGGACACGTCCGGCTCGATGGAGGAGTCCATCGTCGAGGCGCAGAAGGCGGCCGTGGAGTTCCTCAAGGACGTCATGACGAAGCGCGACCGCTGCTTCCTCGTGACCTTCGACAACGAGCCCCAGCTCGTCTCGCGCTTCACCACGGATCGCGATCGGCTCGGGCAGGCGCTCGCGGGCCTTCGCGCCCAGGGCTCCACGGCGCTGTGGGACGCGCTCGTGTACGGCCTCTATCAGTACCAGGGCACGCGGGGCCGAAAGGCCTACGTCATCCTGACCGACGGCGAGGACCGCACCTCGCATTTCACGTTCGAGGCCGCGCTCGACTATGCAAAGAAGACCGGCGTCGCCGTCTACTTCATCGGCCTCAGGATCGGCTCGACGCAGCTCGACGTGAAGCACAAGCTCAACCGCGTCGCGAAGGAGACGGGGGGCGCCGTCTACTACGTCGACTCCGCGCGCAACCTCGGGAAGATCTACGCCGAGATCAACGAGGAGCTGCGCAGCCAGTACCTCCTCTCGTTCGTGCCCCAGAACAAGTCCGTGTCGAACCAGTGGCGGAAGCTCGAGGTGAAGATGACGCCCTCGAACCTCTCCGCCCGGACGATCAGCGGGTACTACCCGTAAGGGGGGTGCGGGGGACGGGGGGCGCGGGGGGTACTTGAAGTACCCCCCGCCGTTGCTTCGAAGGTTAATCTCCCCCTCCGCGTGCTTCCGGAACTCGTACTCGCTTCCTCTTCTCCGCGGCGCCGCGAGATTCTCGCGTCGCTCGGACTGAGTTTCACCGTGCGTGCCTCGAACGTGGACGAATCGCTCCGTCCGGGCGAAAGCGCCTTCGACGCCGCCGAGCGCCTCGCGCGCGCAAAGGCGGCGGCGGCCGCGGGCGCATCCGAGGTCCTCGTCGTCGCAGCCGACACGCTCGTGGTCCTCGAGGGCGTCGCGCTCGGAAAGCCGAAAGACCGCGCCGACGGCCGGCGGATGCTCGAGGCGCTCTCCGGGCGCGCGCACGACGTCGTGACCGGCGTGGCCTGCGCGCTCGACGGCCGGATCGTCTCGGGCCGCGAGACGACGCGCGTCGTCTTCGCGGCGATGTCGGTGGCCGAGATCGCGGCTTACGCCGCGACGGGGGAGCCAGACGACAAGGCGGGCGCGTACGCGGTGCAGGGAATCGGAGGCCTTTTCGTCGAGCGCTTGGAGGGGAGCCCGTCCAACGTCGTGGGTCTTCCCGTGCGGCTCCTCTACAGGCTCGCGTCGCGGCTCGGAGTGAATCTCGCGGTCAGACCCTGATCGCCGGAAACCCTCCGGAGGCGTCCCGCGCCGCGGCGCGCGCTCTCTGGAGCACCCCCGCGAAGACGAGGTCGCCCGTGAGGGTTGCCGCGCCCGCGCGGACCTTGAGCGGATGCGCCACGGGCCCCTTTCCCTCGCGCCACGGCCGGAACGTGTCGCCGAGGCGCGCCACCATCAGCTTGCAGGCCTCGTGGTCCGCCTCGACGAGAAGCGCGAGGAATTCGTCCTGCTCCCAGCGGAAAAGGTAGTCGGTCGAGCGCAGGTCCGCGTGAAGCGTGTTCACGACGGTCCGCACGACGCTGTCGACGGAGGCGGCAGGCTCCTCGCGCACGAAAGAGGCCCAGTTCTCGAGGACGACGGACAGCACGGAAAGGACGACGTTGTATCGCTTCGCCCGCTCCAGCTCGCGCTCGATGATCTCGTCGAAGAAGGCCCGGCTGTACGCCCCCGACCGGGTGTCCCGGATGAGGAGGTTTGGAACCATGCCGGAATCCTACCCCGGCCGCGTCCTCGGGGCCGCCCGAGGTTTCCTCGCCGCCCCGGTCTGTCGTAGTCTGATCCCGCATGTCGACACCCCTGAAGAAAGCGCCCCTTCCGCTCGCGGAGTTCGTCGCTGCGGCCCGCGGCTCCGTCCCGGCCGATCTCGTCCTCAAGGGCGCCCGCATCGTCAACGTGCTCACCGGCGAGATCCACGACGGGACGATCGGCGTGAAGGGCGACCGGATCCTCGGGTTCGGCGACTATCGTGCCGCGCGAAGGGACGACGAGATCGACCTACGGGGTTCCTACGTCGCCCCCGCGCTCTGGGACGCGCATTTGCACGTCGAGTCCACCATGACGACGCCGCCCACGTTCGCGCGCCTCGCCGCCGTGCACGGCACCGCGGCGGCGATCACCGACCCGCACGAGATCGGGAACGTGAGGGGCATCCCGGGGATCCGGGCCTTTCTCGACGCTGCGGCGAACCTTCCCGTCGACATTTTCGTCATGCTGCCGTCGTGCGTGCCGTCCACGCACCTCGAAACCTCGGGCGCCGTGCTTTCGGCGTCCGACCTCGCGCCGCTCTACGGCCTGCCGAACGTCCTCGGCCTCGCCGAGATGATGAACGTGCCCGGATTCCTCTCGGGCGACCCCGGGGTCGTCGCGAAAGTCGAGGACGCGCGCCGCCGCCGGGTCCCCATAGACGGCCATTCGCCGCTGCTTTCGGGGCTCGACCTGAACGCGTACATCGGCGCCGGTATGCGGTCTGATCACGAGTGCCTTTCGCGTGCCGAGGCGCACGAGAAAGTGCGCCGCGGGATGGACATCTGGATTCGCGAGGGAACGGCGGCGAAGAATCTCGACGACCTGCTGCCGCTCGTGAGCCCCGCAAACTCCGAGCGCTTCGCTTTCGCGACCGACGACCGGCACCCGTGGGATCTCCTCCTGCACGGGCACCTCGACCACCACGTGCGGAGGTCGATCGCGCTCGGCCTCGACCCCGTGATCGCGATCCGCCTCGCCTCCTGGTCCTGCGCCCGGCACTATGGTTTCACCGACCGCGGGGCCATCGCGTCCGGCTTCCGGGCCGACCTCCTGACGTTCGAGAGCCTGAGCGACTTCCGGCCGGATCTCGTCGTCCTCGGCGGGCGGCGCGTCGCGAAAGGCGGACGCCTCCTCGAGGAGATCCGGGGCGCGCCGATGGAAGAGGGCCCCGGCTTCCGCGTCGAGGGCTTCGACCGCTCGCGCCTCCGCGTCCCGGCGCCCGAGGGCGCCTCGCTGCGCGTCATCGAGGCGCGGGCCGGGTCGCTCGCGACGGGCGCGTCGACGGTACCCGCCCGGATCGTGGACGGGGCGGCCGCGGCGGACGTCTCGCGCGACCTGCTGAAGCTGGCCGTCGTCGAGCGGCATCGGGGCACGGGCAACGTCGGCGTCGCGTTCGCGCGCGGCTTCGGCCTGAAGCGCGGCGCTATCGCGTCGTCGGTCGCGCACGATTCGCACAACGTCGTCGTCGTGGGCGCCGATGACGCCTCGATGGAAACGGCGGTGCGACGCGTCGCGGCGATCGGCGGCGGCGTGGTCGTGGCGGAAGGCGCCGAGACCCTCGCCGAGGTCGCGCTGCCGGTTTCAGGCCTCATGTCGAATGCCCCGATGGCGGAGGTGGACGCCGCCGAGCGGCGGGCGAACGAGGCCGCGCACGCGCTCTCAGGCACGATGGATCACCCCTTCATGACGCTCGCGTTCCTCGCGCTGCCCGTCATCCCCGAGCTGAAGCTCACGGACAGGGGCCTCGTCGATGTCGGCAAGTTCGACTTCGTGAGCCCCGTCGCGTGATCGTCGACTGCGGCATCTACGACGCCGGCATCCGCCGCCCCGGCACGTTCTCGTTCGAGCAGGCGTTCGAAGCCTCGAAGGGCCCGGCGACGTACGTGTGGCTGGGTCTCTACGAGCCGACGGAGGAGGAATTCGCATCGGTGAGGTCCGCGTTCGAGCTCCACGAGCTCGCCGTCGAGGACGCCCTCAAGGCCCACCAGCGCCCCAAGCTCGAGGTGTACGACGACACGCTGTTCGCCGTGATCAAGACGGCGCGTTACGTCGACCGCGAGGAGGCCGTGACGCTCGGCGAGATCCTCGTTTTCGTCGGGGCGAACTTCGTCGTCGTCGTGCGCCACGGCGAGGGGAGCCCGCTCGTCGAGACCCGAAAGAGGGTCGAGAAGCGGCCCGAGCTGCTCGCGTGCGGCCCCGGCGCTGTCCTCTGGGCGATCGTCGATCACGTCGTCGACGACTACCTCCCGGTCCTGCACGGCCTCGAGCGCGACATCGACGAGGTCGAGGACGCCGTGTTCTCGCCGAAGGAGGACAACCCTGGGGAACGGATCTACTTCCTCAAGCGCGAGCTCATGGAGTTCCTGCGCGGGGTGCGCCCGCTGCTCGACCCCCTCGACCGGCTCGCCCGCGGGAACTTCACCCTCCTTCACGAGGACGTGCGCCCGTACTTCCGCGACGTCAACGACCATCTCGTTCGCGTCGTCGAGCAGCTCGAGGGCGACCGCGACCTCCTGACGAGCATCCTGCAGTCCAACCTGACGCAGCTCTCGATCAGGCAAAACGAGGACATGCGGAAGATCTCCGCGTGGGCGGCGATCCTCGCGGTGCCGACGATGATCGCCGGAATCTACGGGATGAACTTCCAGCACATGCCCGAGCTGAAGGTGGTGTGGGGCTATCCCTTCGCGCTCGGGCTCATGCTCGTCGTCTGCGGCGGCCTCTGGAAGGCGTTCAAGCGGTCTGGCTGGTTGTAGGCGTCAGTTCACCGCGGGGCCGCCACGGAACACGTGGCGCTGCTGCCTGTGGGCGGCGATCCAGCCGTCGAGCCTCGCCCGCTGCTCCGATGTGAGGACCTCGTCGATCTCGGCCCGCACGGCCTTCAGCTTCGCCGCGGCGGCCTGGCGGTCCGCCCGCACCTTCAGGAACGCGGCGCCGACGGCCGTGGGGTCGGGTTTCTCGGCCGAGGCGGCGGCCCGAAGGGCCTCGCGGTCCGCCTTCGCCTGCAGGTGGAACGCCATCCCCTCGTCCTTGTGCGACGCAAAGATCGCCTTGACCTGGTCCTTCTGGTCGTCGGTCAGATCGAGCGTTGCCATCGCCGCGCGGATCGCGCGGGCGAAACGCCCCGGCGCGGGCTGGCCGAGGGCCGTCCCGGCCGCGAGAGCGCCGGCCACGAGCACGGCTGCGACACTGAAGAGCTTCTTCTGCAATGGGTTCTGGTTCATTCTTCCGTCCTCGCGGCGGGCTTGTCGTCCGCCGACGAGGATGAGACGCGCGGGCGGCCGGGACGTTTACCGCCTCAGAACCGCTCCCCAATGAGCACGATCGCGCCGGTGGGCTTCGCGACGCCGCCCTTCGGCTCGACCGAGACGGCGAACTTCACGGGCGCCTCGTCGAGAGGCTCCTGCCGCGAGATCGGGATGACCGTCGCGGCGTCGCCCCTGGCGTCGAACGTTCCGGCGGGCACGGGCTGGTCGCCCACGAACGCCCACAGCTCGTAACTCTGCTCGAGCGGCAGCGGCGGGAGGCCGCTCACCCAGAGGATCCCCTGCTTCGTCCCCGGATTCCAGAGGAGCTTGGCCCGCGCGGCGGGGTTCCCCTCGAGGCCCTTGAGGAGCGCGACCTGCACGCGCGGGTCCTTGAGCCAGGCGATCTCCTGCGACGTCAGAGCGATCTGGCTGTCGCGCTCTTTGACCATCTCTTCGAGGCGCGCGACGTTCGCGCGCGTGGCGCCGAGGTCGGCGCGCGTCGCGTACCAGAGCGCGCCGAACGCCGCGGCCAGCATGAACGACGCCGCCACGCCGAGCGCCCAGATCATCGTCGTCAGGCCGCGGTCCGGCATCGCGGGGGGGGCGGAAGGCGCGGGGGGGGCCTGGTCCTCTCCGCGAATCCGCCACAGGAGGCGCTCCTTCAGCCCGGGCGGAGGCGCGAGCCCCGGCGGCGCGGGCGCGCCCTCTTCCGTTGCGTCCAGCTCGGCCTCGAAGGCGTCGCACCATGCCGTCAGGTCGGCCGCGAGGGAGGCCCGGGGGTCGATGCGGTCGTCAGCCACGGCCGGCCCCTCCTTCCCCGGCGGCGATCACCTTGAGCTTCGCGAGACCCGAGCGCGTGCGGCTCTTCACCGTGCCGAGCGGCTCGTTCAGGCGCTCGGCAATCTCCTCCTGCGTGAAGCCGTCGAAGTACGCGAGGCGGAGGACCGCCTCCTCGTTCGGGGACAGCTTCCCGAGGCAGCGCCCGACGTAGTCGCGCAGCGCGGCGGCCTCCTGCCCGCCGTCGCTCGCGCCGGCGCGATCGAGCGACTCGTCCGGGGCGGCCGAAAAGCGCCGCTCCTGGGAGCGCCGGCTGCGCCAGCGGTCGAGGGCGCGGCTTCGCGCGATCGTGAACAGCCACGTCTTCACCGACGCGCGCGTCGCGTCGAATCGGCCCGCGTCGCGCCACACCTGGACGAAGACTTCCTGCAGCACGTCTTCCGCATCCCTCGCGTCCCTGAGGATACGGACGCAGAAGCCGAAAAGGACCGGTGCGTAGCGGTCGTAGAAGAGGCCGAACGCGTCGCGGTCGCCTGCGGCGATCCGCTCGAAGAGCTCGGAATCGACCGGCGTGCTCACGATGAAACCGCGGGCAGGGTGCCCGCCCGATCGACGGGTGTCAAGCGCCGGGAGTTTACGGAAACGCCCATGTGCGCGGTTTGACGGCCCCGGACGGGGCCGGTACCGTCTCTCCATGTCGAAGAGAAAGCTCACCGCCGCGGGCGGCCAGCCGCCCCTGCCGTTCGACGCCGAGATCGCGCTTCCCGAGGAGGCCCGGCGCCGGTACCTGAACTACGCGCTCTCGGTCATCACGTCGCGCGCGCTCCCGGACGTGCGCGACGGCCTGAAGCCGGTGCAGCGGCGGATCCTCTTCGCGATGTTCCAGAACCTCCACCTCACGCCGGACGCGAAGTTCAAGAAGTCCGCTTCGGTGGTGGGCGACGTCATCGGCAAATACCACCCGCACGGCGACGTGGCGATCTACGACGCGATGGTGCGCATGGCGCAGCCCTTCTCGCTGCGAGCGCCGCTCGTGGACGGGCACGGCAACTTCGGCTCGCTCGACGGCGACTCCGCGGCGGCCTACCGCTACACCGAGGCGCGCCTGCGCCCGCTCGCGATCGAGCTTCTCTCCGAGATCCGCAAGGACACGGTCGACTGGCGCCCGAACTTCGACGGTGTCCATTTCGAACCGGTGGTCCTGCCGGCCCGGTATCCGAACCTGCTCATCAACGGCGCGACGGGCATCGCCGTGGGCATGGCGACGGCGATCCCGCCGCACAATCCCGTCGAGGTGCTCGACGCCGCGATCGCGGCCGTGGACGACGCCGATTCCGATCCGCTGAAGTGCATCAAGGGCCCGGACTTCCCGACGGGCGGGCTCCTCGTGTCCGGAAAGCGCGAGCTGCGCGCGATCTACGAGACCGGGCAGGGCACGCTCAAGCTGCGCGGCGAGTGGGAGGTCGAGGACGGAGCGCGCGGAGCTCGGACGATCGTCGTCACGTCGATCCCGTACGCTCAGGAGAAGGCCTCGCTCGTCGCGAAGATCGCGGATGTCATCCTCGAACGGCGGCTGCCGGCCCTCGTGGACGTGCGCGACGAGTCCACCGAGGACGTGCGCATCGTCCTCGAGATCAAGCGCGACACCGACCCCGCGCTGGTCATGACGTACCTCTACAAGCACACGCCGCTCGAGTCGACGGTGCCCGTGAACCTGACGTGCCTCGTCCCGACGGCCAATCCCGACGTGTGCGAGCCGGCGCGCCTTCCGCTCGCCGCGATCCTCCGGCACTTCCTCGACTTCCGCTTCGAGACCGTGCGGCGGCGCTTCGTCTTCGACCTCGAGGAGCTGAAGCGGCGCCTCCACCTCCTCGAGGGCTTCCTCGTCATCTACGATGCGCTCGACGAGGCGATCCGCATCATCCGCAAGTCCGACGGCAAGGCCGATGCCGCCGGAAAGCTCATGAAGCGTTTCTCTCTGGACGAGGAGCAGGTCGAGGCGATCCTCGAAACGAAGCTCTACAAGCTCGCGCGGCTCGAGATCGACGCGATCCGCGCTGAGCTGAAGGAGAAGAAGGTCGAGGCCGCCGCGATCGAGGCGATCCTCAAGTCGCCGAAGAGGCTCTGGAACGAGGTGAAAGGCGAGCTCGCCGAGGTGCGCGAGGCGCTCGCCGGCGAAAAGCGGAGGACGACGGTCTCCGCGAGCGTCGAGGAGCCCACGTACGACGCCGAGGCTTTCATCCAGCACGAGGACACGTACGCCGTCGTGTCGCAGGACGGCTGGCTGAAGCGCCAGCGCGAGATGAAGGACCCGAAATCCACGCGCCTGAGGGAGGGCGACGAGGTGCTCGCTGTCCTGCAGGGCTCCACGAAGGAGCCGGGGGTCCTCTTCTCCAATCACGGCACCGCCTACGTGCTCAGACTCAACGACGTGCCGCCCTCGACGGGCCACGGCGAGCCCGTGCAGAAGCTCTTCAGGTTCGGCGACGGCGAGCGCGTCGTCGCGGCTCTCTCCCTCGACCCGCGCCTCACCCGCCCGAAGAACGTGCTCCTCCTCGCCGCCACGCGGCGCGGCCTCGTCCTGAGGTTTTCTCTCGATCCGTTCCGCGAGATCACGACGCGCGCCGGGCGCAGGTTCGCGAAGCCCGCGAAGGGCGACGAGATCGCCTACGTGTTCGTGTGCGAGGAGAAGGACCTCGTGGCCCTCGCCTCCGAGAAGGGCCGCGCGATCCTCTTCCCGGCGCACGAGGTGCCGGTCCTCGCGGGGCCGGGCAAGGGCGTCCTCGGCTTCAAGCTCGCGCCGGACGACCGCCTCGTCGGCGCCGCCCTGTTCGGCGACGACGAGAAGCGCGCCCAGCTCGTCCTCGTCAACACGAAGGGCACGGAGCACACCATCACCCGCCGGTACACGCCCGTCTCGCGCGGCGGCAGGGGCTTCGAGCTCATCAAGCGCGACCGGCTCGTGAAGGCGCTGCCGCCGGAGCTGGATCTCGTAGACTTCGAGGGGAAGGAGGGCTGATGGAGGTCGTCCTCGCCGAGAAGTACGGGTTCTGCGCCGGGGTGCGCGTCGCGGACAAGCTCGTGAGGATCGCCGCGGCGAAGGGACAGAAGGGGGCGATCTTCGGGCAGGTCGTGCACAACGAGAGCGTCGAGAGCGAGATGGCGCGGCTCGGCTTTCCCACGGTCCGCGATCTCGCCGGCGCGAAGGCGCACGAGGCGCGCATCGTCTTCTCGGCGCACGGCGTCGCGCCGTCCGTGCGCGCCGAGGCGGCGTCTCTGGGCCTCAAGACCATCGACACGACGTGCAAGTTCGTGACCGACATCCACACGGAGATCATGAGGTCGCTGGAGGAGGGCTGCTTCATCGCGCTCCTCGGACAGGCCGATCACCGCGAGGTCGTGGGGTACACGAAGGATCTCGACCCGACGCGCTACCGGGTCTTCTACCGGCTCGACGAGGTGACGTCTTTCGACTGGTCACGCGTCCCGCGCGTCAAGGTCGTCTTCCAGACCACGATCAACTCCGAGTCTTTCGCGCCGCACGTCGAGGAGATCCGCCGCCGCGTCCAAGACACGCGCATCGCCGACACGATCTGCTACGCGACGAAGGAGAACCAGGACGCCCTGCGCGTCCTCTGCAACGATCCCGCCATCGACGCGATCGTCGTCATCGGCGGGAGGTACAGCAAGAACACGAAGGAGCTCGCGCGCATCGCGCAGGCGAAGAAGGCGACGTTCCTGATCGGGACGGCCGCGGAGCTCGACGTCGCCAGGTTCGCCGGGATGAAGAAGGTCGGCGTCTCGGCGGGCGCCTCGACTCCTGACTACGACGTCGAGGCCGTGGTCGAGAGGCTCCAAGCGCTATGAGCGGCCCCGAGATCTCCGCCCCGTCGTCCCAGGTGCCCGCGGCCGAGAACGTGGGATTCGCCACGCTCGAGACGGTCTTCGAGGCTCTCGGGCGGGCGGCCATCGTCCTGGACAGCGAGTTTCGGATCCTGCGCGCCAGCTTCACTCTCGACGAGATCGCCGGCACCGGAACCGTGGCTTCCATGCTCGGAAAGCCGATCGAGGAGCTTGTCGGCGCGAAGCTGTTCGGACCCGCCGACACGCTGCGCGAGGCGCTGACGCACGGGCGGCGGGAGGAGGGCCGGCGCGCCGTCCTGCGCTGCGGCGCGGGAAGCGCCCGGCTCGTCTCGCTGACGGCGGCCGTGATCCCGCAGCACGTCTCGAACCACTGCGATCCGCGCGCCCGGTATCTCGTCGTCGTTCGGCCCGCCGAGGACGACGACAGCCTGCTGCAGAGCATGATCGCCTCGCACGGCCTCGTGGCCCGCTCGCCGGCGATGCTGCGGATCGTCCACCTCGTCGAGTCGCTCTCCCAGAGCACCGCGACGGTCCTGATCACGGGCGAGAGCGGCACCGGCAAGGAGGTCATCGCCCGGACGCTGCACGTGAACTCGCTCCGCTGCACGGGTCCCTTTGTGGCCGTCAACTGCGGGGCCCTGTCGGCCGAGCTCCTCGAGAGCGAGCTCTTCGGTCACGTCAAGGGGGCGTTCACGGGAGCGGTGCGGGACCGCGTCGGGCGGCTGGAGCTGGCGCGCGGCGGGACGATCTTCCTCGACGAGATCGGCGATGTACCGCTACACCTCCAGGTCAAGCTCCTCCGCGTCCTGCAGGAGCGGCAGTTCGAGCGCGTCGGCGAGAGCACGCCGCGCACGATGGATGCGCGGATCATCGCCGCCACGAACCAGGATCTCCTGGAGATGATCCGGGCGGGTCGCTTTCGCGAGGATCTCTACTACCGGCTGCGCGTCGTCCCGATCCACCTTCCGCCGCTGCGCGAGAGGCCGGAAGACATCGCCCTCATCGCCCAGCACCTCCTCGCGCACATCGGCGGCCGCGCGGGCCGGGCGCTGCGCCTCTCGCCCGACACGCTGAACGTGCTGGAGACCTGCCCCTGGCCCGGAAACGTCCGCGAGCTCGAGAACGCGCTGGAATACTCGGTCGCGCTCTGCACGGGTCAGACGATCCAGATCGAGGACCTCCCGCCGGAACTCCGCAGGGCGGAGTCTCCGTCTCCGTATTCGGAGGCGTTGACGCGACCGACTGTGTCGCCGGCCGAGTCTCCCTCCGACCCCGAGCGTGAGCGCATCGTGAAGACCCTCGCGGCGCATCGCTGGAACCGGCATCGCGCCGCGCAGGCCCTCGGCGTGAGCCGCAGCACCCTCTGGAGGCGCATGCGCGAGCTGGGAGTCGAGTGAGCTCGCGGCGCGATTTTCTGAGTGACCTCTGGCGCGGGACGGGCGGCGCGCTCCTGGCCGCCTCGGCGCTGATCCTGCATCGCGCCCTGCGCGCCGCCCTGCCGGCTCAACGCGAGACGACCCTCTCGCCTGAGGCGGTCTCGTGGGCGAGCGCGGAGGGCGGCGCGGAGCTGGGGGATCTCTTCATTACGGGCCCGCCGTCGGCGCCGACGGCTCTCTCGCTCACGTGCACGCACCTCGGCTGCCGCGTGCGGCCGGCGTCCTCCGGGGGGTTTGCCTGTCCGTGTCACGGCAGCCGCTTCGCGATCGACGGCGAACGCACGTTTGGACCGGCCCGGGCGCCCCTCGCGCGCGCGTCTCTCGAGCGGCGTGGAGCCTCGTGGGTGGCGCGACTCTGACGGAGGCTCCGGCCGGCGGAGCGAGGTCCCCGTCCGGCGACCTCGGGCGGCTCGCGTTCGGATTCCTCGCGGTCAGCGCGCTGAGCGGTCTCGCGCTCGTCCCTTTCTTCTCGACCGCGCACGCGCTCGAGAGCCTCGAGCGCCTCCATGGCGGCCTGCCGTGGGGGTTCTTCCTGCGGGCGATCCATGCCTATTCGAGCTTCGGCCTTCTCGTGACGACGGTGGCCCATCTCGTCCAGGTCCTCGCGCGGCGGACCGAGCGCCAGCTCTCGGCCGGCGCATGGTGGCGTTCCGTCCTCCTCCTTCCGCTCACGTTCTTCGCGCTCCTGAGCGGTTTCGTCCTGCGAGGCGATGCGCCGGCGGCCGAGGCCCTGCCCGTCTGGAGCCGGATCGCCGAGACGGTGCCTTTCCTCGGGCCGGAGCTCCAACGCCTTCTCCTCGGAGTGATCCCGGGCGATCTTGGAGCGATCTCCCTCCATCACGCCGGGACGTTCACGCTCCTCCTCTGGCTCATCACGGCCGAGCACGGCCGGCGGCTCGTCCCGGACGCGCGCTCGCTGGTCCTCGCCGGTCTCGTGTCGGCGGCGCTGGCGGGCGCCGTTCCACTACCCCTGGGGCCGCCTCCTGGCGCGTCTTCCGGCGGGGCCTCTCGGATCCTCCTCGGCCCCTGGTATCTCCTCGGGTTGCAGGGCGCGCTCGTCGACCTGCCGGTCCCTTCCGCCTGGCTGGCTCCAATTCTCCTCGTTCTCCTTCTCGGTTTCGTCCGGCACGCGGACGGCCGCGCGCGCAGGCTGCTCCTCGTCCTCGGGGCTGCAGGGGTGACCGCCTGGGTCGGATTCACGGCGCGAATCCTGCTCCTCGCACGGTGATGTTCCGGACCCCCGCGCTCATCGCGGCCCTTCTCGCCGCTCTTCTCGGCCTTCTCGTGGCCTCGGGCCGCGAAGCCGCGCGCGCCCACTCCGTCGGCAGGGGATCCGACGGAGCCGGAAATCGAATCGAGCGTTGCGTGACCTGTCATGTCAAGCCGGACGAGGATCCCGGCGGCGTCCATTCGAGGGCCGCGCTCGGCTGCGCTTCGTGCCATCTCGGAAATCCTCTGGCGTTCGAGAAGAAGAGAGCGCACGAGGGTCTGGAGCGCGAGCCGGGCGCGCTCTCCACGGTGGCCATGACCTGCGGTCGGGAAGCGTGTCATGCGAGAGAGTCCGCGCGCGTCGCTACATCGCCGATGACGAGGGGCGCGGGGATGGTCGCCGTGGACCGCTTCGCGTTCGGGGAGGTCGCGGAGCCCGACGGGACTCGCACGATCGCGGAGGTGCTCGCCGCGGCGCATCCGACGCCCGCCGAGAGCCACCTCCGGAAGCTCTGCGCGGGCTGCCACCTCGGAGCGCGGCGCGCAAACCGCGACGACCTGATAAACGGCAACGGTTCCGGCTGCGCCGCCTGCCACGTGGTCCGGAAGCTCGACGACAAACCGCGCCCGCATCCGCCCGTCGACTCGAAGGTCACGGACGACCGCTGCCTCGGCTGCCACAGCGGAAGCGGGCGGATCGCGCTCTCCTACCGGGGGCTCGTCGAGGTCGAGAAGGACGAGCCCTTCGCCCACGCCTCGCCCGACGTCCACCAGACCGCGGGGTTGGCCTGCATCGACTGCCACCTCCACACCGACCTCATGGGCGACGGCGTCGCGCGCACGCATAAGGAGGACCAGGTCGAGATCACGTGCGAGGCGTGCCACGGGCCGGTGCGGGACGGCGGAGAGGTTGCGTGGAGCCAGGTGAAAGACGAGATCAGCTTAGAGATTCAGAAGAGAGAGAGACGAAGAGAAGAGGAAGATTCTCTTAGAAAGGGTAAGAGGGGCAACAGCGCGCCCGACACACAGGCCGCCCTCGTGCGGGCCGAGCCCCCCGACTCGACCCTTTCTAAGCAATCTTCGTCTTCTTCTTTTCGTTCCTCGCCCGACGCGCCGACCCGCCTCGGGCGGCGAGGCACTCCCCTCCTAAACCTTCTAAGAAAATCTTCTTCCTCTCTTTCTTCGTCTTCCACTTCCTCATCCGACTGGGTGCTCATCCGCAAGCTCGACGGCGTCGCGCTGCCCGTGAAGCAGACACCGCGCGACCGGAACCACACGCTTCGCGGGCACGAGCGCCTGTCGTGTAGCGCGTGCCACGCGGCGTGGGTCCCGACGTGCGACTCGTGCCACACCTCGTTTTCCGCGTCCGGCTCGCGGTGGGACTTCGCGGCTGGCCGGGAGACGCCGGGCGGCTGGACGGAGAAGTCGGGCCGGTTCGCCGCGGCGCCGCCGCTTCTCGGCGCGCGCGCCGACGGGAGAATCGTGCCCGCGCAATACGGGATGGTTCTCACGATCGACGCGACGGCCGCGGGAGGCTCGAACACGTCGCGCCGGCTCATCGCACCGGCCGAGCCGCACACGACAGGGAAGAAGGCGCGCACGTGCGAGAGCTGCCATCGCGCGGCGCCAGCGCCGGAATTCGACGCGGGCACGCGGACCGGTTTTCGCGGCCTGAACGCGGCCGAGAAGCAGCGCGTGGCGGCCGCCCGGCTCGAGCCCCGTTAGCTCGCGCCCTGACGACATGATGTTTCACGCCAGCGCCGCGGCTTGAAACATCTCATCCCTCGGAGAAACGTTTCGTTTCACGAAATCGCGCTTTCGGCGGTTTTGCGCGTGGCTCGGTTCTTGAAGTGTCGGCCCCGAGGAAACAGGGCATGACGACCTCGCGGCGCGAGTTCATTCAGATCAGCGGCGCGGGCTTTGGAGCCGCTGTCGCCGGCTCCGGTCTCGTGTCGAAGTGGTGGGGGCTCGACGCCGACGTCATTCACGACCCCGGAACCGACGGCGACCGGGTCGTCCCCACGTTCTGCGAGCTGTGCTTCTGGAAATGCGGCGTCCTCGCGCACGTGAAGAGCGGACGCGTCACGAAGATCGTCGGTAATCCCGAGCACCCTCTTTCGAGAGGGCGGCTCTGCCCGCGCGGTACCGGGGGAATGGGCCTCCTTTACGACCCGGACCGGCTGAAAACGCCGCTCCTGCGCAAGACGGGGAAGCGGGGCGACCAGTCGTTCGAAGAGGTCTCCTGGGATACGGCCCTCGACTTCACGGCCGAGAAGCTCCTGAAGATCCAGAAGGAGTGCGGCCCCGAGAAGGTCGCGCTCTTCTCGCACGGCTTCGGCGGCTCGTTCTTCAAGCACCTCCTCTTCGCCTATGGCTCGGCGAACGTCACGGCGCCGTCCTACGGGCAGTGCCGAGGGCCGCGCGAAGTCGGCTTCCAGCTCACGTATGGGGCGCCGGTCGGCTCGCCGGAGGTCCTCGACCTTGCGAACGCGCGCGTCATCACGCTCCTCGGGTCGCACCTCGGCGAGAACATGCACAACACGCAAGTTCAGGACTTCGCGGCCGCGATCGCGCGCGGCGCGACGGTCATCGCCGTCGATCCCCGCTTCTCGACGGCCGCGGGCAAGGCGCGGTACTGGCTCCCGATCAAACCCGGAACCGACCTCGCCCTCCTCCTCGCCTGGATGCACGTCATCGTCGCCGAGGGGCTCTACGACCGCGAATACGTGGAGAAGTACGCAACCGGTTTCGAGGAGCTCAAGAAGCACCT
>JBGQDL010000006.1:0-50690 GCA_041495865.1 Thermoanaerobaculia bacterium | reverse complement strand
GCAGTCCCGGGGGGTGCCCTTGAAGACATTGTTCTTGTGGCACGTCGCGCAGGTCTGCGTCACGTGCACGCCCGCGAGCGGGAAGGTCGTGTGCGAGAACGCCGCGCCCTTCCACGACGGGTCGGCGAACTTGTGGCAGGAATCGCAGGTCGTCGGGAAAGCGCTCGCCACGTGGTTCGGGTTGGCGGACTTCTGGTAGTCGGGCTGGTGGCAGCTGACGCAGTCCCGGGAGGTGCCCTTGAAGACATTGTTCTTGTGGCACGTCGCGCAGGCCTGCGCCACGTGCACGCCCGCGAGGGGGAACGTCGTCGCCGAGTTGTGGTTGAAGTTCAGCGGCTTCCACGCCGAGTCCGAGTACTTGTGGCAGGAATCGCAGGCCGTCGCGAAGCCGGCGGCCACATGGCTCGGGTTCGCGGATTTCTGGTAGTCGGCCTGGTGACACGTGTAGCAGTCGCGCGATGCGCCTTTGTAGACGTTGTTCTTGTGACACGCCGCGCACGTCTGCGTCGCGTGGACGCCCGCGAGCGGGAACGTGTGCGAGAACGTCGCGCCCTTCCACGAGGGATCCACGAACTTGTGGCACGAATCGCACGTCGTCAGGAAGCCCGCCGCGGCGTGGCTCGGATTCGCGGATTTCTGGTAGTCGGTCTGATGGCACGTGTAGCAGCCGCGCGGCGTACCCTTGTACACGCCGGTCCTGTGACACGTCGCGCACGCCTGCGTCACGTGGACGCCCGCCAGCGGGAACGACGTGTGCGAGAAGGTCGCGCCGTGGAACGTGGGGCTCGAAACGCTGTGACACGACTGGCAGGTGAGCGGGAATCCGCCCGCGCCGTGGCTCGGGTTCCGGGTCTTGTCGTAGTCCGGGCGGTGGCACGACACGCAGTCCGTCGACGTTCCGCGGAAGACGCCCTGCTTGTGGCAGGACTCGCAGGACGCGCTCTTGTGCGGCGCGCTCAGCTCGAAGCCGGTCCGCGACGCGTGCTCCCAGCGGACGGCCGCCCAGGATGTCGGCGTATGGCAGGTCTGGCACTCGTTGCCGAGACGCGTCTTGAACTTGTCGTCCTGCCGGCGGATCCAGTGGCAGTCGTAGCACTCCTTCGGCGTCGTCTTCATCGTGCCCTTGAGATGGCACGAGGCGCACGCCACCGACACGTGCCGCCCTTCGAGCGGGAAGGCCGCCGCCTTGTGGAAGGCGCGCGACGCGGTCTTCCAGACGGTG
The DNA here is from genome assembly GCA_041495865.1 of Thermoanaerobaculia bacterium. Classification (GTDB taxonomy): domain Bacteria; phylum Acidobacteriota; class Thermoanaerobaculia; order UBA5066; family UBA5066; genus Fen-183. The sequence continues at coordinate 49,468 of JBGQDL010000006.1, read as the reverse complement.
GGGGTGTGGCACGACTCGCAGTTGGATCCCAGGGTCGGACGGTGCTTGTCCTCATGGCAGGAGACGCAACTCGCCGAAAGGGGCCGATAACGCACGGCGACTCCGTGGCCCGCCGGGAACTCCGTCGTCTGTTTCTTATGGCACGACGCGCATTCGACCTTGACGTGGCCCCCCGTGAAGAGGCCCGCGGTCTCCTTTCGGACCGGATGGACGAACCTGGGCAGTGAGAACGTCGTCGTCTCGTGGCAGGTCTCGCACTTCGCGCCGAGCTGCCCGAGGTGCACGTCCTTGTGGCACGCGCGGCACTCGGTCCCGAGGCCCGTCAGGCGCACGGCGGTTCCGCTGCCTTCGGGGAACGTTCCCGTTTCCTTCTTGTGGCAGCTCGCGCACGGAGTCGTGACGTGCTTTCCCGTCAGGGGGAAGCGGGACCGGCTATGGACGAACCGATCGGGTCCGTACTTCTTTTCGGCCACGGAATGGCAGCTCTCGCAGTCCGTTCCGACCTGACCGAGGTGGGGACCCTTGTGGCACGTCGAGCAGACGAGCGGGACGCCCCGGTACTTCCGGACAGGCACGGAGGCGTTCCCCGGGCCCCGGGCGAGGCCGGCGGACGCATCCACGGCATGGCACTTTTCGCACGCGACTCCGGCATGCCCGCCCAGGAAGAACTCCGGCGAGCGCGGATGGCGGAAGCCCGGAACCTTGAAGCCCGTCGGCGAATGGCAGGTCTGGCAGTCGGCACCTAGCTGGCCATGGTGCACGTCCTCATGGCACGAGCGGCACTCGGATTTCGCGCCGGCGTAGAGGACGGTCCGATTCGCAGGGAGCACTCCCGGCGTCGCCGCGGCGCCCTTATGGCACGAGGCGCAGGGAACCGTCAGGTGCTTGTCCGTGAGCGGATACTTCGTCCGCTTGGCGTGGTCGAACCGGCCTCCCTTGAAGCCGGCCTCCGAATGGCACGCTCCGCAGTCCTCGGCGGCCGCCTTGAAGGCGCCGCGGTGGACGTCGCGGTGACAATCGGCGCAGTGCGCGGCCTTGAGCCGGACCTTGGCCGCGGGCCGCACGTGACACGACGCGCACGGGACCGCCGCGTGGCGTTCGCGCAGCGGATAGCCCGTGCGCGCGTGGTCGAACTTCCCGTTCGTGACCGTCCGGAAACTGTCGGTCACGTGGCAGTTCGCGCAAGCCCCGAGCGTGGGCTGGTGAGGGTTCTTGTGGCAGTCGTCGCAGGCTGCGAAACGGGCGACGCGGTACTCCTTCCGCGGATGACAGTTCGCGCAGGCGACCTTCACATGCGCGCCCGTGAGCGCGTAGGGCGTCTTCGTATGGTCGAAGGCCGTCTTCGTGTCCTTGAAGGTCACGTTCGTCGCGTGACAGGTCGCGCACTTCGTTCCGAGGACGCCCTTGTGGGCGTCCGTGTGGCACGAGACGCACGCCTGCTGGAGCCCGAGGAACGAACGCGACTTGTGGCATGAGGCGCACTTCTCCGCGAGCGGTGCGTGGAGCCCATCGAGCGCGAAGCCTGTCTCCGTCGCGTGATCGAAGCCCCTGGTCTTGACGGGACGCAGCTCGGCGTTCGCGCCGCCGTGCTCGGCGTGGCACGGCACGCAGTCCTTCGCGACGTTCCGGTGGACACCTGTCTTCGCGGCGATCCGCTTTGCGACGGGCTCGTGGCACGCGAGGCACTTCGCCATCGGCACCTGCTTGCCCGTGTCGTGGCACTTCTGGCAGTTCGCGAGCCCCTCGAGCTTCGCGTGGGGACGCGACAGCGCACCGGGCGAAACGAGCGCCCCCAGCTCCTGGCCCGCAGACCCCGCGGCGTCCGGCCGCATGAGCAGCAGCACCGCGGCCCCGAGCAAGAGGGAGGCGCGAACCAGCTTCATCGCTTCACCGCCGTGACCGCCGGCCTCGGGTGCGAGAGGAACTGGTTCGCCAGATAACACCTCATCCACTACCCCTGCGGGATGCCCGCGATTTCCTCGAATTCTCGGGTGAAGCTCTTGTCGCCGCTCCCGGCGGCGAGGGATCGATCGAAATCTACCCTGTAGTGAAGTAAACTAACCTCTGATCGTCAGGATTCGACAAACTACTGCATGAAGGGAGGATGCGGGCATGAGACGGCATCCTCTTGAAATGACGGTTAGCCCTTTCCCAATACCCATAACGAGTACCCTTCATGTGGCTACTCCTGTGCAAGACCGCACACTAAATCTAGCTCAATCCTGAGCAATCGCTCTGATGCAGATGCATCCTTTTTTGACGTTCCTCCCGGCCAGGTACGTCCGGGCCTCTCCCGGAGAGCGGGCGCAGGGAAGGTCGCATGGACGCTACAATGGAATGCGGTGCCACCGCCCGGGGTTCGCACGCTTCGGATTGCCGTCGTCGACGACGATGAGTCGGTGCGCGAGCTCATGCGCGCCACTCTCGAGCGGGTCGGCGCCACGGTCGATCTCTTCCCCGGCTCTCAGCTCTTCATGGACCGGGCCATCTTCACGAACTACGACGTCATCTTCTGCGACCTCATGCTTCCGGGCCTCTCGGGAATCGACCTCCTCTTCGAGGTGCGCGGCAAAGCCCCGGCCGTCCCGTTCGTGATCGTCTCGGGCCAGGCCGCCGTCTCGGACGCCATCGAGGCGATGAAAGCCGGCGCGACCGACTTCATCGTCAAGCCGTTCCGAATTCAGAGCCTTCTCGACGTCGTCCAGCGCCTCACGCAGGACGCGACCCCGCGCACCGCGTCCGGCATCTGGCGACGAGAGAAGGAGCAGAACTTCGCCGTCGGAAACTCGCCCGTCTGGAAAAGCGTGCTCGAGAAGGCCCGCCGCGTCGCCGAGCTCTCGTCCACGGTCCTCATCCGCGGAGAGACGGGCACGGGCAAGGAGGTCGTCGCGAAGTACATCGCGTCCTTCGGCCCGCGCGCCGGCAAGCCGTTCGTCACGCTGAACTGCGCCGCCATTCCCGACGACCTGATCGAAAGCGAGCTGTTCGGCCACGTGCGCGGCGCCTTCAGCGGGGCCACGAACGCGCGGCGCGGCCTGTTCGAGGAGGCCGAAGGCGGCACGCTGCTCCTCGACGAGATCGGCTCCATGCCGATGGCCGCTCAGTCGAAGGTCCTTCGCGCGCTCGAGGAGTTTCAGATCCGCCGTGTCGGCGACAACCGCAACGTCGCGGTCGACGTCCGCATCCTGGCCTCCACGAATCTCGACATGGAGGCGGCCATCACGCGGCACATTTTCCGCGACGACCTCTACTACCGCCTCGCCGTCGTCACTCTCTGGGTGCCGCCGCTCCGGGAGCGTGGAGAGGACAAGCTCGCGCTCGCGGACCACTTCCTCCGGATGTTCTCGACGCCGTCCCAGTACCCGCGGCGGCTCTCGGGCGAGGCGAAGGACCTCATCCTGCACGACCCGTTTCCCGGCAACATCCGCGAGCTCAAGCACTCGATCGAGCAGGCGTGCGCCTTGTCCACCCGCGACGAGCTCGTGGCGGACGACTTTCCGCTGCTCCTGGCCCGCGCCGACGCCGCCAGCGCGAGCGAGTTGGGGGCGGTTTCGGGCCTCACGCCGCGCACGGTCACGCCCGAGCGGCTGAAGGAAGTGCTCGAGAAGACGGGTGGCAACCGCGTGGAGGCGGCGCGGCAGCTCCACATCAGCCGATCGACGCTTTATCGGATGCTGAGGAAACAGGCCGAATAGGGCTGCTTTTCAGCGCGGAATCGCGGTGAGAGCCACCGGCCACGGGTACAGCCCCGGCTGTGCGTCGCCGGAGAGGAAGAAGCGATAGCCGAGCGAGGCGGTGACGAGCGTCTTCCCCGCGTACGGCTGCGCGAGCCAGCCCCCGGAAGCGCTCACCTGCGCAGTCGAGCCCAGGCCCGACACCTCGAGCGCGCGATAGGGGCCCTCCAGGGGCTGAAACTCCAGGAGCCAGCCGCCCGGCGAGTTCGTCCGGACCCGGACGAGCGACGCCCCGGGCGCCTCCACGTAGCCGCGCGCCACGTCCGCCTCGGTGATCTGGAGGCCCGCCGGCTGGGATTCGATGGAGAGGACAGCCCGAGCGGGCACGATGACCGAGACGGAAAGAGACGCGGAGACGCTTCCGGCATGGACGTCCAGCGCGGACGCCAGGAAAGCCGCGAGAGCGAAGGAGAAAGAGAAGACGCGGGCCTTTCCGGCCTTGGCCGCCGCGACCGGCGAAGTGGTTTTCCCTTCTTGCATGGCCCGCGTCTCCCTGCGGAGACTAGTGCGGGAGTCATGCCCGCCTTATTTCCTCCAGTGCCCCTTGCGGCTCAACGAGTTAGCTGGCTCGCCCGCACGGAGATGGCACATCTGGAACGTGCCGGACACATCTCTGGAACAAACGGCAGGCCGCGCCGCGCCGCTAGAAGTTCATCGTGACGGTGATCGTGTCGGTGTAGCTTCCAACGCCGACGTCCTGCCCGGGCGGAATCGTCCCGTAAACCGTGAGGGTGTCAACCTGCCTGTCGACCGGATCGATGCTGTACTGGTATGTCCCCCCCGTGCCGTCTCCCCACACCTGGGTGTTGGCGGCGGTGGAGTAGAGGTTGTAGTTCAGGACGTTGGCGCCTGATTTGAGAGTGCGGTTCGCGAACGTCCCGGAGCCCGTCGAAAGATCCATCGTCATGAACTTCGACCCGCCAACCTTTCTGCATGAGTAACTGATCGTCCCCGTGGTCGTCTTCGGGCTGGCGCTGAAGACGTCGTAAGGCCCGAAGTTCAGGCCAGTGACCGAGCTGAACGTGCATGTAAGTGTTGCACCTCTGGCGCCTGGCGCGAGGGCGAAGAGCGGGAGGAGAGCGAGGAACGAGAGGACGGTGTTTTTCTTCATGGTTTCTTCCCGCTTTCTGGTGACACGGCGCAGCGCACCGTTCCGAGGTTGACGAACGCGGACGGAGACGCCGGAACGACGAGCGTGAGCCGGCAGACTGCTTCCTTGTACTCGACCGTGGCCGGGTAGCGGCCCGGCGAGAGGTTCTCGAGGTAGAAGCCTCCGTCGCCGCCCACCGGCGAGACCTGCGCCTTTCCGCCCGTTGCGGTCACGGTCAGCTCCCCATATGCCGGGATCTTCTCCGTCCCCGCCTCGACGATCAGCACGCGTCCCGTCACGGTCGTGACGCGCTTCACGGGAAACTCGACGACGGCGCCGCCGCGACGCGGCGTCGCCACGGTACGTTCCACCGAGCCGATCTCGTAGTCGATGGGCACGTCCCGATCCGCGATCCCGATCCGGTTGCCGTAGTACGGGATGAGGCTCGGAATCAGGAGATCGCCGCTTCCGTTCGTCGTTCCGACGTCCTGATTGCTCGCAGTGCCGTGCACGCCCGAGAGGCCGGGCACGCGGATGAGCGCGAAGCTGTCGACGACGGGCCGTGTCGGAATCACCGTTCCGCCGAGCGCGACGATTCCCCCGGACGCGCTGAGCGTCGACGACGTCTCGCCGCCGAGGCGCAGGACCGAAGACTCGTAGCGGCCGAAGCGCGCGTTGTACTGGACGAGGCCGCTCGCGCTGCCGGGCCCGTCCCCGGTCGTTCCACTTAAGCGATACCCGAAGCCCGTGCCGACCGGCAGCGATTTCTGGACGTCGATCGACCCCGTGTTCTGGCCGTCCTGATGGCTGTACGAGGCGAGCGCGGTCGTGTTCCGGCCGAGAAAGTAGCTCAGCCCGACGAAAGCCTCGTCTCCCTGCGTCGACCCCTGGAAGACGCGCGCGAAGGAGAGGATGAGGGTGAGGTCGCGGGTCGGGCTCGAAGAGCCCGACAGCGACACTCGCTGGGAAGACGGTGTGTCGCGCGAAACGGTTCCGGTGTACTGGAGCGTGAGGCTCGCGAGCCGTCCGAGCTGGACTCCGACGACGGCATTCCCGTCCCAGCGCGGCCGGTCCTGGTCGGCAGAAAGGCCGAGCGCCGCATAGTGGGGGCTGAGCGCGCGGGCGAAGACGCCGTAGTTCACGGGCCGTCCGACGTAGCGATACGAGAGCGACGCGGCGCCACCGCTGAGGCCGCTCTGGCGGCTTGCCGCGACGAACCCCTCGATCTCGCCGACCGGAAGCCGCCACGCGAATCCGGGACCCCCGCTCACGAGATGATCGTCGGCTTCGAGGCGCAGCTCGGCGGTCAGCGAGTCCGAGAAGCCGTAGCGGTGGCGGCCGAGGAACGAGAGCGAGCCGTAATCCCAGCTCTCCGTCGCGAGGTTGTCCCTTCGAAACCCGAGGTTGTACGTGAACTCCGACAGGCCCTTCGCGAGGACGGCGCTCGACGCATAGAAGCCGTTCGTGATCTCCCGCTCCTGTCCGAACACGTCCCGCACGACGACGCGTGTCGTGCCGCTGCCGGCCGGGAGGAGAATGTTCGAGAGCTGGAACGTGCCCGGCCCGATCGCCTCGCGCTTGACGATGTTGCCGTTGACGTATACGTCGACCGTGGACGGCGTCGTCGCCGCGCCCGTAAGCGCGAACGAGGGGTAGCGGGAGAAGTAGGGATCGAGGTCGAAGCTGCGCGAGACGCCGAGGCCGCCGAGAAAAAGCGAGCCCCCGACGCCTCCCGCCGCGGCGAAGGAATCCCCTGCGACCCATCTGACGAGCCGCGCGCGGTCGTCGTGCGTGACGTTCGTGAGGCCGCGGACGACGCTTCCGTCCTCCGATCGCAGTACCGCGCTGTAGAAAAGGTCTTCACCGAGGCTCAGTCCCGCCTCGCCGAACGCGTTCCACGTCTTCAGGTCCGTGACGTTGACGGCGTAGTTCGCGAACAGGCTCGGACTCGAGAGGAAGACGAGGCCCGGGGGCTGCGGCATCGCGAGGTCGAAAGCCTGCCCAGCGAGCCACGTCGGAGGAACGGTCACGGAGAGTGTCACGTTCTCCGGATCGAGCCGGTAGGAGACGCCGGGGGCAAGGGAAGCGAGCGAAACCCATTCCTCCCCGTCGCGTGGTTCGCGGCGCCCCGCGAAACCGCTCACGCCGGCCGCCGAGAGGTCGCGCGCCCGGAGAAGGACGTCTTCGCCCGCGAGAACCGCGAGCACGTCGCCCTTCGGCACGGTGTTGACGGAGAGTGGAACGACGGCCTTCGCCGCCGCCGAGGTCGCCGCGGGCTGCGGAACCGGTTTCTGCGGGATGCGAGGCGCCGGTTTCTCGTCCGGCGCTCTGTGAACAGGCGCGAGGGCGGCCGGCGAAGCGGCGGCGGATCGCATCGGCGTCGGCACGCTGGCGCTCCCGGCCGAAGGCGTCGCCTCGATCCGGTAGACGAGCCCAACTTCTCGCGTAAGCTGCGCGAGGAGCTGATTGCGGAAAGCGAGCGCCTCTTCGGCCGTCTTGAATCCCCCCAGAACGACCCGGTACCAGATGCCCCGATCCCCGAGGCTGGCCTCCGCCGCGTAAGCGGGGTGTCGGTATCTCTTCGCGAAGGCGGCCGCGTCGGCCTCCGCCTTTTCGCGCACCTTATAGGAAGCGAGTTGCAGCACGTACGCTCCCTCGTGACCCTTCGAGTCCCTGGTGGGGAAAGGCACGGCCTTGGTCTGCGAGGGCGTCGACGTCTCACGAGCGCTCCCCGCCGCCGCGAACATGAGGTCGAGGAGGAGGAGGAGACATCGCGCTCTCACGAGCAGGCGGAGCGCATGGGACGCCCCTCTCAGCGCGGCGCCGGCTCGCACGCCTCCGGCGCCACGGCTAGGGACGCTTTCCATGCGTCGCGCTCGGTCTTCGCCTCGAGGGAAATCGTCTTCGTCCGCCGGCAGTCGGCTGCCGGAACGGCGATCTCGTACACGCGTTCGCCCCCGGCGAGGACGTACCAGCCTGCCGCCTGAGTCTCGAAAGTCTGGCTGCCGTCGGCGCCCGCCCCTGAAGCGCGCACCGAAAGGAGGGAAAACGCCGCGTTGCCCGTGTTCTTCACCTGAAACTTCACGGTGCCGGATTCCAGTTTCGCGTTTTCGATCGCTCCGCTCCTGGTGAGCTTCGCCGGCTGGACGAAGATCGGGACTCCGAAGCGCGTCAGGACCTTGACCTCGGAACGGTTTCCGACTTCGGACGGTTTCTCGAGGGGGGGAAGCTCCTCGACGAACACTCGGTACGTCCTCTCGACCGCTCCCACCGGCTTCGAGACGCCGATCCGGATCTTCCGTTCCTTCCCCGGCTCGAGGGTCAGGAGCGCCGGGAAGAAGACGACGTCCTCCGTCGGCGAAAGAGCGATCTCGCCACGGGGACTCTGGTCCCAGCCGAACGCGGTCACCTGGAGGCGCACGCTCTCCGAGCTCTGGTTCTCGACCGCGAGAAGCTCGGTGGTCTTGCGGGCAGACAGGTAGATCTGGATGGGCGAAACCTTGAACGTGGCAGCGGCGGCCGGAAGAGCCACGAAAAAAACGAGAAGGGCGAGCCCCGCCGCGCGAAGCCGCCATTGCAAGGCTGAAAAACCTGAGTCCACGACCGAGCCCCCTCTTCTCAGAAGTTAGCCGTTGCCACGACCGCATCGAAGTAGGTGGCGGCGAGAACGTCCTGAGCTTCTGGAATGCGGCCGCAGACATTGTACGACCTGGGGTCCCGGCTGGGGGCGGAAGGGGGCGTGAAGACACCGTCGCCGGCCGCTCCCCACACCCTCGGGGACGCGAAGCTGCACGGCGCGCCCGGGCTTTCGGAAGCCGGCTTGTAGAGCTCATAGGCGATGAAGCCGGTCCCGCCGCCCCGCATCCGACGAGTCGAGCCGGACGCGTTCGACCCGGGGCCGAGCGTGAGCGACGCCGACGTTCCCCGCGTACACGTAATCGTGACGCCTCCGGTTCCCGTCACGGGCGCCGCGAAGTTCGCGAGCACTGGGTCGTACGTGCCGAACGCGACGGAGGAGGCGGAGATCTGGCAGTTGCTGGAGACCGTGACCGATACGCTCAGGCTCGCCGTCGCGCTTGCTCCGGCAAGCGGGCCGGCCTCGAGGAGGGCGGCGGCGAAGGCGATGGCGAGCGCTGGTTTCACGGGTCGGACCTCCTTTCGGTCACCTCTGGCTGGATGCGGTCCTCGTTTCGGCCTTCAGAAAGACGCCGCCCGGCGGATCGGGGACCCGTGGGCGGCGTCAGTTCGGAGGAAGAGGTTCAGAAGTTGACGATGGCCTGGATCGTGCCGGTGTAAAGGGCCGCGGCCGGGACGTCCTGTCCCGCTGGAATCTCACCGAAGATGGTGAACGAACGCGGGGCCTTCGTGGGGGCAGCACCCAGCGACTTGAGTCCGGCCCCGGAGGGACCGAAGGCGATCGAATGGCCGTTATCCTGCCAGAGCGTGTAGTTCAGCGAGCCGCCGCCGCCGGTGATCGTGCCGCCGGCCGCTGCGAAACCGACCTGTGGGTTGAGGCCCCTCGTGCAGGCCACGTCCATCGTCGTCGAGGCGTTGAGCGGGCTCGCAGCATTTACCCCAAGGACGTCGTACGCGGGGAAGTCCAGAGACGCACTCGTGATCGTGCAGTTTGCCGCGACGCTTGAATTCACGGTGAGCGTGCTGTTATTGGAGCCCGCGAAGGCGGCCGGGGCGACCGCGATGAGGGCGAAGGCCAGGGCGATCGGGACGAGTGTCTTTCTCATGGGACTCTCCTTTTTTTCGTTCCTCTTCGTTTTTCGGTTGACACCCGAAGCCGCGCCGCCGCTCTTCGGAACTGTGTCAGTGATGTCTCACTGACACAGTTGCTAGCACTATAGGTGCCATATTATTTCGATTCTGAGAACTCATGTCATCATACAGAGTAAACATATTGTATTCTGATAGTTACACATGAATTCCACCCTTCTGGGAAGCACTTCGGAGCGGGCACGAATGGTCGTCTACGACCAAATTGTGTCGCTTCTGTGATCAGGAAACCGACGAAAGTCCGCGATGGCGGGGGCGCCCGATCAGACGGTTCCGGCGTGCGCTTTGTACCAGGCGATCGTCCGGCGGAGGCCCTCGTCGAGGGGGACGTGCGCTTGCCAGCCGAAAAGCCGCCTGGCCCGCGTCACGTCGAGCTTCCGCCTCGGCTGTCCGTTGGGACGCGACGTGTCCCAACGGATCGCTCCCGGGAATCCCGTCTCACGCGCGACCAGGGCCCCGAGATCCCGAATGGAGATCTCCTCGCCCGAGCCGAGGTTGACCGGCGCTGCGCCGTCGTACTGCTCCGCGGCGGAGAGAATCCCTTCGGCGGCGTCCTCCACGTAGAGGAACTCGCGCGTCGGCGAGCCGTCGCCCCACAGCACCACTTCGCGCGCTCCTGCCTCGCGGGCCTCGAGGAATTTGCGGATCATCGCGGGAATGACGTGCGACGTCTCGAGGTCGAAATGGTCTCCCGGCCCGTAGAGGTTCACGGGCAGGAGGTAGATCCCCGGAAAGCCGTACTCCTCGCGGTAGGCCTGAAGCTGAACGAGAAGCATCTTCTTCGCAAGGCCGTAGGGCGCGTTCGTCTCCTCCGGATAGCCGTTCCACAGGTCGTCCTCGCGAAACGGCACGGGTGTGTGCTTCGGATAGGCGCAGATCGTCCCGAGGCAGACGAGCTTCCCGATGCCCGCGCGCCGCGCCTCTTCGATGAGCTGGATTCCCATGATCGCGTTCTCGTAAAAGAAGAGGCCCGGATGCGCGCTGTTCGCGCCGATGCCTCCGACGACCGCGGCCGCGTGGACGATGAGGTCCGGCTTTTCGTGCGTGAGGTACGCCCGCACGGCGTCGCGCTCGCGGAGGTCGAGCTCCGAGGCGCGGGGCGCGAGGAGCGCCGCCGGCTCGCTTCGCGCGAGCCTCGAAAGGAGCGCGCGGCCCAGAAACCCGCCGCTTCCGGTGACGAGGACGCGGCGACCCCCCCAGAAGCTCACGCCTTAAGTGTAACGGCAACGTCATCGTTCTTTACCCTTCCATTGCGCCGGGATGCGTAAGAGAATCAATCTCACCGGCACCACTCGCCGGGACTTGACATCTCGTTGTGCGAAAGGGGTTCCTTCATGAGCGCTCGTCTCCGCGTTCTCGCCACATCGACCGCCGTCCTCGCCGCGCTTGTCGCCCGGCCTGCCCTCCCGGCGGACGTCATCGTCCCGTCGTCGGCGTTCTCGACAGGCATCAACGCGGAGTTTCACTCCGACGTTCGTGTCTTCAACCCGACCTCCTCCCCCGTCGATTTCACGCCGATCTTCTATCGCTCCGACGCGGGCGGAAACGTCGTCGCCACGGTGCCGATGCCCGTGGTCACGATCGGCCCGAGGCAGCAGCTTTCGTACGACAACGTGCTTCAGAGTCTCTTCGGACAGTCGATCGGCGCCTTCGGACCCATCCGCTTTCAGACGGCGGGCACGCTCCTCGTCTCTTCGGGCGTGAACAACGTCAACGCCTGCGGCAACGCCGGTTCCAAGTCCGGCCAGGGCCTGCCCGGCATCGATGCCGGGCAGGCCCTGAAGGCCGGCACGCTCGTGCAGCTCGCCGCCAGCGCCGATCCGGCGACGGGCTACCGGAGCAACCTCGACTTCATGAACCCGGGCGCGACGGCCGCGAGCGTGACCGTGACGATCCGCAGGGGCGACGGGACGCATCTCTCGAACGGCACGTTCTCGGTCGGCCCGAACGGCCTCGTGCAGAAGAGGATCGACGACACCGGAGCGTTTCCCGGGGTCGCCGGCACGAACGACACGAACCTCTGGATGGAGTTCACGAGCGACCAGCCCATCCTCGTGTTCGCGTCCGTCATCAACAACGGCTCGGGGGACCCGTTCGCCGTCATGATGTCTCCCGAGCCCTCCATCGCCCCCGCCGGTCCCAAAGCTCCCGTGGCCAACTACACGGTCTCCTCCTACAACCCCATCATGGGCCAGGAGGTGACGTTCACCGACACGTCAACGAACTCCCCCGCCAACCGCTTCTGGTCATTCGGCGACGGCACATACGACACGTCCGGACTCAGCGTCGTCCGTCACATGTACAACGTAGCCGGCACGTTCACGGCGGGGCTCGTCGTCGGCAATGCGGGTGGCTCGAACTACGTGCTCGAGGACATCATGGTGTCATCGAACATGAACCCCTACCCCTACTGATCGCGCGGACGACGCTCAGGTTTCCCGCTCTTCCCAGCGGCACTCCCGCGGCGTCTTGTCGCGTCTGAGGCCGAGGAAGGCAGGCTGTCTCAGCCGCCCGTCGGCCGTCCATTCGGCGTAGGCGACCTGCGCGACGAGGCGTGGCTCGACCCACTCGGGGTCCTTCGCCTCCTTCGGTCGCGCCGCGAACGGGCAGGTTTCGCGGGTGAGGGGCGAGAGCCCTTCGAGGAGGTCGAGCAGCGTCTTCTCGGAAAAGCCCGTTCCAACCGCTCCGCAGAACCGCAACGCCTCCCCCTCGTAGAGCCCGACGAGGAGGGCCCCGAAGTGAAGGCGCCCGCCGCGCGGCAGCGTGAAGCCACCGATCACGAATTCGGCCTCGCGCCGCGCCTTCACCTTGAGCCAGCGCAGCGACCGGCGCCCCGTTTCGTAGGTCGAGGCAAGGTCCTTCCCGACGATGCCCTCCCAGCCCTCCGCCCTCGCGCGCCGGTACGCCTCCTCTCCATCGGCGCCCAGTCGCGCCGCGAGGGCCAAAGGCTTCTTCGGCCGGCGGCCGGTGAGCGATTCGAGCGCTCGACGCCGCTCGGAGAGCGAACGGGAGACCAGTCTTGCTCCGTCCCTCTCCAGGCAGTCGAAGAGGACGAGGTTCGCGGGACGGGCGCCCTTCTCGCCTCGCTTCTGGAGAAGAGAGAACTCCGGAACGCCGCTCTTCCCGAACACGACGAGCTCGCCGTCCACGACGAAGTCTCCTCCCGGAAGCGCCGCAAGGGCCGCCGCGATGCGCGGCTCCTCCCGCGTCAGGTCGACGCCATTCCTCGAGAAGAGCGAGACACGGCCGCCCTGGCGACGCGCGAGGACGCGCCATCCGTCGTACTTGGGCTCGAACATCCAGCCCGCGCGCGTGAACGGGGCGTCCACACGGGTCGCGAGCATCGGCTGCGGCACCGTCACGCGCCGGATTCTAGGCCAGCGGCGTCAGCCGAACAGCCGGTCGATCGGCGCGTAAACGCCGTCCTTCGCGTAGGGCACGTACTCGAATCCGCGCCCGAGCGGATCGTCGTGCCGCTCGGTCGTCCAGTCGATGCCGAGCGCCGAATAGACGGTGCAGGCGATGTCCTCGGCGCGAAGCTCCGTCCGCCCGGAGACGCCCGAATCCATGATCGCGGCACCCGCCGCGTCCGTGGCGCCGATGACCTGCCCGCCCTTCACGCCTCCGCCGGCGAAAAGCACGCTGTTGATCGCGAAGTGATCGCGCCCGCGCTGGCCGTTGAGCGCTCCCACCGTGCGCCCGAACTCGGCGGCGACGACGACGAGCGTCTCGTCGAGCAGGGTTCTGCCGGCGGTCTTGCCCGACGTCGCCTTGAGGTCGGCGATCAGGCTCCCGAGGGCCGGGTCGAGCTGGGCCGTCTGCGTGTAGATGTTCGTGCCGGCAGCTTTGTCGTAGATGTTGCTGTGCATGTCCCAGCCGCCGACCGTGACCATGATGAAGCGCGCGCCCCGTTCGCCCCCGAGAAGCTGCCTGGCCACGAGACAGCCGTTTCCGAAGGCGGAGTCTCCGTATCGCGCCGCATCCGCCGCCGAGAACGAAAACAGCTTGTCCACTTCCGGGCTGTCCACGAGGACCTTTGCCTGGTTGTAAAAGCCCACCGCGTCGGCCGCGTCCTTGCCGAGGGGCTGGCCGTTGCGGAGAGCGGCATCGAGCTGCTGCAGGTCGTTCCACCGGTTCGAGAAGCGGGTCGCTCCGTCCGGGTGCGTCAGGCTCGGAAGGCCCGTCGCCGTCGGCTGGACGACGAACGGCGAGAACGTGGACGGGAAGTAGCCCGCGCCCGAAAGGCCGGCCTGCGTGTTGAGTGAGATGAACGATGGAAGGATGTCCTGAGGTCCCTTCTGGCCGTCCAGCTCGAGCGCCGCGATCGATCCCATGTTGGGCGCCTCGGAGCCAGTCGCGCCCGTCGGGTTGCGCGAGATCTGGAGCCACGTCTGGGAAAGGCCGTGCACGAGCGCCGAGGCCCTGACGGATCTCAGGATCGCGATGTCCCCGAGGTGCTGCGCGATGTTCGGAAGCAGGCCCGCCGGAAACCGCAGCCCGGCGCCGAAGCTGGCCGGAGCGAAGTCGGCCGGCGTCCACCCGCCTTCCTTGAGGTCCCACGTGTCGATCTGGCTCGGGGCGCCCGGGAGGAACACGAAGATGACGTTTCGCGCGGTGTTGCGCGGCGTGACCCGCGCGGAGGTCGCCGCCCAGGCCGCGGCCGGGGACTTCAGGAACCACGACGCCACGATGCCGCCGGTCCCGAGCTGAAGAAAGCCGCGACGCGAGAGCTCGCGCCCGTTGTACGGCGTGGCGCCGGGAGTCGGGAGGCTCGGGAGGAGCGATTTCATGGCACGCCTCAGTAGTTGTAGAAAAAGTCGAGCTTGTTGAGGAGCGCAAACTGCAGGTCTTCGGCGATCTGGGCCCTGGATTCACCCGGAGTGGAGGAGAAGAGCGCGACGCCCGCGGCGAGCTCCGAAGGCGACGGATTGCGGGAGAGAGTCGAAACGTAGAGCGACGTCACGATCTGTGCGGGCGTCGCGTTCGCCGCGATGAGCTTGTTCACCGCCGAGCCGGACGCGCCGCTCTTGATGCGCGACGTGACCGTCGCGCCGTTCAGGAGAAGGAGCGACTGCGCGGTCGAGAACGTGTTCGAGCGCGCGTCGCCGTCGCGGTCGCCGCGGAGAAACGTGTTCAGGAAGTTGCCGGCCACGGCCCGGGCGCCGGGCTCCTGCACGTCGGGAAGCTGCATCGCCCACGCGACGTTCGAGGCTCCTGTGACCGGAAGGCTCGCCGCCACGTTTGTGGCTTTCGTGATCGCGTCGAACGTCTCCTCGGCCGTCATCCGCCGCGCGAAATGGCGCGCGAAGTACGGCGTATACGCCTCGCTCCAGGTGCCTTCGTAGAAGGAGGAGAGCTGGTAGGCGCTCGACTTCGCCATCACGCCGAGGACGTAACGCAAGTCATAGCCATGCCCGGCGTAGTCCTGTGCGAGCTTCGTCAGGAGGTTCGGGTGCGTCGGCTGAATCGTCCACGCGCCGGGAGGCGGGCTGAGGGGGTCCTGCCTCAGGAGATCGAACGAGTCCGCCGGCTCCACGATGCCGAGCTTGAAGAGCTCCCTCCAGAGAGTGTTAACGGCCGCACGGGCGAACTGCGGGTCGGCGGTGACGATCCTCCCGAGGGCCCGGCGGTAGCTCTCACCGCTCGCGGGCACGCCACCTTGCGGGTTCAGTGGCGTTTTCAGATACGCCGGATCGATCGACGTCATGCCGGGCGGAATCGTCGTGTAATACGCGCTCGTGCGGTCCGTCTTGTTTCCCGTCGTCGTGTCGAGCGCGTAGTTCCCGGCGGCTCGGTCGCCGACGGTGTAGAAAGCGACGTTCTGCTGCCCGGTCGCGTGACGCGTGATCGAGACGCGGGAATAGAACGACGAGATCCCCCAGAAGTCCTGCCTGCGCACGGTCGAGCCCCAGAGATTGATCGAGTCGAGATGCGCGAGACCGTTGTGGCACGACGTGCAGAACATCGCGCCTTCTCCCAGGAAGATCGTGCCCGTCGATGCCGCGAGGTTGTCGGGAGTGTCCTGCGCGGGGCCGTTCGTCTGGATTCCGCGCGCGATGAAGTTCGCCGGACCCGTGCTGGTCGTGTCGCCCTCTGACGCGATCAGCTCCCGCGCCATCACGTCCCAGGGCTTGTGCGAGCGCACGGCGTCCTGAAAGTACGCATGCCACGCGTTGCGGCCGGCGGGATAGAGACGGCCGCTGGACGCGAACGCCGTGTTCCGGAACATCTCGTCGTAAAAGAAAGTCCACCGGTCGACGAACGCATCCGAGGCGAGGAGCGAGTCGATCATCCGGCTGCGCTTGTCAAAGGAGGGATCCGCCAGAAACGCCGTGACCGTGGATGCGTCCGGAATGCGGCCCGTGAGATCCAGGGTGACGCGGCGGAGGAATTCCGCATGTGAGGAGGGCGGCGCGGGCGTCACCCCGGCGCTGCCCATCGAACCGAAGATCTCGTCATCGACGTAATTCACGTTGACCCGCCGGGCGTGACGGACGACGCCCGTCGAGAATCCGGGGGAGGCCACCGCCGCCGGGTGCCCGGCGGAGAAAGCCCGTGTGACGCGCGACACTTCGGCGCGGCGCAGCCGCCCGTCCGGGTCGGCGTGCGAGACCACGAAGGCGCAATCGGCGGCTGACGCGGACCCGATCGAATCGGACAAGCCATTTTGATTCCGCAGGTTAGGAGGAGAGTCCGGGTCCTCGGATGGGCGGGCGCGCAGGCCCGAGGGAAGAAAAGTCGCGAAGACGGCGAGCGCGGCGACTGATCGGCGAGAGAGCGGGCTCATGGTCAAATCCTCCGCAGATGAGAGTCGGACGCATTCGTGCCGGAGGAGGATTACCTCGAACCGCCACAGGTCATCCGCGGAGGCCGGACCACTCCTGCGCGAGCCGGCTCCGAAGTTGCTACCCTACGGCGTCAGACTGCCCTGTCGGCACGAACGCATGAACCTGGAACGGCTTCGCCAGCGCTTTTTCGAGGGACTGACCCGCTACCGATGGCAGGAGACCGTCGGGCGCGGCGGCATGGGGATCATCTTCAAGGCACAGGATCTGGACCTCGACGACGTCGTCGCCATCAAGGTGCTTTCCCCCGACTGGGAGACCGACGACCAGCAGCTCCTCCTGCGCTTCAAGCGCGAGATCAATCTCAACCGGAAGATCAAGCACCCGAACGTGGCCCGCATCCACGACTTCGGGATGAGCGGCGATTTCCCCTTCATCACGATGGAATACGTCCCGGGCAAGGACCTCAGGACGATCATCCAGCTCGAGGGAAAGCTGCCGCAGGCGCGCGCGATCTCGATCCTCCGGCAGATCGCCCTCGGAACCGAGGCGGCGCACAAGCTCGGCATCATTCATCGCGACCTCAAGTCGCAGAACGTCATGGTCGAGGACAACGGGGCCGTCGCTATTCTCGACTTCGGCCTCGCACGCGGGAAGACGAACGAGCAGCTCACGCTCGACAGCGTCATGGTGGGAACGCCCCATTACATGTCGCCCGAGCAGGCGCTCGGACGATCCACGGACGCGCGCAGCGACGTCTACTCCATCGGCATCATGGCTTTCGAGATCCTGACGGGCAAGGTTCCCTACGACGGTGAATCGCCTCTCGTGATCGCGATGAAGCACGTGTCGGAGCCGGCGCCCGACGACCTGCGCAAGGCGACGGGCGTCTCGCCCGAGCTCATCGCCATCGTCTACAAGGCGCTCGCGAAGAACCCGGACGCACGCTTCGCCTCGGCGGCCGATCTCGAGGCCGAGCTCGCGATGCTTCATCCTTTCGAGTCCGGCCAGGTCGCGGCCGTGTCGGCTCCCCACACCGCCATTCCCGTCTCGACCGCCTCGACTCCGAGCGCGCCGGGAATGCCGGTCGAGACGCCCGCGAGCCTGGGGACGCATCCCGAGCCCGGGTCGATGGCGACGCCCGCCCTGCCGACGCCCATGCTGCCGATCAGCTCGGGCGCGACGCCCGTCGAGGTGAAGCACCGCCCCCCCGTCGTCCTCATCGTCGAAGGGGACACGAAGGAGCGCAAGCGCCTCTCCGACGTGCTCGGCCGGCACGGCTGCCGCACGCTCGAGGCCAAGAACGGTCCCGAAGCGCTCGAGCTGCTGCTCAAGGACACCGTCGATCTCGTCCTCATGGACATCGGGCTGCCCGGAATGGACGGCTTCGACGTCACGCGCGTCATCAAGGCGCAGGCCGCGACGACCGCGCTGCCCGTGGTCCTCACCGCGGCGCGCCTCGACCGCAGCCACTTCGCGTTCGCGATCCAGACGGGAGCGACCGACGTGATGGCCAAGCCGCTGGTGTCCGAGGCGGTCGTCGGGCGGCTCTGGCACATCCTCACCCATCACGGCTTCCAGCCGCCGGCGGGCAACGAACCGGTGATTGCCGCCATGAAGAAGACGCTCCCCTCCGCGATGACGCCGCCCTCGACCCCCGGCCGGAGCAGCCGATAGCGGCGCTCTCTCGTCTAGAACAGCGGCTTGAGATCGGCCAGCCGCGTCACGAAGACGACGGGCTCGGGCGCCCCTTGGCCGTGCCGGTCGAAGAGGATCGGGAACCAGCCCGCGCCCTTTGCGCCCAGGACGTCCGTCGCGAACGAATCGCCCACGTAGACGCGGCGGCACGCGTCTCCTCCCGCCGCCTGCCACGCGGCGTCGAAGATCGCCCGGGACGGCTTCATCGCTCCGACGTCCTCCGACAGGACCACGTGCCGCGCCCAGCGATCGAGGCCGAAGCGCGCGATCTTCGCCCGCTGCGTCTGGCGGAAGCCGTTCGAGAGGATGCCCACGACGCCCAGCCGCGACGCATGCTCCAGCACGTCCTCGGCGCCCTCGATGAGCCGCCAGCTTCGGCTGTACGCGCCTATGTAGAACGCGCTCGCTGCGGCGCCGCCCGCGGCGTCGAGACCCAGATCGGCGAGCGGCAGCGCGAAGCGCCGCGCGGCGAGCGTCGGCCGGTCGATCTCGCCCTTTCCGTAGGCACTCCAAAGGCGCAGGTTGTTCCGGCGATAGGTGGCGAGCCAGTCCTCGAACGCCACGCCTCCGAAGAGCGAAGCGTGAGACGCGTACGTCTCACGATGAGCGCCCTCCTCGGCCGCGTGATGATCGACGAGTGTGTCGTCGAGGTCGAAAAAGAGCAGGGGGCGCGCGCTCACCGCCGGTTCCCCGCGGCGAGGGAAAGCCGTGACCCCGCGGCGCGGGTCACGGCTGGACCCCGGGCAGGTTGAACGGCCCGTACGTGGCGAGCACGAGCACGGCCGCGCTGATCAGCGCGGTCAGGTACGTGATGCGGTCCCGCGTGGCGAACAGAACCGGGTCTTCGTCCATCTCGCCCCGGTTGACGAGCACCCAGATCCTGCTGATCCAGTAGAGGAAGACGGGCACGAGGAGCCAGAGCCACGCCGGGCTCACGTAGAAACGCCTCACGGTGTCGCTCTGAAGGTAGAGCGCGAGGACGATCGCGGCCAGGTACGCGCTCGTGATGCCGCAGGTCTGCACGACCAGGTGATCCCACGTGAAGTACGCCCGCCCGTGGGCCTCGATCGCGTCGGATCTCTTCAGCCGCACGAGCTCGGAGGCCCTTTTGCAGAACGCGAGACTCAGGAACGTGAACACCGAGAACGCGAGAAACCACGGAGACAGGAGCAGGCCCGTCGCGGCGCCTCCGAGAAGAACGCGAAGCGTGTAGAGAAACGACAGCGTGAAGACGTCGAGGAGCACCCGGCGCTTCAGGAAGAAGGAATAGGCGGTCGTCGCGATCAGGTAGACGCCGACGAGCTTCACCGAATCCGCCGGAAGCGTCAGGGAGATCGCAATCCCCGCGGCCATCAGGGCCAGCGAAAGAACGACGGCGAGGGGGATCGGCAGGCGGCCGCTCGCGAGGGGCCTTCCGCGCTTGTCGGGATGCACGCGGTCGGAATCCAGATCGAGAAGGTCGTTGATCAGGTAGATGCTCGACGCGCAGAGTGAGATGGCCGCAAAGGCAAGACCGCCCGCCAGCAGGATGCCGGCATCCTGCAGCTTGTGGGCGGTGATGATCGGAATGAAGACGAGGAGGTTCTTGATCCAATGGCGAACCCGGATCGCCTGGACGAGGGTCGCCAGGGTCAAGGGAGGAAGCGGGAACGCCTCCGCCAGATTCCCGTCCTGCTCGAGGCCTCTCTCGATCGCCGGCGGCGCGTTGACGGCGATGGCCCGTCGCGCCTTCTTCCAGACGGGAAGGTCTGCCGGCCCGTTTCCCGCGTAGTCGAAACCCCGATCGCCGAAGCGCGCCACGAGCTCGCGCGCCTTCGTCTCGCCCTCGAGGTTCGTCGAACCGTCGCTTCCCATCACCTCGTCGAAGAGCCCGAGGTGGGCGGCGACCTGCTCCGCCCACCGAAGGTCGGAGGCGGTGACGAGGACGAGGCGCCGGCCACGGCTCTTCTCCCGTCGGAGGAATTCGATTAGGCGCTCGTCGTACGGGAGCGAGGAAGGTTCGAGCGCGACGCGGCTCGCGACCTCTCTCTTGAAGCCGGCCCTGCCTTTCGACAGCCAGAACGTGGCCCGGATCAGCGGGAAGAACCCCTCTTTCGAAAGCCGCGCCAGGCCTTCATAGAGCAGATCGCTCCGGATCAATGTCCCGTCGAGATCGACACAGAGGGGAACGCCGGCACTCGAGGAGTCCTCGGGCTCCTGGCTCTCCGTCATGCCGGTTCCTCCCGAACGAAACCTCGCCGCCAAGCGAAGATTCTATGCCTGCCGTACATGCGGCACTCGCGCGCGGCGCTAGACTTCGCGCGCCGGTGATTGCAGCGGGATCGCGGTTAGGGCCCTATGAGGTGCTTTCCGCCCTCGGCGCGGGAGGGATGGGAGAGGTCTACCGGGCGAGGGACCCGCGCCTCGCGAGAGACGTCGCGGTCAAGGTCCTGCCGCAAGAGTTCTTCGAAGATGAAGAAAGGAGAATTCGCTTCGAAAGAGAAGCGCGCCTTCTGGCAAGCCTCAATCATCCGGGCATCGCCGCCATCCATTCCTTCGAAGAAATCCCCGGCTCTCCTTTCTCTTCGGGTGCCGCCGGTGTGACACGCCATCTTCTTGTGATGGAGCTGGTCGAAGGCGAAGGTCTCGACCAAAGGATCGCCGCTGGCGCTCTTCCACTCGAAGAATCTCTTTCTTACGCCCGCCAAATCGCCGAAGCGCTGGAAGCGGCGCACGAAAAAGACATCGTCCACCGCGACCTCAAGCCCGCGAACGTGAAGGTCACGCACGAGGGACGCGTCAAGCTCCTCGACTTCGGCCTCGCGAAGATCTTCGAGGCGACGGGCTCGGCGCCGTCCGTCACGCACTCGCCGACGCTGACGGCGCGGGCCACGGCAGCGGGAACGATCCTCGGAACCGCGGCGTACATGTCGCCCGAGCAGGCGCGCGGCAAGCCGCTCGACAAGCGGACGGACGTCTGGGCGTTCGGCTGCGTGCTTTACGAGATGCTGGCGGGGAAGCGGGCCTTCGAGGGGGAGACCGTCTCGGACACGCTCGCGGCGGTCCTCATGAAAGAGCCGGATTGGAGCGCGCTTCGCGCGCCGGTTTCTTCGAAGGTGAGAGAGCTGCTACGCAGATGCCTCCAGCGCGACGTCAAGCAGCGCCTGCGCGATATCGGGGACGCGCGCATCGCCCTCGAGGAGGAGATCGGCGCCTCGTCGAGCTCCGCCGGCCAATTACCCTTCGAAGAAGAACAAGCGGTGCCAAGCCCCTCCGTAGCAAGCGCAGAACAGGCGAGTCGTGAGGGCGGGAACAAGAGAATTCTCTGGATTGCCTGGGCGATTGCGGCCGCGTTCGCGGCCGCGGCGGGGGCCCTCGCGCTGCGCGCTCGCGCCCCGCGGGAGACGACCGCCGCGCCCGTGCACTCGATCGTTCCGCTCCCGCCGGGAACGCGTCTCTCCGGCTGGGCGTCCCCGGTCCTCGCACTCTCCCGCGATGGACGCTCGCTCGCCTTCGTTGCGGAGAAGGACGGCAGCGTGCAGCAACTCTACGTTCATCACCTCGATCGCGGAGAGGCGCAGCTCGTGCCGATGAGCGAGACGGCCGAGGGACCGGTTTTCTCGCCGGACGGGGGTTGGGTTCTCTTCGCGGTGGACGTCTCCCCTGCCGCCGTGGGGACCACGAGTGCCGGGGCGACCGGCCAGCTCAGGAAATTCTCCCTTTCGACCGGCCTGACCCAGGAGATCTGCGAAATCTCGGACTACGTCGGAGCAACCTGGGCGGACGACGGCTCGATCTTCTTCGTCGGGCAGCAGCCGGTCCCGCTCTCGAAGGTATCGGCCGAGGGTGGGCACCCCGTCCCCGTAGCCGAGAGGGTCCGGACGGGATCGAAAGAAGGGCCGCGCGACCTCGCGTGGCCACAGATTCTTCCGGGCGGGAAAACCGTTCTCGTGAGCGACGGCGATGCCTCGCTCTGGGGACATGCGGCCGTGCTCGACCTCGAGAGCCGCGAGCTTTCTGACCTTGGCGTGGAGGCGGTTTTTTCCCGCTTCGTCCCGACGGGCCACCTTCTCTTTCTGCAACCGGACGGAACTCTTCTGGCGGCACGCTTCGACCCGTCCGGCCGCCGGACGACCGGCGCTCCTGTCGCCGTTCTGAAGGACGTCACATTGTCGTGCAACACCGCCGGGGCCTTCGCCGTGTCCGATAACGGCGTGCTCGTATACGCCTCGGGCTATCTGCGCGGCAGCGGACGCGAATTGCAGCGTCTCGTCCGAATCGGCAAGAGGGGCGAGATGGAGCCTCTGCCCTTCGAGCCGGACACGTTCGGGCGCGTCGCGCGACCATCGCCGGACGGACGCCGGCTTGCCGTCGCAACGTGGGACGGCTCGCTCTGGGTCTACGATCTCGCGCGAGGCTCGCGAACCCGTCTGCCGACCGGAAAGGTCTCCGGTTTGGACTTCCTGGTCTGGGCCCCGGACGGCGAGAGCGTGCTCTTCAGCGCCAGCCGCGAGGGTGAAATCGGGCTATCGATCCTCCGGCAAAGAACGGATTCGGCCGGGGAACCCGAGACTCTGAAGAGCGGCGGCGCCGAGAAACACCCGCTTTGCGTATCGCCGGACGGCCGGACGCTGCTCTACATGTCGTTCGGCGGTCCCGACGAGAGAGGACTCTGGAGCTTGCCCCTCGCGCCGAAGTCTTCCGCCAGCCGGGTCCTCGCCGAGCAGGTGGTCGACGCCGCGCTCTCGCCCGACGGCCGCTGGCTCGCGTACGACGTCAGGGAGGCGGGCGTGACCGAGGTCTACGTCCAGGCCTTTCCACGGCTCGGCCGGAAGAGCCAGATCTCCTCCGGCGGCGGCCGGTTCCCCCGGTGGTCACGCGACGGCCGCGAGATCTTTTTCCGCAGGGACGACGGCTTCTTCGTCGTTCGCAGGGCGGCCGGCCAGGAGCTCAGCGCGACCGCGCCCGAGTTGCTCTTTCGAAATCCGAACGTGCGCGGGTACGACGTCGCCACGGATCGCGAAGGGTTCGTGGCCGTGTTTCGGCCCGCCGACTCGGGCATCATTCGAGAACTTCACCTGGTCACCGGCTGGTTTGAAGCGCTGACGGGCCTCGCGGGGAGGAAGAAATGAGCACGATCAGGCCGCCGCCGCCCTCGCCGGGACGATTTCGCCGAGCGCCGAGACGAACGCCTCCGTCTGCGGCCGTGTCCCGACGCTGACCCGCAGCCAGTTCGGAAGCGACGGGAATTTTCGTCCGACGAGGATTTTCCTCGCCCGGAACGCCTCGATGACCGGCGCCACGTCGCCGCCCACGTCGACCATGATGAAGTTCGTCTCCGACGGCATCAGGCGCCGGCCCTGCTTCGCGAGCTCGGCAACGAGCCAGCGGCGCGTGTCGTTCAGGGTCTTCTTCTGGCGCGGCACGCGATCCGGATCGGCGAGACATTCGAGCGCCGCGGCGAGCACCGCCGAATTCGTGTTGCTCCACGAAGCGAATGGAGCCATCGCCTTGATCTTCGGCTCGGCGCCGATCGCGTAACCGAGACGCAGGCCGGCCATCCCGTAGATTTTCGAGAACGTGCGCGCCACGACCACGTTCGCGTGCGCGGCGAGCAGCCCGCACGCGCTGCGGTACCGCCCGTCCTCCACGAAATGGTGATAGGCCTCGTCGACGAGAATGGTCGTTCCGGCCGGCACCCGCGAGGCGAAGGCCGCCATCTCGTCGCCCGAGACGATCGTGCCGGTCGGATTGTTCGGGTTGCACACGTAGACGAGTCCGGTCGACGCGTCGCAGGCCTCCGCCATCCGCGGCAGGTCGTGGCGGAAGTCGGCCGTCAGGGGCACTTTCACGCCGTCGACGTGGAGCACCTTCGCGAACATGAGGACCGCCTCGAACGTCGGCTCGGCGGCGACGACCCGCCGGCTGGGGCCGCTGAAGGCCATGTCCGCCATGCGGAGAATCTCGGAGGATCCGCAGCCGAGGAGGATCTGCTCCGGCGGGACGCCGTGGTGCGCCGCGATCGCCGCGCGGGCTTCCTCCTCGAGCCCGTCGGGATACCGGTTCGGGGCCGCCTTCGCCGCGGCCTCGAGAGCCTTCGCGGACGGGCCGTAGGGGTTTTCGTTCGAGTTCAGGAGGACGGCGTCGAGCGGCCGCGTCCGGCGTGAGGTCGCCGCCTCGGCCGTGCGGCGGCCGAGCGGGGAGTCCAGGAGAGCCGCTCCGGCGGCGGCGCCGAGAGTTCCGGCGAAGGTGCGGCGTGAGATGGCGAGCGGCATGTGAACCTCCTCGTCGGATGATGTCATTGGGGCGACACCCACTCCTATACTGCGCGCAGCTTTCATGACCCTCGCCGCCGGCGCGCGCCTCGGGCCTTACGAAATCCTCGCCCCGCTCGGCGCGGGCGGGATGGGCGAGGTGTACCGGGCTCGGGACACGAGACTCGGGCGGGAAGTGGCGGTCAAGGTCCTGCCGGCACACCGCGCCCAGGATCCCGATGCGCTGGCGCGTCTCGAGCGCGAGGCCCAGGCTGTCGCCGCGCTGTCGCATCCAAACATCCTGGCCATCCATGATCTCGGCATGGACCAGGGCGTCTTTTTCGTCGTGACGGAGTTGCTCGAAGGGGAGACGCTGCGAAATCGGATTGCGTCCTCTGCTCTTCCGTGGCGAAAGGCCGTCGAGATCGGAGCGGCGATCGCCGACGGGCTGGCCGGCGCCCACCTGAAGGGAGTCATCCACAGGGACTTGAAGCCCGACAACATCTTCATCACCCGGGACAGCCGCGTGAAGATCCTGGATTTCGGCCTCGCGCGGCTGGCGCCGATGATCTCTCAACAGGACCAGACCTCTGCGCCGACCACGCCCCCCAAAACGGAGCCGGGAATCCTGATGGGCACCGTCGGATACATGTCCCCCGAGCAGGCGCGCGGTTCTTTCGCGGACACCCGAAGCGACGTTTTTTCTCTGGGGTGCGTGCTCTACGAAATGCTGACAGGACGCCGCGCCTTTTCCCGCCCGACGGCGCCCGAAACCCTGACCGCGATCATGAACGAGGATCCCCCCGACGTCTCGGAGTCGGGAAAACAAGTCCCCGCCGGATTGAGCCGCCTCGTCCGGCGCTGTCTCGAAAAGAATCCCGAGGAGCGGCTCCAGGCCGCCCGTGACCTCGCCTTCGACCTGCGGTCGATCCTCAGCGATTCGGAACTCGACAAGACCTCGTCGGGTCCGGGCGAACCTCTCCGGCGCGCGGGAGAAGTAACCGCGGGTCCAGCGCCGATTCAAGACCCGGCCGAGGCCTCGAGCCCGGCGGAGCCGCCGGTTCGAGCGGTCATTCCGCGCGCTAAGCGCGCGTTTCTCTCTGGTGGGCTCGCGGGCCTCGTCCTTCTCCTCATCGCAACCGGCCTTTTTGTCCGGCGGACGCAGGAGACCGGGCGGTTCCGGGCAATGACGGAGCGCCTCGAATCCGCGGCCGCGGCCGGGCGTCTCGACGAGGTCTCCGGCCTGCTGCAGGAGAAGGGACTCGACCTCGGCGATGAGCGGCTCGCTGTCCTGGCGAAGAGGGTTGCCGGGACCCTGTCTGTGGTGAGTGATCCTCCCGGGGCTACGGTAGCCGTGAAGCGCGTGCCGCCCCTCGCCGGATTCGCATCCCGTCAGGAGGTCACGATCGGCCTTGCTCCGATCACCGCGCGCCGCCTCGTGGTCGGAGAGTACCTCGTCCGCCTGTCCATGGACCGCACGAACCCGGTGGATTTTCTCGTGCGGATCGAGGCGGGAAAGGATCTGCCGGTAGTCCGAAAGCTGCTTCCATCGACTGCCGCCTCCGACGGCATGGCACTAGTGGATGAAGGGGGATCTGAGGTCTCCCCTCCGGGCGCGACCGTCCCGGCCTTCCGGATCGACAAGTACGAGGTCAGCAACGCGCGTTTTCTGAGATTCGTTTCAGCGGGCGGCTACAGGGAACAGACCTTCTGGCCGGAGACCCTGATCGTGAAAGGCAGGCCGACGCAGTGGGCCACGGCGTTACAGGCGTTCGTGGACCGGACCGGCCTCCCAGGCCCGCGCTCCTGGTCCGGTGGAAACTTCCCGGAGGGCAAGGGCGATCATCCGGTGGTCGGCGTGTCCTGGTACGAGGCAACCGCCTACGCGCGCTGGCTTGGAAAGGAACTCCCCACCCGGGAACAGTGGTGGCGTGCCGCGCTCGGCGACACCCGCGGGACGTTCCCCTGGGGAAACGACGTCAAGACGGCGGAGATCCGCGCGAACTTCGAGTTGGTCGGGACTCGCCCGGTCGGGTCCTATCCGCTTGGAGTGAGCCCTTTCGGCTGCTTCGACATGGCCGGAAACGTGCGGGAGTGGCTGCGTGACCCCGCGTCCGACCCGGCGCTGCGCTCCGTGGTCGGCGGGTCGTGGGAGGATCCCGCCTACATGTTCGAACTCTCTCACACTGAAGCATTCGACCCCGCATTCGCAAACCAGGCCATCGGCTTCCGGCTCGTCCTGCCACTTGCCGGGCGCTGATTCCAATCGAGAGGAACCTTCCGAATGAAATGCCTTCGTCGGGCCGTTCTCCTGCTCCTCGTGGCCGGTGCCGCGATGGCTCTGCCCGCAACCGCGCAAGTTCAGGCCGCCGACGACCCCTGGCTTGCCCGGCCGGTCGACGATCAGACCTTTCAGACATACCTCGATTTTTTCGCGTACGACAAGAAGCTGCCGTTCGACCTTCGCGTCATCGACACGGAGGAGAAGGATGGCGTGAAGAGGGAGCATCTGTCGTTCCAGAGCACGCGGGGCGTGCGCGTCTACGCGCATTTCTACCGTCCGGCCGCCTCGGCCTCCCGGCAATGGCCATCCGTGATTCTGCTTCATGGCGGTGGCCCGGGAGGCAAAGACAATCCGAACATCAAGCAACTCGCCCCGCTCTTGACGCGCGGGGGTTGGAACGTGCTGGCCATCGACATGCAGTACTTCGGAGAACGCAGCACGGACCTGCTGACGACGTTTACCGACCCGGAGAAGCATGAGCGACTCTACAACCAGCCGCCGGCTTATCTGGCGTGGGTCACACAAACCGTAAAGGATGTGAGCCGTTCACTTGACTTACTGGTAGAGCAAAGGGATGCCGATCCTAAACGGATCGCTCTCATCGGCCAGAGCCGTGGCGCGATTGTCGCGACGATCGCGGGCGGCGCGGACCGCCGCCCGGCAGCGGTGGCCTTGCTCTACGGTGGCCACTTCGACGCGCTCGAGCGCGGGCACCTGCCCGCGGCCTGCCCGGCCAATTACATCGGCCGCATCACCCCGCGCCGGCTGCTGATGATCAACGGCACCCGCGACACCGACATGATCAAGGAGACCTCGGTCGAGCCTCTTCAACGTCTCGCAAAGCAGCCCAAACTGATTCTCTGGGCCGAAACGGGTCATCAGTCGCCGACGGAGGAGCACCGTTCCACCCTCCTGCGCTGGTTGCAGGAGAGCCTCAAATAGTCTCCATGCGTTCGGCAACGACGAGAATGAAGTCTTCGGGTCCCTGCAGGCGCTCATGACGATCGCGGCGGGAAGTCGCCTCGGAACGTACGAGATCCTTTCGCCGCTCGGCGCGGGCGGGATGGGAGAGGTGTACCGGGCAAAGGATACGAAGCTCGGGCGCGACGTCGCGATCAAGGTCCTGCCGGAAGAATTCCTGGAAGGTGAAGATCGCAAGGCACGCTTCGAGCAGGAAGCGCGGCTTCTTGCCGCGCTGAACCACCCCGGAATCGCCGCTATCTACTCCTTCGAAGAAACCCCCGGCTCTTCTCCCTCCTCTTCGCGCCATCTCCTCGTCACGGAGCTTCTCGAAGGCGAGACGCTGCGCCAGAGGCTCGGGGCGGGACCCCTTCCCCTGCGAAAGGCCGTGGAGTACGGCGTCCAGATGGCAAAGGCTCTCGCTTCCGCGCACGAGAAAGGAATCGTCCATCGGGACCTGAAGCCAGAGAACCTCTTCGTCACGTCGGACGGGCACATGAAGATCCTCGACTTCGGGCTCGCCAAGCAAAGGACGATCGCGGCGGGCGAGGACACGAAGTCGCCGACGCTCGCGCAGGCCACGGACCCCGGCACGCTTCTCGGGACCGTCGGGTACATGGCGCCCGAGCAGGTGAGAGGGCAGCCGGCCGACGCGCGGTCGGACATCTTCGCGTTCGGGTGCGTTCTGTACGAGATGCTGACGGGCAAGCGGGCCTTTAAGGGCGAGTCGGCGGTCGAGGCGATGAACGCGATCCTGAAAGAGGAGCCGCCCGACCCGGACGTGTCGGGCGCGAGAATTCCGACCGACGTCGACCGGCTCGTGCGGCACTGCCTGGAGAAGAACCCGGCGGAGCGATTCCAGTCGGCTCGCGACCTCGCGTTCGACCTCGAGTCGCTCGCGGGGAGCTCCGCGGCCGGCCGCGCTGCCGCGTTGCCGTCGCCTCGC
Source organism: Thermoanaerobaculia bacterium (assembly GCA_041495865.1). GTDB lineage: Bacteria > Acidobacteriota > Thermoanaerobaculia > UBA5066 > UBA5066 > Fen-183. The sequence goes on along the minus strand of JBGQDL010000006.1, from coordinate 20,953 downwards.
GGCGGCCAGCGGTGGGTACCGGCCGCCTCCGTCGCGGTCGCCCTCTTCGCGGTGGCCGGTTCGTACGCCGTCGGGCACTGGAAGGGAAAGAGCTCGATCGCCGCCGTCCCGTCCTTCGCGCAGCTCACATTTCGGCAGGAGCCGATCTTCGAGGCCCGGCTCGCTCCCGACGGGAAGACGGTCGTCTACAGCGCGGCTTCGTCCGGAAACACGCCGGAGATCTTCTCGCTTCGCTCGGACTATCCGGGGGCGAGCCCGCGCGCCCTGCTTGCCGGCCACCTGCTCTCGATCTCGTCCAAGGGAGAGCTGGCCGTCCTGACGCACGCGCGCTACAAGGGGCACAGCCTCTTCGAGGGTACGCTCGCCCGCATGCCGCTGGAAGGCGGCGCGCCCCGGGAAATCCTCGACGGCGTCCGCGAGGCCGAGTGGTCTCCGGACGGGGCGGATTTCGCCGTGATCCGAGACGTCGGCGGAAAGGACCGGCTGGAATTTCCGGCCGGGAAGGTCCTGTGTGAGACGGGCGGATACCTCAGCGGGCCGCGCTTTTCTCCGCGCGGCGACCGGATCGCGTTTTTCGAGCATCCCTTCAAGTTCGACGATCGCGGCGAGGTCGCCGTCGTGGACCTCGCGGGGAAGAAGACCGTCCTTTCCGAGGGCTACTGGGGCGAGGAAGGGCTGGCCTGGTCGCCGGCGGGAGATGAAGTCATGTTTTCCGCGGGGACCGCCTACAACAACTTCCGGGTCTACGCGGTCAGCTTGTCGGGCAAACGCCGGATTGCGCTCGAAAGTGCCGGCGGTCTGACGATTCACGACATCCGCGGTGACGGGCGCTGGCTCACGACGCGGGACGATTTCTTCCGGGAGATGCCGGTCCTCGCCCCCGGTCAAGCGCGCGAGCGGGACCTCTCCTGGCTCGACCTGTCCGATCCGAGAGCGCTGACGGCTGACGGCAGGACGCTTCTGTTCTCGGAAGAGAGCGGGAGCGTCGGCGTGAACTATGCGGTGTGTCTGCGCCAGACGGACGGATCGCCGGTCGTCCGTCTCGGAGAGGGGAATGCCGCCGATCTCTCCAACGATGGGAAGTGGGCGCTCGCCAGCGTGCCGACGACGCCGCCGCAACTGCTGCTGTACCCGACGGGCGCCGGCGAGCCGCGCAAGCTCGAGCGCGGCGGCCTCGTCAGCTACGAGTCCGCGCAGTTCTTCCCGGACGGCAAGAGGGTTCTCGCCTGCGGCCACGAAGACGGCAAGAGTGTCCGGTGCTACGTGCAGGACGTCGCCGGTGGCAAGCCCCGGCCCGTGACACCGGAAGGCACGAGCCAGGGATTCGTGGCGCCTGACGGCCGGCTGATCCTCGTCAAGGCGAGTGGCGGCGCTCTGCTGCTCTATCCGGTGGACGGGGGCGAGCCGCGAAAGGTGGCCGGCGCGACCCCCGACGACTCCGTCATCCGGTGGAGCGCGGACGGCCGTTTCCTGCTCGTCTCACGCAGCGGGGAGGTTCCCGCACGCATCGAGCGGCTCGACGTCGCGACGGGCAGGCGGGAACCCGTGCGCACGATCGGACCTGCAGACCTGACCGGAGTCCTGCGAATCGGGCCATTCGCCTTCAGCGACGACGGCAAGAGTTACGCCTACGCGTGCCGCCGCATGGTGTCGCATCTCTTTCTCGTGGAGGGGGCGCGATGATGCTATGGCTCTGACGCAGGGTGCACGCCTCGGACCCTATGAAATCCTCGCCCCTCTGGGCGCGGGCGGGATGGGCGAGGTCTACAAGGCGAAAGATACCCGCGTCGAGCGATTGGTGGCGCTGAAGGTCCTGCCGGAAGAGTTCTTCGAAGACAGGGAGAGCGTCGCGCGGTTCGAGCGGGAAGCCCGCATTCTCGCGAGCCTGAACCATCCGAACATCGCCCATCTCTATTCGTTCGATGACGTCCCCGGCTCTCCCGGTTCTCCGGGACGGCACGTCCTCGCCATGGAGCTGGCCGACGGACTGACGCTGGAGGAGCGTCTTGTCAAGGGTCCGATGGCGCTCGATCCGCTGTTGAAGACGTCCGTCGAAATCGCTTCCGCGCTCGATGCCGCTCACCGGGCCGGGATCGTCCACCGCGACCTGAAGCCGGGCAACGTGATGCTCACGAAGTCGGGCGTGAAGCTGCTGGACTTCGGCCTCGCGAAGGTGTCCGCGTCTCCCGTCCAGCCCTCGGCGTTGACGTCCCAGCCCACGGAGCTGCCGAAGAACCTCACGCAGAAGGGCACCATCCTCGGCACGTTCCAGTACATGTCACCGGAGCAGCTCGAGGGGAAGGAGGCCGATCCGCGTTCGGACATCTTCGCGCTGGGTGCGGTGCTCTATGAGATGGCGACGGGCAAGAAGGCGTTTTCCGGGACGAGCCAGGCGTCGCTGATCTCCTCGATCATGAAGGAGAATCCGCCTCCGATCTCGGCCGCCTCGCCGATGAGCCCGCCCCTGCTCGATCGGGTCGTGAAGACCTGCCTCGCCAAGGACCCGGAGGAGCGCTGGCAGAACGCGGCCGACGTGGGTCGACAGCTGACGTGGATCGCGGATTTCGGGTCACCGGCGGGACTCCCGGCGCCCCTCGACGCCCGCCGCAAGGGCCGGGAGCGGCTGGTCTGGAGCGCGTTCTCGGTCGCCGCTCTAGCCGCACTGCTCTGCGGTTTTCTCCTCCTGCGGCAGAGGCGCGAGCCTGCCCGGGTGTTCCAGTCCTCGATTCTCCCTCCGGAAAAGACCCAGTTCTCTTTCGACCGGGCGCCCATGGCGGTTTCGCCGGACGGACGCCGCATCGCTTTCGTCGCCCAGCCCCGGGAGGGAGCAAGTCTGATCTGGACGGGAGCCTTTGATGCGCCCTCCGCCCAACCGCTCGCGGGGACCGAGGGGGCGTCCTACCCGTTCTGGTCCCCCGACAGCCGCTTTCTCGGCTTCTTCACAGCGGGCAAGCTCAAGAGGATCGACGCGTCGGGAGGTTCTGCCCAGACGCTTTGCGACGCGCCGTACGGGCTCGGGGGAACCTGGAACCGCGACGGAGTGATTCTCTTTACTCCTTCACCTTCCGAACCCATCTATCGGGTCGCTTCTTCCGGAGGCGCCGCTTCACCGGTGACCCAGCTGGATCAAGACCAGGGAGACTTCGGTCATCCGTCGCCCTTCTTTTTGCCGGACGGCCGTCACTTTCTCTACCGTGCCCGGGTCGTAGGGGCGGTCTCGCAACTGGAAGCCGCGGGCGTCTATCTCGGATCGCTCGATTCGAAGGAGCGAAGGCTTCTCCTGCACTCGAGATCCAATGTCGCCTACGCGCCTCCTCAGCCCGGGTCTTCACACGGGCATCTGCTGTTCTTGCGGGACAGAACTCTGATGGCGCGGCCATTCGACGCAAAGCGTCTTCAATTGACGGGAGAGGCTTTCCCGGTCGCGGAGCACGTTCAGTTCTTCGGTGCCACCGGGACCGCAGCTTTCTCCATCTCGGAGAACGGAATCCTCGCGTACCAGGCCAGCGCCGCCGGGCAGCTCTCGCAGCTCGTCTGGTTCGACCGCGACGGGAAACAGCTCGAGTCCGTGGGGGCGACGGCGAACTACAGTCACCCCCGGCTTTCCCACGACGGCCGCCGCGTTGCGGTGGCCGTCGTCGACCCGCAGACAGCCTACTCAGACATCTGGCTCCATGACTTGCCGAGGCGTGCTTCGACACGATTCACTTTCGAGGCAGCCGTCAACATCTTCCCGATCTGGTCCCCGGACGACAGCCAGATCGTCTTCGCTTCCAACCGAAGGGGGCTCCACGATCTCTATCAAAAAGCGGCTTCCGGCGTTGGAAACGAGGAGGTCGTCCTTTCTTCAGCAACCAATTCCAAGTTCCCGACCGACTGGTCACAGGAGGGCAGGCTCATCGCCTTTTACGCTCGGGATGCGAAGACGAAGACCGGGTTTGACCTCTGGGTCTTTTCCGTCGCGGACCGGAAGGCAACGCCTTTTCTCTCCACGCCGTTCCTCGAGTGCTGTTCCCAGTTCTCACCCGACGGACGGTGGATGGCCTATGCCTCGGATGAGTCGGGAGGGGCGGAGGTCTACGTGCAATCCTTCCCTGCTTCCAGCGGCAAGTGGCGGATCTCGAGCGCCGGCGGCGCGTATCCGAGATGGCGGCGCGACGGGAAAGAGATCTTCTACGTCGGCCTCGACAAGAGGCTCATGGCCGTGGAGATCAAGGCTGGAACGGGATTCGAGGTCGGAACACCCCGGTTTCTCTTCAACACCCAGATCAAGAGGAGCGACAGCGGCTTCCAGTACGACGTCTCTCCCGACGGAAGACGTTTTCTGATCAACACGATCGCCGCGGAGGAGAAGCCCGGCGCCATCACGGTCGTGCAGAACTGGGCGGCGGCGTCGAAATGATACTGATCGTCGGGGGAACGAACGAAGGCGTTGCCGGCATCGAGTAAAGTCCAAACCTCCCGGACCGAAGACAATCGACGAGGAAAAGACATGACGAAAAGAGCTCTGGTTCTGACTGGCTCCATTCTGATGGCCGCGCTCTCTTCCATGGCCGCGCGCGCCGCCGAACCCGCGGACGGGTTCTATCGCTACCCGTCCATCGGAGGTGGAGTCATCGTCTTCGCCTCGGAGGGCGACCTCTGGAAAGTCCCCGCGGCGGGAGGCGTGGCGCAGCGGCTCACGACACACGAAGGGGATGAGAAGTTCCCGCGGATTTCTCCGGACGGGCGGCTCATCGCTTTCACGGCGCAGTACGAAGGCAATGACGACGTCTACGTGATGTCGTCCGCGGGGAGCGAGCCTCTCCGGATCACGTGGCACCCGCTGCCGGACCAGGCGCTCGGCTGGACTCCGGACGGCAAGGTCCTCTTCCGGAGCCGCCGCGATCATCCCCACGGCGACTTCCGCGCCTACACGGTCGAGCCCACGGGCGGAATTCCGAAGATGCTCCCGCTCGAGCCGGCCGCCTGGGTGAGCTTCGAACCGGCCGGCACCCGGCTCGCCGTCCAGAAGATGGGGCTCGAGTTCCACAACTGGAAACGCTACAAGGGCGGCGAGGCCGAAAAGATATACGTCGGGTCGCTCGCGCCGCTCGCCTTCGAGGAAGTGACGAAATACGAAGGAAAGAACGCCTTCCCGATGTGGTCGAGCGACGGCCGAATCTATTTCGTCACCGACCGGTGGGGCCGGCCGAACCTCGCGTCGATGAAGCCGGACGGAAGCGACGTCAGGAGGCTCACGGCCTTCGAGGACTACGACGTGCGTTGGCCCTCGATGGGAGATGGGAAGATCGTCTACCAGCACAAGGCTGATATCTGGGCCTGGGAGATCGCGACGGGAAAAAACGCGATGGTCCCCATCCAGCTCCCGAGCGACCGCGCGCAGGTGCGCGAGCGATTCGTGGACCCGAAGCCGGCCATCGGCGCGTTCGACCTCTCGAAGGACGGGGAGCGCATCGTCGTCGAGACCCGCGGCGACGTCTTCGTCACGCGCACGAAGAAGAAAGGCCTCATTCGCCGCATCACCGAGAGCAGCCTCGTGAGGACCAAGTTCCCGGCCTTCTCGCCCGACGACAAGTCGATCGCGGCCTGGACGGAGGTCGACGGCGAGGAGCAGCTCCTTCTCTATTCATCGGACAACGGGGCGCCGGCGAGGCAGATCGGGAAGACAGAGCCGGGCTGGCACTACGGGCCCGTCTTCTCGCCCGACGGAAAGAAGCTCGCCTTCTCGGACGAGAAGCTGCGCCTCGTGACGGCGGACGTGGCCACCGGTGTCAATACGGTCGCGGATACCGGCGACTGGGAGATCATCCAATACGTCTGGTCTCCCGACAGCCGCTACCTCGCCTACGCGGTTCCGCAGGCGAACGAGTTCAATCAGGTCCGGATCTGGGACAGCCAGACGAAGAAGGTCCACCCGGTGACGGACCCGATGGTGAACTCCTTCTCGCCGGCGTGGGATCCCAAAGGAAAGTATCTCTTCTTCCTCTCGGACCGATACATCAATCCCTACCTCGACGCGTTCGAGGCCCGCTTCATCGTCAACCAGGCCACGCTTCCCTGCGTCGTCGCCCTGCAGTCGGACGGCACGCTCCCCTTCGCTCCCCGCGGCGACATGGACCCGGGGTCCGAGGAGAAGAAGAAGGACGAGGCCGCCCAGGAGGAGAAGAGGAAAGAGACGGAAGCGAAGAAGGAAGGCAAGGCCGCCGAGGAGAAGCTGGAAAAAGTCGGCCCGATCCAGATCGACTTCGAGGGAATCGCCGACCGTTTCGTCGAGGTTCCCGTGACGCCCGGGAACTACGACAACCTCTGGGCCGGGACCGGCAAGCTCCACTGGGTCTCGTACGAGAACCGGGGAATGATGCCGCCGGGTCCCGAACCCGAAGAGCGCCGCGCGGGGCAGCTTCAGACCTACGACATGGAGAAGGAGAAGGTCTCGACGCTCGCCCCGGGAGTCCTCGCCTACGACGTCTCGCGCAACGGAAAGGTGCTCGTCTTCCGGACGAAAGACGCCTTCACGCGCGTCGAGGCGGGGGCCACGAGCCTGCCCAAGCTCGAGCCGGGCGATCCCGACGAGTCGAAGCTCGACCTGGCGGGATGGTCGGTGAAGATCAACCCGCGCGACGAATGGAAGCAGATGCTCCGGGAGGCCTGGCGGCTCCAGCGCGACTTCTTCTACGACCTGAAGATGCACGGCGTCGACTGGGGGGGCGTCTGGAAGCAGTACGGGTCGCTCGCGGACCGCATGGCGACGCGCGACGACCTCGAGGATCTCCTCGGCGAGATGTTCGGGGAGCTGAACGTCGGGCACGCCTACCACTGGGGCGGAGACCTCAGGCGCGCGAAACCGGTCGGGACGGGGCTTCTCGCGGCCGACCTCCAGTACGACGCCGCGACCGGCTTCTGGCAGATCCGGAAGATCTTCCGCGGCGATTACCCGATGGCGGACTGGAGCTCACCCCTCGCGCGCGCCGACCTGCGCGTCAAACCCGGCCAGTGGCTCGTCGCCATCGACGGCACGCGCCTTCAGAAGGGGCAGGACTACCTGGCACGCCTCGCCGGCCGCGCCGGCCAGGAGGTCGAGCTCTCCATCAACGACGCGCCGAAGCTCGAAGGGGCCCGCCGGGTCGTCGTCAAGACCGTCGCGAACGACACCCGGATCCGCTACGCCGACTGGATCCGCGAGACGCGCGAATACGTGAGCCGCGCGAGCAACGGCCAGATCGGGTACATCCACCTCTACGACATGGGCGGCCTGGGTCTCCGGCAGTTCGCCCGCGACTATCCGCCGCAATGGAACAAGCGGGGCCTCATCATGGACGACCGCTGGAACCACGGCGGGTTCGTTGCGCCGATGATCCTGGCGCACCTGGACCGGAAGATATTCGCCGTGGGCTCGGCGCGACACGGCTCGCTGTCGACGACTCCCGACCGGGCGTTCCACGGCCACCTTTCCTGTCTCATCAATCGCCAGGGCGGGAGCGACTGCGAGACCTTCGCCCAGGGCTTCAAGGACTACGGACTCGGCCCCGTCATCGGCACGCGGACGTGGGGCGGCTGGGTGGGCATCCGCGGCGACAAGCCGTTTCGCGACGGCGGCATGACCACCCAGCCGGAGTTCGGCGGATGGGACCCGCAAGGCAAGACCTGGCGTATCGAGGGACACGGGGTGGATCCCGACGTGGAGCTCGATCTTCCACCGGACGGCTTTCTGAGCGGGAAGGACGCGCAGCTCGACTACGCCATCAAGGACCTGCTGCAAAAGATCGCGAAGGAACCGCGGGATCTCGTACCGCCACCCCCGATCCTTCCGAGGCCGCTCACGCCGGTGAAGTGACGGTCAAGCGAGGGAGGCCGCCTCACCGAAGAAATTTCCGGGCTGAAGGGAAAGGGGACCCTCATGAAGCGGCTTTGTGCATCTCTTCTCGCACTTCTGTCCTGCGCGGGCGCCGCGGCCGCGGCGGATCCGTCCGTCTTCACCGTCGGCACCGCTGTAGCCGCGCGGGGGAACAAGTCATTCGGCGCGATCGAGGTGCCGGCGGGCGTGGACGCGGGCACGCGCATCGCCGTAGCCGTCGTCCATGGCGCCAGGCCCGGCCCCGTCTTGGCCGTCGTGGCCGGCGCGCACGGCACCGAGTACGCCTCGATCGTCGCGCTCTCGAAGCTCATCGGCCGGCTCGACCCCGCCGAGGTCTCGGGCACGGTCATTGTGATTCCGCTCGTGAACGTCGCCTCCTTCGAGCAGAAAGTGCCGCACGTCAATCCGGTGGACGGCAAGAACATGAACCGCTTTTACCCGGGCAGGGCCGACGGCACCCAGACCGAGCGGGCGTCCTTCCTCATCACGCGCGAGGTGGTCGAGAAATGCGACCACCTGATCGACCTGCACGGAGGCGATCTCGACGAGGACCTCCGGCCCTACAGCTACTGGACGAAGACCGGCAACGACGAGCTGGACGCCCTGTCGCGCGAGATGGTGCTCGCCTTCGGCTTCGACCACATCGTCGTCTCGACGGACCGCCCGAAGGACCCCGCCGCCTCGCGGTATCTCGAGAACACGGCCACGACGCGCGGCAAGGCCGCGATCACGGTCGAGGCCGGACGCGCCGGCACCGTCGACCTGGAGGACGTCGCCCTCCTCCAGGACGGATGCCTTTCGGTCATGCAGCACTTGAAGATGCTGCCCGGCCCGCCGATGCCGACCCGGCAACCGATCTGGATCTCGTCGGTGAAGACGGTCGCGAGCGAGGAGACCGGCATCTTCTTTCCGCTCGTCGGGCGCGGCGACTCCGTCGAGAAGGGCACGAAGATCGGGTACGTGACGGACGTGTTCGGGCGAACGGTCTTCGAGGCCCGCGCGCCAGCGGCCGGCACCTTGCTGTACATCTGCGCGGTGCCCTCGATGAAGAAGGGCGACACGATCGCGAACATCGGCGTCATCGGCACGTCTCCGCCGTGAGCGGCTTCTCGAGCCGTTGACGAAGCGATGCGGTTCGCATACATTCGCTTACATGAAGGATGCAGTTCTCACGGTGCGCCTGCCTCGCCGGACGCGCGGGCGCATCGAGCAGGCCGCCCGGCGTGAGGGGCGCTCGCTGTCACAGCAGGTGGAGCGCCTCGTGGAGGCGGGTCTCGCCGCGGCGGACGAAGGGCGGATTCGCCCGCCGGCCCGGATCCTCGCGAACGTCCTCGGCGGCGGCCTCGTGCCCGACCTCTCGGACTTCCGCGCCGCCCGGCGCGAGCTCTCGCGTTCGCTCGACCCGCGCCGTCTCCGCATGCCGTGACGTTCGTCGCCGACACGCACGCCCTCGTCTGGCACTTGATGGACGAGAGGCGCCTGGGGAGGGCTGCCCGTAGGGCCTTTCGCTCCGCGGACCGGGGGCAGGCCCTCTGCTACGTGCCGGCCGTCGCGCTCGTGGAGATCGCGCTCCTCTACGAAAAGGGGCGCCTCCGCACGGGCCCCGCCCAGGTCGCCGAGGCGCTCGCGGCACACGACGGGTATGCAATCCTCGCCCTGGATCTCGAGCAGGCTCTCGGATTCGCGTCACTGCCGGCGGTCCGGGATCCGATGGACCGCCTGATCCTCACGGCAGCGCGCGCCACGTCCTCACGTCTCCTCAGCGCGGACGAAGCGCTCGACGGACACGGCGTCGAGCGCGTGTGGGGGTGAAGCCCTCAAGCACTCACGTCCACGCTGTCCACGATCGCGACGATGAGCGATCTCACCGGCGCTTTCGGATCTCCGAGGATCTGGCGCGCGGAGTTTCCCTCGTCTTCCACGAGAACGGTCTGGCCCACGCCGGCTCCGACCGTGTCGAGCGCGAGGATGTAACGGGTGCCGTCGAGCGTTCCGTCCGGCAGGACCGCTCCCACGAGAAGCTGCTTGCGCGCTCTGTAGTACGGGTGCTGGACGGTGCTGACGACCGTTCCGAGGACGCGCCCGAGAATCATCGGGCCCGCTCCGGACTCTCGAGGGCGTGCTGGTCGACGATTCCCACGACCGCGTGGTCCACCGGGATGAACCAGGGGTCGTGAAGGAGGGCGGCCTCGCGGGACGCCTCCCACGTCACGAGGTCGCCGGAGGAGGCCTGCGCCGAGGCGTCGGTGGCGACGAACGGTTCCCCGTCGTCCCGAAGGTCCGCCGTGAGCGGCCGGACGATCAGGAGCTTGAGCCCCTTCATCGCATCGGGTTTCACCGTCGCCACGAGCGTGCCGATGACTCTCCCGAGTCTCATCCCCGGAACTCCTTGAAAAAGCGGCTGCCCGAGCCGAGAGCTTCCCGGATCGCCGGATCGGCCCGCGGGACGACCGCGGTCGAGGCGCCCTGCGTGCCCGCCTTTTCGAAGGAGGCCCGCGCGAGATCGATCGCGGCCTCCACGTCGTGCGTCTCGCCCCAGAGGCTCGCGATCGCCTTCCCGCCGAGGCCGTCCCCGACGCGCAGCTCCACGAGATCGACGAGCGCCCCCTTGAGCGCGGCGTCGACGGCGCGGACGAGCGCTGGCGGCGTTGCGGCCTGCAGGACGCCGAGCGTGTCGCCGGGAGCAGGCCAGCGGATGGCGCCCGTGCGGACGGCCGGCGCCAGGCGAGCCTCGGCGTGCGGGAGGAGCACCTCGTCGACGACGTGGGAGCCCGCGGTGTCGAGCGCGCGGCGCCACGCCCGCTCCACGGGCCCGACCTCGCCGCCGAAGAGGATCAGGTAGCGGCCGCAGTGAATCGTCCCCGCCTTCAGCACCTCGACCTCCGCTTCCTTGGCCAGAGCATCGAGGACGAAGAGGCCCGGCGGGATGTCGCCGAGGAGGAGCATCGCGAGCGCGGGACCGGGGCTCTTCTTCGCCTCCACCGTCTCTGCCCCGTCACACGATCCTGAAGTGATCGACCAGCGTGCAGCGGCGCCAGCGGGAGAACGAGCGCGGACTCGTCATCCCCTCGCCCGTCGGGGAGGCGATCGTGAACGAGGTGTGCCCCTCGCCGCCGTATCCGAGGCCGGCCAGGTTCGGCCCGTTCTTCACGAAGATCGAGCAGTTGCAGCGGCGCGCCATCGCAGAGAGGGCCGCGATGTCGTGCGAGTGCATGGTGGCGGTGTGGAAGCACGCGCCCTCGGCCGCGACGCCGAGGTCGATCGCCTCGTCCACGTTCCTCACGCGCGTCAGCGGGAGGACCGGCATCATCTGCTCGGTCCAGACGAGGGGGTGCTCGTTCGGGACCTCCACGAGGACCGTCCGCACTTCGGGCCCCGCCGTGATCCCCAGCTCGCGCAGGATCACCGAGGCGTCCTTGCCGATGTACTTCTTGTTGACCACCGCGTGGCCGCGCGGCCCGGCCCCCTTCTCGAAGATCACTTTCTCGAGGCGGGGAAGCTCGCTTTCGGGAAGCTCGAAGGCCCCAGCCTTCTTCATCGCCCCCTTCAGCGCGTCGGCGATCGAGGCGACGGCGATGACCTCCTTCTCGTCCGTGCAAATGACGTTGTTGTCGAACGAGTGCCCGAAGACGATGTCGCGCCCGGCCTTCTCGATGTCGGCGGTCTCGTCCACGATGGCCGGCGGGTTGCCCGGCCCGGCGCAGATGGCCCTCTTGCCGGAGTTCATGGCGGCGGCCACGACGGCGCCGCCGCCCGTGACGACCAGCAGGCGGACCCGGGGGTGCCTCATCAGCTCGCCCGCGGACTGGACCGTCGGCTCGGCCGTGCAGGTGACCGCGTTGGGCGGCCCCCCCGCGTCCACGATCGCCGCGCCGAGCAGGCGGACCGTCTCCTGGGAGACCCTTCTGGCCGAGGGGTGCGGATTGAACACCACGGTGTTCCCCGCGGCCACCATTCCGATCGAGTTGCAGATGATCGTGGAGGAAGGATTCGTCACCGGCGTGATCGCCCCGATGACGCCGAACGGAGCCGGCTCGATCAGGGCGAGGCCGTGATCCCCCGTCGTGGCCTGCGGCGCCAGCTCCTCGGGGCCCGGCGTCCTGTCGGTCACGAGGAGGTTCTTCTTGACCTTGTCCTCCACCCGCCCGAGGCCGGTCTCCTCGACGGCCAGCGCCGCGAGGGGCCGCGCGTTCTGCCGCATGGCGCCGCGCATCGACTCGATGATCGCGTTCCGCTTCTCGAGGCCGAGGGCGTCGAGGGCCCGGAACGCCGCCCCGGCCGCCGCGACCGCGTCGTCGAGGCTCGAGAAGACGCCGCCACCCAGGCCCGACAGTTCACCAGCTCGCTGGGGGGGCTGCGGGGCCCGGCTTCCTGCCGCCGAAGGCGTCTCCACACTTGAAATCGCCGTCAGCTCCCGGGCGATGAGCTCCGCGAGGCGGCGGATCTGCTCGGGGCCGTAAGCCTGGCTCATCGATCAACCCACCGCATCGTCAGGCGTCTTTGTAACCGTGCTCGGACGAGCTCTTCTCGAAGAGGGTCTGGCCGCCGATCTCCCACGTGTCCACGACCGCCATGATGACCGCGTCGCAGGGGCGGTCCTTCGTGATCTCGGTCTGGCGGGCGGAGGAGCCCGACGCATAGAGCACGTATTCGCCGGGGCCGCAGCCGACCGCGTCGTTGGCGACCACGAAGCCCCCCTCCTTGAGGTTCTCGGGGTTCACCTGCCGGAGCAGGAGGAACTTGAGCCCCTCGATCCTGGGGTCCTTTCGCGTCGCCACGACGGTCCCGACGACTCTTGCGAGGAGCATGGCTACACCGCGCCTCCGGTCACTTCTTGCCGCCGTGCGCGCCGATCTCCTTCGCGGCCTCCGCCGCGCGGCCGAGGGGAAGGACGAGGTCGACGTTGACGTGCGGGCGGGCGATGATGTGGGTCGTGACGATGTCGCCGACGCGAGACGCCCCGTTCTGGCCCGCGTCCACGGCCGCCTTCACCGCCGCCACGTCGCCGCGGATGATGGCGGTCACGTAGCCGCCCCCCGTCTTCTCATAGCTCACGAGCTCCACCTTCGCGGCCTTCACCATCGCGTCGGCCGCCTCCACCATCGCCGCAAACGAGCGGCACTCGATCATTCCCAGTGCTTCGGCCATCTCGATCCTCCCTGTTCTGTTCTGCATCCGCCCTCTGGGGCGTTCTCCATTTCCCATGACGTTCTACGACTTTGCCTCGCGCCCGGAAAGACTCTTGATCGCCCGCTCGGCCGCGGGCTGGGCCACGTCGATGTCGCGGTCCAAACCCGCCAGGTAGACTCTGCCGAACGAGCCGAACGAGACGATCTCCAGCACCTTGATGCGCGCTGCCTTCTCCGCCTCGTTGGCCGCCAGCGCGGCGTTCGCGGCGGGCTGGCATTCCAGGATGTAGAGCGATTGCCCCGCCACGATCATGTGGCCGTGGCGCGTCCGGTTGATGAGCTGCGTCTGCCGGTCGTCGAGGCCCCGGATGACGGTCGAGGAGAGGATCGCAGGCTTGATCCGGTCCCGCTCGGTCTTCCCGATCTCCTGGAGGATCGTCTCGCCCGCGCGTCGCACTTCCGCCTGCTCGTCGTGGTGGAGCTCCAGGAGGCCGTAGAGCCGTTCGACGATCTGCATGCCGGGCTTGACGGAGGTGGCTTTGACCGCGATATCGGTGAGCCGGTTGATCGCGATTCCGGGAGAGACCTCGATGAAGACGGAAGCCTGCCCGCCCACGGGGAGGAAGCCCTTGGCCACCGTCCCCAGGAAGGCCGCGTGCTGCTCCTGGAGCGAGTCGAGGAAGACGTAGCTTCGGAGGTCGATCACGGCCTCAGTCCTTCCGCCCCTTGGGCGCCTCGCGCCCGGTGAGCGACTCGATCGCCCTGATGGCCGCGACCGACGCCACATCGATGTCCCGCTGCTCGCCCCCCAGGTAGACGCGCCCGAACGCCCCGGTCATCCGGACGTCCACGACGTTGATCTCCGCCGCCTTCTCGGCCTCGTTCGCCGCGAACGCCGCGTAGCCCGCGGGCTCGACCTCCAGGATGTAGAGCGATTCGCGCGCCACGAGCATCATTCCCTGCCTGTCGCGGTTGATGAGCTGCACCTGGAGGGCGTCGACGTGGCGGATCACCTGCGAGGAAAGGACCCGCGGCTTGATCCGGTCTGCCTCGTTCAGGGAAAGGGCGGCGAGGATGGCGGTGCCGGCCTGCCGGACCTCGGCCTGCGAGCGGCTGTGGACCTCGAGCATTCCGTAAAGCCGCTCGACGACCTGCATGCCGGGGCGCACGTCGGTTGCCTTCACGGCGACGTCGGTGACGCGGTTGATCTCGATGCCGGGAGAGATCTCCACGATCAGGGACGCCTCGTAGGCGATCGGGAGGAAGCCCCGGGCGACCGTTCCGATGTAGGCCGCGACCTGCGGCTGCATCGCGTCGAGGTAGACGAAGCTCCTCAGGTCCGCCATCAGGTGGCGCCCTTGGCCTCTTTGCCCGCGGGCGAGGCCATCCCCCTCGCCTCCTTGACGATCTTCACGCCGACAGAGGCCCCGATCCGGGTCGCGCCCGCGGCGATGAGCTTCTGCGCGTCCTCGGCCGACCGGATTCCTCCCGAGGCTTTCACCCCGAGCTTGCGCTCGACGGCCAGCGCCATGAGCTCTACGTCGTGAGCCGTGGCGCCGCCGGTGGAGAATCCCGTGGACGTCTTCACGAACTCGGCCCGGGCCTTTCGGGCGGCCACGCAGCCGGCCACTTTCTCGTCGTCCGTCAGGAGCGACGTCTCGAGGATCACCTTGAGAATCGCACCGCCGTCGTGAACGGTCTCCGCCACGCTGCGGATGTCGCCCTCCACGTAGGGGATGTCGCCCGATTTGAGCGCCCCGATCGCGATCACCATGTCGATCTCCTTCGCCCCGTCGCGGATGGCACGCCGCGCCTCCAAGGCCTTCATCTCCCTGGGGATGGCGCCGAGCGGGAATCCCACCACCGTGCAGACGACCGAGGAGCTGCCGGCCAGGCGCGCGGCGCAGCGCTTGACGAAGACCGGGTTGACGCACACCGACGCGAAGCCGAACTGGGCGGCCTCGTCACAGAGCTTGTCGATGTCCGAGTACGTGGCGTCGGCGCGGAGAAGAGTGTGGTCGATGAAGCTTGCCAGGTCCTTGGGCACCTCGCCGACGCCGGGAGCGGCCGACACGCGGCACCCCGGCCCGACGCACGCAATCATCGAACGCACCGTGTCGGGACAGCGGGTCACGCAGTGCCCCCCCGCCGGACATTCCGTGGCTCCGGCGGCCGCGCACCCCGCGCACGTGGGGGAGACCAGAAGCGAGGGATTCGCCGCCAGGATCTGCGTGATCCTGCCGACGAGCGAATCGAAGTCCGGTGAGGCCATGGGCGGCGCGCTCCTCGAAATCATGGGACGGTGCGGATCCTGCGGCGTGCTCCCGCGGTTGGCGTCGAGCGCGTCGATCATAGCGACTCGGCGCCGGTGCCGCTCCACGGTGCACTCGGCCGTCAGGAAGACGTCCACGATCTGGAGCGCCAGAGGTTCGACTAGATAGCCGGCGCCGAGCGTCAGGACGTTCGCATCGTTGTGCTCCCGGGCATTCCTCGCGGTGGCAACGTCGAAGGCCATGCCCGCCCGGACGCCGGGAACCTTGTTGGCGACCATGGCCGAGCCGATGCCGGCGCCGTCGACGACGATGCCTCGCCAGGCCTGCCCCGAGGCGACGGCCTCGGCGGCGGCTCGCGCGAAAACCGGGTAATCGCATGCCTCGGTCGAGCTCGTCCCGACATCGAGGACGTCAGTCCCTTTCGTCCTCAGGTGCCTCTTGATCGCTTCCTTCAGCGCGAAGCCGCCGTGGTCGGCGGCCAGGACCACCCGTCCGGCTGCTGCCATCCCTACTCCACCTTCGACATGTCCCTACTCTAGCAAGGACGGAATCCTCGTCATCTACTCGTACCGCAGCGCGTCCGCCGGATTCAGGCGCGCCGCGCGGCGCGCGGGAAGCAACGAGGCGCAAAGGACGAGGAGGAGGCCGACCGCGAGGATCCCGAGGACGTGGAGCGGTTCGGGCCGGAACGGCATCCACGTGAGGTAGTAGACCTTTGCGATCTCGGGTGGAAACCGCACGACGCGGAACGCCGTCAGGAGGAAGCACACGAGGATTCCGAAGAGCACGCCGAGGGCGAGGCCCGCGCCGCCGAGCAGGATTCCCGAGAGGCGGAACGTGCGCGCCACGAGCGCGGGCGTCGCGCCGAGCGCCGCGAGGACGCCCACCTCCCGCGTCTTCTCGGCGAGAAGGACGACGAGCGACGAGACGATCGTGCCCGCGGCCACGGCCACGATGAGCGTCAGGACGACGAACAACAACGTCTGCTGGACGGCGAGCGCCTCGAAGAGGTCGCGGTTCAGAACCTTCCAGTCGAGCACGGTCGCGCTCTCGCCGAGGAGCTTCCGTGCGGCGGCGACGGTCTCTCCCGAGACGGAAGGCCGAAGGAGCTTCATCTCCCACACGCCCTGGCGGGCGCCCGGGGGCGCGAGCCGCTCGAATACCGCCAGCGGGACCACGGCCCATCCGTCGTCCACTTCGGAAAAACCGGTCTCGACGACTGCGGCGACGGCGAGCGGAGTTCGCGACGGAACGGCCAGGCCGGCGGCGAGCGCGGCGGACGACGTTTCGAGGACGATGGTTCCTCCGACGGGCGCGCCGAGGCGCTTCGCGAGGCCTGCTCCGAGGAGGACCGGCGTCTCGCCCTTCGCCTCGACGTCCGCGAAGGACTTGGCGAGGCCGGGGACCGCTCCGAGAAGACGCGTCGTGGCGAGGCCGTCGGGCAGCTCGAGCGCCTTCACGAGCGCGTCGACGCCCTCGGGCGCCCGGGAAGACAGGAGCAGCGCCGGCGCGAACGCCGTGCGGGCGACGGCCGTCACGTTCGGGAGTGCGCGCAGCTGCGCGCGCTGCTTCTCCGCGTCTGCGCCGGGCTCGGGCATCGCGACGACCTCGGCGCTCGTCCCGGCGACCTTTTCGGCGAGTTCGTGCCGGTAGCCGGACATGAGCCCCATCGCGACGACGAGGGACGCGGCCCCGAGCGCGACGCCGAAGAGGGCGAGAAGCGAGACGGTCTTCGGCAGTCCGCGGCGGCTGCCGAGGAGGAACCGCTTCGCGAGGAAGGCGGGGACGTTCAGCGGAGACCTCGTCCGTAGACTCGGGCTCTGCATGGACCTACGCGCCTCTGCTGCGCTTCGGCGCTCCGGTTCATCGATCCGATTTCTAGTTTCTCCACTCTTCCTGCTGGACCTTCCACGCGCCGCCTTCCTTGGCCAGGTGGACGATGCCGTCCACGACCTTGCCGTCCTGCTTGCCGGTGACGGTCAGTTCCGCCGTATCGCCCTTCTCGGCGACTTTCAGGACCTGGATGTCCGTCGCGGATATCGCCTTGACCATCTTCACCATCTGCTTCGCGTCCGGATCGTCGAGGTGCTTCGCCTGCTGCGCCGTGAAGAGATTGCGGAGCGCCCCGAGGTCCTCCTTCTGAACGGCCTCGAGAAAGTCGGCGTACACCTTCGCCTGCGGGCTCTTCCGGGCGACCGCCGTCTCCGCCGCTGTCGGCGGCACGGGCTTCGCCTTGCGGGTGACCTCGGCCCGGAACGAGACGTCGAATGCGTACGTGGTTCCGAAGAAGTCGTGCGGCTTCGCGCTCTTGTAGCGCCCCTCCACGGTCTTCGCGTCGAACGTCTTCTTCTCGAAGACGTCCTCGCTGGACAGGCCGCTCGGGCTCGCCTTCGTAAATCCCTTGTGCCGGAAAGACGTGGAGATGGGCTTCGCATCCGCGTCGAAAGTGATCTCGAACGCGTGGAGCTTCCCCGCGTCGGCCATGTGAATGCGCTCGAACTCGTCCTCGAGCGCCTTCGCGTCGAGCGGCACGTCGCTGACGATCACGGTGACGTCTTCCTTCGTCTTGTCGAAGAAGCCCGGCCCGGCGGAGGCATAGGCGTACTTCACGTCCGTCGATTTGCCGGCCACCGTGAGCTTGCCTTCGGCTTTTCCTTCGGCCGCGGCGGCCCGCGGCGCCATGGCCGCGGCTCCGCCGGCGAGAATCAACCCTGCGACGAACACACGAACTCCTGATTTCATTCGGTCCTCCTGGCCCGAGCCCGTTCAGCCCCGCTCCACGAGACTCGCGAACTCGTCGAACAGCGTGCCCGAATCGTGCGGCCCCGGAGCCGATTCCGGGTGGTACTGCACCGCGAAGACCGGGCGATCCATGACGCGAAAGCCCTCGCACGTGCCGTCGTTGAGGTTCACATGCGTGATCTCGACGTTCCCGGGAAGCGAGTCTTTCGCCACGGAAAAGCCGTGGTTCTGCGACGTGATCGCAACGCGGCCCGTCTGGATGTTCCTCACCGGGTGGTTCGCGCCGCGGTGGCCGAACTTGAGCTTGTAGGTCGTGCCGCCGAGCGCGAGGCCGAGAAGCTGTTGCCCGAGGCAGATGCCGAAGACGGGCACCCCGGACTCGACGAGCCGTTTCACCTCGGCGACGCACGTCGGCAGCGCGTCGGGATCGCCCGGCCCGTTCGACAGGAAAAACCCGTCGAATCCGCCCGCGAGAAGCTCCTCGGCCGTCGCGGTCGCCGGGAACACCTCGGGCTCGAGGCCGCGCGAGGCGAGCATCCTCAGGATGTTCGTCTTGATGCCGTAGTCGATGGCCGCGACGCGGCCCTTCCGCGCCACGCCCGCGGGAAGCGAATACGAGAAACGCGCCGCGGTTCCGACCGTGAGCGCGAGGGCGGCGCCCGCCATCGTGGGCTGCTCCTTCACCCTCTCGACGAGCGCCGCGGCGTCCGCGTCTGCGGCCGCCTCCGTCGAGATCGCGCCACGCATGACGCCTCGGCTCCTGAGGTGCCGCACGAGGGCGCGCGCGTCGAGCCCGTCGATCCCCACGACGCCCTCCTCTGCGAGCCCCTGACCGATCGACTTCCTGCCCCGCGGGTTCGAGAAGCGGTCCGGGAGGTGGCGCGCGGCGAAGCCCGCGACCTGGATTCGCGAGGACTCGACGTCCTCGTCGTTGAGGCCGTAGTTGCCGATGTGCGCGGCCGTCATGACGACGATCTGCCCGCGATAGGACGGGTCGGTCAGCGTCTCCTGGTAGCCCGACATTCCGGTGTTGAAGACGACTTCGCCGAACGTCGTTCCGGGCGCCCCGACGGCGCGGCCCGAGAAGCGCCGGCCGTCCTCGAGGACGAGGACCGCGCCGCTCATGCCATCCTCCCGACCGCCGCCGCGATCGGACGGATCTGGGACATGAGCTCACCGAACATGTCGGGCGTGAGCGCCTGAGGACCGTCCGAGAGCGCCTCGGCCGGCCTGTGGTGGACCTCGACCGCGATACCGTCCGCTCCGGCGGCGATCGACGCCCGCGACATCGGCACGACCTTGTCGCGGCGGCCCGTGCCGTGCGACGGGTCCACGACGATCGGGAGGTGCGAGAGACGCTCGACGGCCGGCACGACCGAGAGGTCGAGCGTGTTGCGCGTGAAGTCCGTGAACGTGCGGATGCCGCGCTCGCAGAGAATGACGTTCGGGTTGCCCTCGGCGAGGATGTACTCGGCCGCGAGAAGGAACTCCTCGAGTGTGGCCGACATGCCGCGCTTCAGGAGAACGGGCTTCCCCGTCTTCCCGGCCTTCTTCAGGAGCTCGAAATTCTGCATGTTGCGCGTGCCGATCTGGAGGCAGTCGGCGTACGCGGCCACGAGCTCGACGTGCGCGGTGTCGAGCACCTCCGTGACCACCGGGAGACCCGTCGCATCGCGCGCGGCCCCGAGAATCCTGAGCCCTTCCTCTCCGAGGCCCTGGAACGCGTACGGCGACGTCCGCGGCTTGAAGGCGCCGCCGCGCAGCAGGTCCGCGCCGCGCGCCTTCACCTCGCGCGCGATGGTGACCGTCTGCTCGAGAGACTCCACGGCGCACGGCCCCGCGATGACGACGATCCGCGTGCCGCCCACCGGGACGCCGCCCACGGACACGATCGTGTCGGCCGGGTGGAACTCGCGCGACACGAGCTTGTACGGATGCGAGACGCGGATGACCTCGAGGACGCCCGGAAGCGCCTCGAAAACGGCCGTCCCCACCGCCTCCTTGTTTCCCGTGATCCCGACGGCGGTGCGCTGCGCACCGGGAATCGGGTGGGCCCTGAGACCGAGCCGTTCGGCCGCGGCGACGACGCGCTCGACGTCCTCGCCCGTGGCGCCCCGATCCATGACGATCAGCACAGGTCCACCTTCTCTTCCGGCGACGTTTATACTTCATTCCGCCGCGTCCTCCTCGCCAGCGGCTCCCGGAGGCCCGATGTTTCCTCACGCGCGCTTCTATTTCCTTTCGGTTTCGGCCCTCGTCATGGCCGCGCTCTCGGCCCCTCCCGCCGAAGCCACGTACACGATCTATACGAAGGACGGACAGCGGATCGAGGCGCGGGAGAAGCCGGTCGTGCAGGGCAGGCGCCTCGTCTACCTGACGCCTCTCGGGACGTCCCAGACCATCGCGATCGACGAGTGGGATCAGGCGCGCAGCGAGAAGGCGAACCGGGAAGGCCTCGGCGGCGCCTATGTCCTCGACGATCCCGCGAACAGTCACAATTCCACCCTGCCGAATCCGGAGGCGAAAAAGCCGTCGCTTTCGGAGTACATCAAGAAGCACGGCCGAACGCTGGAGGCCGATCGTCCCGAGCCCCGGGCGGGCGTGACCGAAGCTCAGCCGCGGGCGGCCCGCGCGCCGGCCGGCAAAGCCGCCGAGGCTCCCGCTGTCGCTCTCGATCCCGTCGTCAACGATGCCTTCATGCGCGCGCTCGACGGGAGCAACGTCAAGGGCGTCAAGCTGGGGACTCTCCCGTCGGCCTTGCGCGTGCAGGCCGTGACGGACAACGAACAACAGGTGTTCCTCGCGCTCGTGGCGTCCGCCCGCGGCCTGAAGGAATCCCGCGCCGCCGGCAAGCTGCTCGACAAGGTGGAGGTCGTCCTCGCGACGGGCAATGGCGAAGCGGCCGCCCGCTTCGACGTCTCTCCCGACGACGCGGACGCGCTCCTCAACGG
>JBGQDL010000005.1:0-52756 GCA_041495865.1 Thermoanaerobaculia bacterium | reverse complement strand
GCGGGTCTTCGAAGGGGCTCCCGGGCTTCGGGTGGTCACCACCCAGCCCACTCTCGCCGAGGTGCGCCGCTATCTGCCGATGATGGCCGCCAAGTACGACCTCAACCTGGAGAAGCTCGAACGAGACCTGAAGCTTCTGCCTCTTCAGGTCTTCTCCGAGTCCCACTATCGAAGCCGCCTGGCTGAAGCCGGGCGTCGCCTCGGCAAAAGAGACCCGGACGACGTCGCCCTGGCAGCCCTCGCGCTCAAGCTCGAGATCCCGATCTGGTCCAACGATCGCGACTTCGAGGAGCTGCCTCTCATCGGCTACCCCACCGCCCGGCTTCTGAAGATTCTCGGCCTCTAACGAAGAGAGAATCTCACGAGGAAACATGCCACGGGGCAGTGGCCGCGCCTTGCCCGTTAGAGCTCCAAACGCTCGTTGGAAGGATGTTCGCAAGGCCTCAGCTCGCAAGTCCAGCTAGTGCCTTCTCAAGGGCGGCAACGAGCACGTCTCTGTTGGGAAAATATCCTGGGTCTGTATGCGACGGTCGTTCACGCCCGATGATTAACGGCCGGATCTGGGGTCCCGCACTGGAGGAGAACCCGAAGGACCAGGCGACCCGATTACTGTCGCCCTGACCTGCATGCTCCAGGAGTTTATTTCTCACAATCCGAATTCGTTGGCACTGAAGGCTTGCGAGTTCCGGGAGAGTGACGCAGATGTCGAGTAGCCTATGCGCTCGGTAGTAGAAATTAGTCGTGTTGGTTTGAAGCGACTGAACGGTGCGCCGCCCATCCGGTCCCACAGGTGCAAACTCGGATGCTGTCCACCCGCCCACTCCTGTACGAAGTGCGGATTGGCAGCAACGGCCCGTGCGAAGTCTGATGTCGGGTCTTGACGAAAGGTCTGTTCAATCAGCGACGACATGAAGTGTTGGTGTTGCGCAAACACCTCCGTGAATTCAGCGGTAATGCTACGGTCCAAATGGTCCAGCTCACGGAGGATCTCCAGGGCCTCCTGGGCGGGTTCAGAACAGTTCGTCCCTGCCGGGCAGTGCCTCTGAACATACCTAGCGAACAGGTCGAGCGGCCGCTTAATAGGCCCGGAAGTGAGGGCTGTCATCGACTCTCCGATACTCTCAGCCGTCTAACGATACCGGACGCTCAATCCCCCTCACCCGCGCGCCGCTTTGAAGTACGCCTCGGCCCCCGTCTTCAAGAGCCCGGTCACGGAGTGGAGCATGATGGTCAGGCCGCGCGCGGCGAGATCTTTCGCTCGCGAGCCCGTCGGGGCGACCGTACCGACGACGAGGCCGTGGCGTTTCGCGACGGCCGTGACGCGGTCGATCGCCGCCTCGATCTCGGGATGGCCCGGTCCGTCCGGGAATCCCATCGCGAGGGCGAGGTCGCGCGGGCCCACGATGAAGCCGTCGAGGCCGGGCACGGACGCGATCTCCTCGACGCTCGCCAGCGCTTCCATCGTCTCGATCTGCGGCAGCAGTATCGTCTCGCGGTTCGCGCGCGCGACCCACGCCTCCTGCCTTTCGGCGCCGAGGAGGAAGCCGTTCGCGCGCATCGCCGCGAGGCCGCGAAGGCCCTCCGGCGGATACTTCGCCGCCTCCACGAGCCGCTTGACGTCGTCCGCGCTCCTCACGCCGGGCAGCATGATTCCGGTCATCCCGGCGTCGAGGAACTGCAGGATCAGCTTCGCGTCGAGGCTGCGCGGCCTCACGAGGGGCGCGAGGCCGGCGCCTTCGCAGGCCCGCACGACCGCCCGGGCTTCGGGCGGACCGGCCGGGCCGTGCTCCGCGTCGAGGATGTAGAGGTCGAAGCCGAGGAGTCCCACCGTCTCGACGAGATCCGGCTCGATGTTCGGCGACAGGAGGCCGTGCACGACTTCGCCGGCCCGCAACCTCTCCTTGAGCGCATTCTTCACCATGTCTCTCCCTTCAGACCACGACGCGCTGCAGCGCGCCGTAGAGATCGTTCGCCGTGGGCGGGCGCTCAGCGGGATTCTTCGCGAGGCACGCCATGACGAGGCGTTCGAGCAGATCGGGCAGGTCCGGGCGCAGGGCAGTGACGGTCTCCGGCGCGAACGTCAGGTGGTTTTCCAGGACCTCGCGCGGATCGCGGCCCTCGATGGGCCGCTTCCCCGAGAACAGCTCGTACAGGACGACGCCCACGGAGTAGATGTCGCTCCGCGCGTCGAGCTCCCAGCCCTGCCCCTGCTCCGGGCTCATGTAGTGCGGCGTGCCCACCGTTTGCCCGCTCTCCGTCTCGGGATCGGCGCCTCCGGCTGCACTCGCAATGCCGAAGTCCATGAGCTTCACGACACCGTTCGGGAGGACCATGATGTTCGCCGGCTTGACGTCGCGGTGGATGATGCCCGCCTCGTGCACGGCCGCGAGGCCGCGGCAGAGCTGCTTCGAGATCTGGAGGCCCGGCGAGAGCGCGACGGCACCCTTTTGGTCGATGATGTTGCGCAGCGTCGTGCCGGGCACGTACTCCATCGTCAGAAACCTCAGGCCGTCCGCCTCGCCGAGGTCGTGCGTGCGCACGACGTTGCGGTGTGTGATCTTGCGCGCGAGCCGGATCTCCACTTTGAACGTCTGGCCGCTGCTCTCGTCGAAGGCCCTCGGCCGCAGGATTTTCAAAGCGACCTCGTCGTCGAGCTCGCGGTCGAGGGCGCGGTAGACCGTGCCCATGCCGCCCTTGCCGAGCGTTCCGAGGATCTGGTAGCGCCCCGCGAAGAGCGTCCCCGCCCGCAGCCCCGCTAACGCGCGCGCAGCCGCGTCGTGCGAGACGGGCGTCGTCGAAAGCGCCGTCGCCCGCGTCGTGGCGGCGGCGGGGGCTCGCATCCCGGCGAGCATCTGCTCGAGAGCCGCCTTCTCTTTCAGCTCGCCGAGCATCGCCGAGAACGCGCGGGCGAGCGCACCGACCTCGTCCCGGCCCGCCTCCGGCAGCTTCACGTCGAGATCTCCCTCGCGGATCGCGGCCGCGCCCTTCGCGAGCTCTGCGAGGGGGCGCGCGATGCTCCGGCCCATCGCGAAGGAGACGGGCAGCGCGAGGAGGAGCGCGAGGGCCCCCACGAGGAGGAGCGTGTCGCGGATCCGCCGGAATGCCGCCGTCTCCTCGTCGCGCGAGCGCGAGACGACGAACGCTCCGAGCGTCTCGTCCGTCGCGCTCTTGAGCGGCACGGCGGCGAGGATGCGGCGGTCGCCGGCCACCCGGATCTCGAGCGGGCCCACCGCCTGTCCGTCTCCGAAGAGCGAATCCAGCGCGGCCCGGTCGGCCGCGAGCGCCGGGACGACGAGATCGCCCCGGAAGGCCTCCGTCGCCGCCGAGAGCTCGACGCGCGGCGGCTCCCCGCGCTTCGCCGTGTTCACGAGGAACCCCGTCTGGCCGTTCGTGATACCGCGCAACGCGTTCGCGCGCTTCTCGTCGAGCGGCGCGGCGACGGCGAGGACGCCGCGGAGCCGCCCCTCTCCGAGCGACATGTCGCCCGCGAGCACGGGCACCGACGCGACCGCCGCCAGCACGCTGGCCTCGCGGATGACCGCCGTCGCGGGCTCGCCGAGGAGCGCGTTCGCCACCCATTTCACCTTCGCGAACGACGGGCGCCGGTCGTCGGCGACTTCCTCGTCGCTCCGGTCGAGGAGGACGCCGTTCGCATCGAAAAGAAAGACCGTGCGCGCGCTGAGCTTCCCCGCCTTGTCCCTCGTCCAGTCGTGGAGGGTCTTGGCGTCCGCCGCGTCGAAGAGGCTCTTCGTGCCCGGCTCGTCCGCGACACTGGTCGCCTGCCGGCGCAGCGCGTCCTCGCTGCTCCCCTCATAGGCGTGAAAGATCCCCGGGAGCGCGCTCAGGCTCTCGCGGATGCTCCTCTCGGCAACCTGGTTCGCGCGCCACGTGGCGATCGCGATGGCTCCGCCGAGCGTGAGGACGACGAGGAGAGCCGTGGCGACGAAGAACTTCGTCGCGAGCCCCGGCCCGGCCGGTGACGGAGCGGGCGGCGCGATCGGCGAAGTCGGCGGCGCGGTGTCGAGCCGAACGACGCGCGTCGACCCGTCCGCAGCAGGGTCGGGAACGTCAGTATCGGTTTGCATCGTCGTCCGGAGGCGGGTATTTCTTGCCGTACTTGTTCGTGTGCGGCGTTTCGCGCCAGCTCGAGCCGTCGAGAGTGATCGCGACCTGAGCCGTCTTTCCGGCCGCCACGTCGACCGCTCCCAGATAGTCGCCGCCCTTCTCGGCCCAGGCCCGCACACCCACGTGTCCCGCCGGGACGTTCGCGAGCGTCGCGCTCCCGTCCGCGGCCGTCTGCGCCCAGATCGTCCCGTCGATCACCATGAGAAACGCCGCCATCTGCGGGTGGATGTTGCAGTAGATGCGGACGAGCCCGGGGTGGTCGAACGTCATCGTGCGCGTGGCGCCGTTGCGGTAGAGGCCGAGGTCGAACGTCGCATTCCCGGACAGGCTGAACACGTTGTGAAAGATGCCGTCGAGGTTCGGGAAATCGACCGTCGTTCCGACCGGAACCGCCGTGACGCGCGGATCGAAGCGCTTGCCCTTCGACGCGATGCGCGCATGGCCGGACGGCGACGAGAGAGCGCCCGGCTTCGCGGCGGCGTCCGGGATCCAGACGACCGCCTGCGCCGCGAGGGACCGCTGGCCGTCGGAGCCGAGGACCGTCACCGTCACGCGCACGTCGCCCGTGCCTGGAGCCGGCGTGCCGCGTCCGGCGCGCGCGCCGAAAAACACGACCGAAAGGGCCGTCGCTCCTGCCGCAAGAGGGAAGAGGGTCCTCGGCACGGACCTGTGATTCTAGACAACCCCGAACGCGGGGTGTGCATCGGCGGGAGGAGCGGCCTGGTCGCATCTGCTCATGGACGAGAAGCACGGCGATTCCGTTCACGAGTTGCGCATTGTCGCGGCCGGCGCGAGAATCTCGCGAACAGGAGCCATCATCGTGGACAGCGCCCTCTCTCGAGTGGCGGCCGACCTTCTTCACGCGCGCGATACCGCCTCGCTCACGACGCTTCCGTCCCGGAGTCAGGCCGGGTTCGACCTCGACAGGGGCTACCAGGTCGGGCGCGCGCTTCACGAAGGTCTCGTCGGACGGGGATACGCGCCCGTGGGCCGCAAGATCGGTTTCACGAATCCAGCCACCTGGAGAGAGTTCCACCTCGACACGCCGATATGGGCGCCCATGTACGCGCAGACCGTGAAGTTCGCGAGCCGCGCCGGGTTCCGGCTTTCTCTCGGCGGCATGGTGGCGCCACGGATCGAGCCCGAGGTCGTTCTCGGGCTCCGGCGGCCCATTCACGCAAATGACCCTTCGGTCGAGGAGCTGGCCGACTGTGTCGAGTGGGCGGCGATCGGATTCGAGTTCGTGGACTGTCACGGATCAGACTGGCTCTTCACGGCCGCCGATGCCGTCGCGGATTTCGGCCTGCACGCGACTCTGGTCGTCGGCGCGCCCTGGAGACTGGAGTCCGAGGATCCGCGACGGGTGGTCATGCGGATGCAGGACCTGAAGGTCACGCTGTCCTGTGGCACGGCGATCGTGGCGCAGGGAGAAGGACGAAATGCCCTGGGAAGCCCTCTTCTCGCCCTTGGTCACCTCGCGCGGGTGGTTCGGGGCCAATCCTGGGCACCGCCTCTCGCAAGCGGTGAAATCATCACGACCGGCACGCTGACCCCGCTTTCGCGCGTCTCGGCTCACGAACACTGGAGTGTGCGCGTCGCCGGAGCGCCCATGGCTCCTTTGGAAGTCGATCTGGACGATTGATCCCTAGGCGCTGCCGCTGATTCGCTCCGCTCTCACCTTCGCGGCCGCGCGCGCGATCTCGTCCGCGGCCCAGTCGACCTCTTCCTCCGTCGTGAAGCGTCCGAGGCCGAAGCGGATCGAGGCCTCGGCCTCCGCGCGCGTCTTCCCCAGCGCGAGGAGGACGTGGCTCGGCTCGGCCTCCGCCGAGGTGCACGCCGACCCCGACGAGACCGCGAGGCCGCGCGCTTCCGCCATGACCGCGTCCGCAGGCGCGCCCGGAATCGTCACGTTCAGGTTCCCCGGGTGGCACGCGGCCGGGTGGCCATTGCGCGAGAGGCCCCCGACGCGCGCGCGGAGGCGCTCCCACAGCCGGTCCCGGAGCCCCGAGACGCGGCGCGCCTCGGCCTCCCCCTCCTCCAGCGCGATCTCCGCCGCCGCGCCGAAGCCCACGGTACCGGGCACGTCGAGCGTGCCGGGGCGCAGGCCGCGCTCGTGCCCTCCGCCGAAGAAGAGTGGATCGAGCCGCACGCGCGGGTTCACCGCGCGCACGAAGAGCGCGCCCACGCCCTTCGGCCCGCACAGCTTGTGCGCCGAGAAGGAGACGAGATCGGGGCCGAGGGCGTGTACGTCGAGCGGGATCTTGCCGAGCGCCTGCACGGCGTCCGTGTGAAAGACGACCCCGCGCTCCTTGCAAACGCGCGCGATCTCGCCGACGGGGTTCAGCGTGCCGATCTCGTTGTTCGCCGCCATGACGGACACGAGAATCGTCCGGTCGGTGAGGGCGCTTTCCACGGCCGCGGCGCTCGTGACGCCGTTTGGATCCGGCTTCAGGTACGTGACGGCGAAGCCCTCGGCCTCGAGGCGGCGGCAGGGGTCGAGGACGGCGCGGTGCTCGATCGCGGACGTGACGACGTGGGCGAAAGGCGCGCGCCGCGCCCGCGCGGCCCCGAGGACCGCGAGGTTGTTCGACTCGGTGGCGCCGGACGTGAAGACGATCTCGCGGGGGTTCGCGCCCACGAGCGCCGCGAGCACCTCGCGCGCCTTCGTCACCGCCGCCTCCGCGCGCCAGCCGAAGACGTGGCTCGACGAAGCCGCGTTCCCGAACTGTTCCGTGAAGTACGGCCGCATCGCCTCCATCACGCGCGGGTCGACCGGCGTCGTCGCGTGATAATCGAGGTAGACGGGAAGCTTCAACGTCAAGGGCGCCGCCTGCCGTCATCCTCGGCCCGCGGCTTTTCGTTTGCAAGGAGGAGGAAGGGGGAAGGCGGAATCGATGCGCCACATCCTCGTCGCGACCGTCGAGCGGCACGATCTCCTCGACGGCCTGCGCGCGATCGCGCCCGCCACGACGACGTTTCTCGGCGAGCGGGGCCTCGAGGCGATTCTGGAGCGCCTGGGCCGGTCGGCGCGGATGGACGCCGTCGTCACGGACGCCCCGGAGGTCCTTCTGGAGATCTACCACGAGATCCCCGGGGCGATCCCCGTCTATCTCGCGCGGGCCGACGAGGACGCGGCTTCGGTCCTCGCGGGGCTAAACAATCTCACAGAGGGATGAAAACGGTCACGTCATTCACCGGTTCGTCCGATTCAGCGAAGATTTCTTGGCCGCGGGCGCTCACGGTTTGAGCGTACTGGTCACGAGCTCCCTGACCGCTTTCTTGGCCTCTGCGTACGCCTTCTCATCATATGCAACCGTCGGCCCGTACTCCACGCATGGATCGGCATAGGTGAACAGCTGCTTCGTCCCCGCGTTGATGATGACGCCATCCTGTGCCTCGGCGAGTTGGCATCGCCTCGTCGTTGGCGCCTTCTCGAGCGTCACAGGCTTCTTCAGCGACTGCCCGTCGAACACGTGCCACGCGCCGGCGTACTCGGTCAGCTGGACATCCTTGCCTTGCGCTCTCAGGCGCTCCACAAAGGCCTTGCACGGCGCGACAGGGTTGTAGTTGTCGAGCGTGCCGTGAAAGATGCGAACAGGTCGGTCCGTGACCTCGGTATCCGATTGATACGTCGTCGTGCAGTCAGGGTAGAAGGGGACGTAGGCGGCGAATTCCCGGCCTGCCGGACCGTGCATTCGCTGGAACCTCCTGACACTCGCGTAGAGAGCCGCCTGGCCGCCCCGTGAAAAGCCCATCAGCGCGACCCGCGCCGGGTCGATCCGTGGGTGCCTGGCGAGCAGATCGAGTGCGCGATAAGCGTCGACGATCATTGTGAGCCGGCCGAGCTGGGTCTGGTCGTTGACGGTGCTGACGATGCCGCGCGCCGTGAAGCTGTCAATGACGAAGGTGGCCACGCCCATCGAATTGAATTCCTGCTCCCAGTCGGTAACGGCGCCCGATATGCCCCCTGACCCGTGCAACAGGACGACGAGCGGCAGGCGATCGTTTCCCGGACGGGGCAGGCGAAGCTCACCAGCCAGGGTGACGGGCTTGCCCTCCTTGCGGCCCGTCAGGAATTCCTGATCTGTCAGTGTCGTCGACTGAAAGGAATGAACCTCCACACGCGCAACCTGCGCCCGAATCGTAGCCGACGTGCCGAGAGCCGACGCCATAAGGACCGCAAAGACGAGCGGGCGAGAACCCGCCCATCCTGGGCTAGGAATGACCATCATGAGCTCCTTTCGACACAGGACGCCCTCTCAACGGCTGCGCCCTCTTCCACTCCGTGCGCATCTCCGACTGGAGGCGGCCGAGGCGGTAGGTGTCGCGGTTCACGAAACCTCCCCACGCCGCGAGGCCGGGGTGCACCTCCTCGATCCGGCGCCACATCTCCTGGACGAGGAGCCGGTAGTCGGGGTGGCCCTGCGGCATCGAGCGCAGCTCGCAGACGTGCACGGCCTCGCGCAGGTTCAGCGTGACGTACCAGCGCACGCGAAACGCGAACGGCACGACGTAGGGCGCCTCGGCGGGATGGTCCCGCTCCACGGCCCCGTGGAGGTCGTGCGCGCGCGCCATGCACTCTTCGAACACCGCGCCGTGCCCGGCCTCGAGGATCTCGGGCGGCGTGTCGTGCCCGTGCGACGTCGTGAACGGCTGGCGCTCCTGCGAGAGGATCCGGTGGCGGTGGAGGTCGCGGTAGATGCCGAGGTTGCCGAGGAGGTCGAACGTATACGCGGCCTCCTCGAGGCCGCGCGGCGGCTTGTCGCGCCGGTTCCTCCGGCCCGATGCGAGGGAAGCGAGCAGAGCCCTTCGCTCGGACTGGCTCATCGCGGTGACGCGCGAGCGCACCTCGGCGAGCGGCTGGTCCGCGTGCGGGTAGAGAAGCGCCGCGAGAACCTTTTCCTCCCCGTCGCGGTCGAGGTCGACGAGCGTCACGGGTGCCGAAGACACGGAAACCGGACCCGGAGGGAGCGTCAGCGCCGCGGCCGCGGAAACGCGCGCGCAAAGATCCTCCCGCCACGCGCTCTTTGCCGACCGCTTCACGAAGGACGGAATGAGCCGGTCCAGCTCGCCGCGTAGGGCCGTGGCGAGCTGGCGGCACTCGCCCACGGGGTGGGAGTGGAGCCGGTTCAGGAGGTGCTCGAACGCCTGCCCTGTCGCGAAGATGCCGAGGTTCGTGAGCGTGGACGCGGGGAGGTAGCTGCGCATGACGTCGCAGGCGTGCGCCCTCACGGTCGCCGCGTACGCGCGCTTCGCCGCCTTGAGAAGCTCCGCGTCGCGCTTCACGTCCGAAAAGTCGAGCGGCTCGCCCGTCACCGGGTGGCGCACGGCCACCGACTCGATCGGGAGCACGCGCTCGATGTGGGCGATCATCGGTTCGATCTGGGCCGCGTACGAGGAAAAGAGGCGGTCCATGAGCGCGACGTACGCGTCGCGGTGGCGCGAGGCCATGAGTGTCGGCTCCCGGAACCAGAGGAAATCGCCTCTCGCGTCGCGCTGGTCGAAGCGGACGTACCGCGTGGACTTCTCGAGGAACGCGATGCCGATGCGCGCGTCCTCCAGCACCTGCGCCGTCACGTTCGAGACGCGCTCGACCGCGAGATGGGCGCCGCCGAGCTGCGCGACGGAGTCGTCGCCGTAACCCACGAGGACGCGGTCGTAGAAGGCCCGCGCCCTTTCCAGGGCCTCGCCGTCCGCGGCCCCTTCGCCGGCCGGGAGGACGCCCGCCTCGCCGCGAAACTCGTCGAGAAAGACGCGGCGCAGGCTCTTGGCGGATCGGCTGTAGCGCGAGAAGAGCGCCCCCGCCACTTCCTGCGGGAGCTTCAGGCCGAAAACGGGCTCGTCGACGTTCGTGAAGAAGGGCGAAAGTGTCCGTCTCTCTTCAGCTGTGAACTCGCTCATTCGAGTTGGAGTTTAGCTATCTTGCCTGTATCAGCGCCGACGTGAGGGGCGAGAGCAGGCGCCCCGCGACCGAACCCGGGGCCGCGTAGACGAAGACGTAGTAGTTGCCCGGGCCCGAGAGGAGCGGGATGTCGGCCCGCGCCACGCCCCGCACGAGCCCGATCTCGCCGCGTGAGCCGTCCGGATAGCGGGCGTTCATGGGCACGCGGGCGAGGAGGCTCTGCGACGATTCGGGATACGCGTACGACCGGCGGCGGGCGATCTCCTCCCGGGACATCGGCCGGGCCGGCGCCTCGAATCCAACCTCGATCGAGGCGAGCGCCCATCCCGCGGGAAGCTTCACGGCGAACGGCGCGCGCGCACCGGCGGGGAGCGGCTCCGCCGGCACGTCGACCCATAAGGCGACGTGCCGGCTGAACTCCTCCGCCATGCGGAACTCGCCGCCGAGAGCGGCGGCACCGATGCCCACGTGCGTCCATTCCGGGTCGAGAACCGTCCGGCGGTGGCCGTCGCCGGGAGGAACCTCGGCCATCATCTGGGCATGCGTGCCGAGGAGGAGCGCGGGCACCTCGGCCTCCTCCACGTCCGCCCCGATGCGTGTCAGCGAGCCGAAGTTCTCCGCGTGGTAATCCACTCCGCCCGCGAGGCCCCAGCGGAGATAGGGCGGCCGGCCCGCCGTGTCCCAGTGTCCGGACGAGCGCGTCCGGGCCGTGTCGAGGCAAAAGGCGTCGCCGACGCGCGCCGCGAGGAGATCGTACGCGACGGGCGGCGCGCCCGCGGCTCGCCGCTCCTCGTTCAGGCGCGCGAGGAGGCGGGCCTTGGCCTCCGGAAAACGCTCCGCGTAGGACGGCGCCGCGCGGTCCGCTCCCCGGCGCACCGTCGTGACCGGCGTCTCGGGGCGGAAGCGCGGCGCCGACGCGCACGCCGCGGCGAGCAGCGCCGCGGTCCACGGGACGCTTCTCTGCAGGACGGAAGACCGGGGCACCGTAGAATCCTACGGCCTGATGATTCGTTTCGGCACCTCCGGCTGGCGCGCGGTTCTGGGGGAAGAGTTCACGTTCCCGAATGCGCGCCGCGTCGTGACCGCGATCGCACGGGTCGCGAAGGCGTCAGGCGACGCTTCCCCGGGCCTCGTCGTCGCGTCGGACACGCGCTTCTTGAACGAACGGTTCGTGGACGAGGCGGCCCGCGTCCTCGTGAGAGAGGGCGTCCGCCCGCTCCGCGCGGACCGCGACGTGCCCACTCCCGTCGTCGCGTTCACGATCCGGCGCCTCGGCGCAGCCGGGGGCGTGAACTTCACCGCGTCGCACAACCCGCCGGAGTACAACGGCATCAAGTATTCGACGGCCGACGGCGCGCCGGCGCTGCCGGACGTGACGGCCCGGATCGAAGCCGAGATCGCGAGGACGACGGACGCGGATTCCGAGCCGGCGCCCGCCGCGGCGGCGGAGGCGATCGACCCGCGCGGCCCCTACCTCGAAAGGCTCGCGGAGTTCGTGGACACCGCGGCCCTCCGGAAAGCGAACCTCCGCGTGGCCGTCGACCCGCGCTTCGGCACGTCGCGCGGGTACCTCGACGTCTTCCTGAAGGACGCGGGCGTGGACGTCGCTCTCATCAACGGGCACCGCGACCCGTACTTCGGAGGCCTTTCGCCGCAGTGCGACGAGAAGAACCTCGCCGCGCTCGCGAAGGTCGTCGTGAGAGAGAAGCGCCGTCTCGGCCTCGCTACGGACGGCGACGCGGACCGCTTCGGCATCCTCGACGCCGACGGCCGCTATGTCGACCCGAACCACTGCCTCCTGCTCCTCGCCGATCTCCTTCTCGGCCGCCGCAAGGCGGCCGACGGCCGCGGCGTCGCCCGCTCGGTCGCGACGACGCACGGGCTCGACGCCGTGGCGAAGGCCTACGGCGCGCCCGTTTTCACGACGCCCGTCGGGTTCAAGTACATCGGCGAGCTGCTTCTCGGGGACAAGATCGCTCTCGGGGGCGAGGAGTCCGCCGGCTTCACGATGGCCGGCCACGTGCCGGAGAAGGACGGCCTCCTCGCGGGCCTCCTCCTCGCCGAGCGAGTGGCCGCGACCGGCGAGACGCTCGCGAGCCTTCTCGCGGCGCTGTTCAAGCGCGTCGGGCCGTTCTACCCGAAGCGCGCGGACGCGCGCCTCGACCCCGCGCTCGCCGCCGCGCTGAAGAAGCGGCTCGCCGAGAACCCCGAGACGTTCGCGGGGCGCAAGGTGCAGTCGATCGACCGGACCGACGGGCAGAAGCTGGAGCTGGGCGACGGCCGCTGGATCCTCTTCCGGCTGTCGGGCACGGAACCGGTCGTGCGGATTTATGCGGAATCCCCCGACACACGGGAAACGGATCGCCTTTTGGACGCGGCCAAGGAATATGTTCTTAGAGGGTAAGAGGGGCTCCGGGGTATTCCCCTTCTAAGCAGATCTTTCTTCGAACCTGACCTATCACGAGGAGCCAGCATGTACAGCATCGAATCCATTCACGCCCGCGAAATCCTCGACTCCCGCGGCAACCCGACCGTCGAGGTCGAGTGCCTCCTCGAGAGCGGCGCGTCGGGGCGGGCGGGCGTGCCGTCCGGCGCGTCCACCGGCTCGCGCGAGGCGCTGGAGCTGCGTGACGGAGACAAGAAGCGCTACGGCGGCAAGGGCGTCCTTTCGGCCGTCAGGAACGTGAACGAGACGATCGCGCCCGAGGTCCTCGGCATGGACGCGCGCCAGCAGGCCGAGATCGACCGCCTCATGATCGATCTCGACGGCACCGCGATGAAGACGAGCCTCGGCGCGAACGCGATCCTCGGCGTCTCGATGGCCGTCTGCCGCGCCGCGGCCGAGGCCTGCGCCCTCCCCCTCTTCCGGTACATCGGCGGAACCGGCGCCGTGACGCTGCCCGTGCCGATGATGAACGTCGTGAACGGCGGGGCGCACGCCGACAATCCGCTCGACATCCAGGAGTTCATGCTCGTGCCCGCCGGCTTCCGGTCCTTTCGCGAGGCGCTTCGGGCCGGGGCCGAGATCTTCCACACGCTGAAAGGGATCCTCAAGGGCAAGGGACTGGCGACGGGCGTGGGCGACGAGGGCGGCTTCGCTCCGAACATCGAGTCCACGCGTGCGACGCTCGACCTGCTCGTGGACGCGATCTCGAAGGCGGGCTATCGCGCGGGCGAGGACGTCTTTCTCGCGCTCGACTCCGCGGCGTCGGAGTTCTTCGAGAAGGGCGCGTACGCGCTCGAGGGGAAGAAGACGTCTCCCGAAGCCATCGTCAAGTTCTACGAGGGGCTCGTCGCGAGCTACCCGATCCTCTCGATCGAGGACGGCTGCGCCGAGGGCGACAAAACGGGCTGGAAGCTCCTCACCGAGAAGCTCGGCTCGAAGATCCATCTGATCGGCGACGACAACTTCGTCACGAACCCGAAGATCCTGAAGCAGGGCATCCAAGACGGCATCGCGAACGGCCTGCTCGTGAAGCTGAACCAGATCGGCACGATCACCGAGACGCTCGAGGCCGTGCGGATGGCGCAGACGGCGCGATACGTCACGGTCATCTCGCATCGCTCGGGCGAGACGGAGGACACGACCATCGCCGACCTCGCGGTCGCCGTGAACGCGGGCTTCATCAAGACCGGCTCCCTCTGCCGCTCCGAGCGCGTCGCCAAGTACAACCGGCTCCTGCGCATCGAGGAGGACCTGGCCGAGACGGGCGTTTATCCGGGCCTCTCCGCGAAGAAAGGCTGACGAGAGCGCGCGTTTCGCGCAAGAATGGATCGTGCGGTTCGAACGCATCGTCGGCGGCGAGGGCTCTCCGCGGATCGTGGGGGTGAAGCGGCTGCCCGCGCCGGCGCGGCGGGAGAAGCCGCGCCCGCTGCCCGAGCTCGTGCCCGACACCCCGGCGCCCGCTTCCGGCGCGCACCCCGACGCCACGCACGTGAGGCCCGCGTCCTTCGTCGCCGTCTCGCTCCTTTTCTCGGCGCTCGTTTTCGGGTTCTTCCTCGTGAGCGACCGCGGACTTCTTCAGGTCCGGCGGCAGCGCCTGCGGCTCGCCGACATGCAGGCCGAGGTCGCAGAGCTGGACGCCGAGAATCGCCGTCTCGAAGAGGAGGTCGCGGCGCTCCAGAACGATCCGAAGGCCGTCGAGAAGATCGCCCGCGAGACCCTCAACCTCGTGAAGCCCGGAGAGGTCGTTCTCATCCTGCCCGAGGGCTGGCAGGCCCGCGTCAGGCCTTCCGAGAGCGCCGCGCCGGCGCCGGCGACGGCCGCGCCGAAGAGCCCGTAGGCGTCTTCGGGGGCAGGACCTCCGCTCCGATTCTGGAGAGAAGCTCCGGGGAAAAGAGCGCGAGCTGCTGCTTTTCCTTCGCATTCAGCTCGGCCGCGACGCGGTTGTACGTGGCCAGGAGTCGTCGGGGGTCGGACATGCACTCGATCAGCTTCGCCCGGCCCTCGCGCTTCTCGATCACGACCGCCATCCCGTAGCCCACCGTGTACCAGGGCCCCTGGATCCCGAAGAACGAGAAGCCCCGCTCGCTGATTTCGTCCTCGGTCTTCAGCCTGCCGTCGATCACGTCCAGGAAGAACTTCTCCACGGTCTTCAGGTCTTCGCGAACTTCGCCGCCGTCACCTCGGGATCGAGGTAGAGAAAGATCGCCGCGTCGGTCGAGACGTCGAAGACGAAGCTGTTGGACAGAGGTTTGATCACGAGATACACCCTCGCGCGGATGAACGCCTCCTCCGGGAGGTAGGGAAGGGCGCGCCGGGCCGCCGCCACGAGGTCCTCCCTGACCCATGCGTCCAGCGTGCGGCGTAGGGCCGGCGCTCGCCGAGCGAGGTCCTCGGAGAGGACGAACGTCCTGAAGTCGTCGTCCGCCCCCGCCTTCTTCGCGTCCAGGGCCGCGAGGACGGCCTCGGCCTCGCTCGCGTCGACCGCGAGCTGGATCCGCTCCTGACCGCCGGCCTGCGCCTCGGCCGGAGCGGCCGCATGCCAAAGCGCCGCAAGTGCGGCGGAAATGACGAGCGCAAAACCCGAACGCATCGCTCCTCCTCCTAGCCGATGTCCTTCAGAGCGTACGCCACCTCGGCTGCGTGCTTCGCGGGAGAGACCGACTCGTAGATCTTCGCGATCATCCCATTCGAGTCGATGAGGAACGTCCTGCGTTTCGCGATGCCGAACGCGAGGTCGACTCCATAACGCCGAATCACCCGGCCCTCCGGATCGGCCAGCAGCGAAAACGTCAGCCCGTTTCTCTTCGCGAACCCGTCCTGCGCTTCGACCGTGTCTTTCGACACGCCCACGACCGCCACGTCCTTCGGATATTTCGGGCCTTCGTCACGGAAGGCCTTCGCTTCGATCGTTCAACCGGGAGTGTCGGCCTTCGGAAAAAAGTAGAGGACGACGCGTTTGCCCCGGAGGTCCGAGAGGCGCAGGGCCTTGCCGGACTGGTCCTTCAGCGTGAAGTCGGGCGCCGCGTCGCCGGCCTTGAGCGTCGTGGACGAGAAGAGTCCCATGGGTGTCAGCCTCCTCGCTCAGAGTAGCGGAAGACTACCGCTCGGAGCGGCTGAGCACTTCGCGGATCTTCTGCAGCAGCTGGAGGGACGTGAACGGCTTCTGAAGAAAATCCGTGCCGGCGTCGAGCAGCCCGTGGTGCGCGATCGCATTGTCGGTGTAGCCCGACATGTACAACACACGGAGGTCGGGTCT
Source organism: Thermoanaerobaculia bacterium (assembly GCA_041495865.1). Classification (GTDB taxonomy): domain Bacteria; phylum Acidobacteriota; class Thermoanaerobaculia; order UBA5066; family UBA5066; genus Fen-183. Next base: position 37,027 of record JBGQDL010000005.1, on the reverse strand, counting down.
GAGGCGGAGCAGCCGCTCCGCGAGGTCCGGACCCCTCATGCCCGGCATCACGACGTCGGTCAGCATGAGGTGGATCGGTCCCGGGTGGCTGCCGGCGATCCGTTCGGCCGCGCCCGGACTCTCCGCGAGGAGCACGGTGTACCCGGCTTTTTGCAGCATGAGTTTCGTCAGTTGTCTGATCGCGGCCTCATCCTCGACGACGAGGACGGTCTCGGTCTCGGCCGCCAGCGTCGGGTGGTCTCCCGAAACAGCGCGAGGGACTGCCCCATCGTCGGTGAAGCGCGGGAGGTAGACCTTGAACGTCGTGCCCCGCCCCGGCTCGCTGTACACGTCGATTGCGCCGCCGCTCTGATGCACGATGCCGTGAACGGTAGCGAGACCGAGGCCGGTGCCCTTCCCCGCCTCTTTAGTCGTGAAAAAGGGCTCGAAGATGCGCTTTTGCGTCTCCGCGTCCATCCCCGCCCCGGTGTCGGAAATCGCCAGGAGCACATACGGCCCTGGCTTGATCTCGGCGTGCGTCGCGGTGTAGGAGTCGTGGAGTTCGACGTTCTGCAGCTCGAACAGCAGGCTGCCGCCTTTCGGCATGGCGTCCCGGGCGTTGACCGCGAGGTTCATGACGACCTGCTCCAACTGGCCGCGGTCCGCCTTCACCCGCCCGAGGCCGGGAGACACGACGACGCTCACCTTGACGTCCTCGCCGATGAGGCGTTCCACCATGGTCGACAGGCCGCTCACGACGTCGCCCAAATCGAGGACCTCGGGAACGAGCGTCTGTTTGCGGCTGAAGGCGAGGAGCTGCCGGGTCAGCGCCGCGGCCCGCTCGCCCGCCCGCCGGACCTCCTGCGTCGCCTTGAGCAGGGGGCCCGGCTCGAGCCCCTGGAGGAGAACATCGCTGTAGCCGAGTATGACCGTGAGAAGGTTGTTGAAGTCGTGGGCCACGCCGCCCGCGAGGCGGCCGACCGCCTGCATCTTCTGGGACTGGCGGAGCTGCTCTTCCAGGCGGCGCCGGTCGGTGACGTCGGTGAACACGACCACCGTTCCGGAGAGACGGCCCATCTCGTCGCGAATCGTCGTGCTGATGTATTCGACAGGGAAGCTCGTGCCGTCCTTGCGCCAGAAGACCTCGTCTTTTGCATGACGAGCCACCCCGTCCTCCAAGGTGGCATAAATGACGCACTCGTCAATCGGGTAGGGAGTGCCATCGGCGCGCGTGTGATGCATCGTGAGATGCGCCGGCTTGCCGATCAGTTCGGAAACTTCGTAGCCGAGCATTCTTGCGGCAGCGGGATTTTCAAATCTGATTCGCCCGTCGACGCCGAGCCAATGCACGCCCTCCCCGATGGAGTTCAAGAGCAAACGATATTCCGAGTGAATTCGTTCCATCTGCTCTTCGGCCACCCTGCTCTCGGTGATGTCGCGAATCACGGACAGGCGATAGCTTCGACCGGCGAGCTGGACCGCGTGGGAGAACACCTCGACGGTGATGCTCGCGCCTCCATTCTTGACGTGCCGCCGGACGGTGCTCCGCGGCTCCCCGGAAGACGCGGGGAGCGATGCCATGGCCCCTGCCCCCTGATCTGGATGCCAGATCTCGCGCAGCGTCTTCGAAAGGAACTCCTCTCGCGAGTAGCCGTAGTGGAGGACGGCGGCTTCGTTCACCGCCGCGATCGCGAGCGTCTCCTGGTCGAAGAGGTACATCGGAAGCGGGCTCCCGTCGAACAGGACCCGGTACCTCTCCTCGCTCTCCCGCAGAGCCTCCTGAGCCCGCCGAAGAAGCAGCGGCACTTGATGCGTCTCGTCGACGACGGCGTCGATCTGTCCCTCCGTGAGCGCCTCGTTCACCTGCTCGGCCTCGGCGAGCCGGCGGCGGAGCGCCTCGTTCTCCTGCCGAAGGATCTCGTTCTCCCGCGGCGTCACGGCACGACTCCGAGCGCGAGGAGCACAGCCCCGTGGTTGCTCAGATTCCCCACGACGCGCCGAACGGGAGACGGCGCGACGCGCACGAGCGTAGGCGAGAGGACGATGCCGTCCGCAAGCCCGCGCAGGGGCTCCTTGAGGAGGTCGACGATCTCGATCTCTACCGGTTGGCCCGAGGCCTCGCCGCCCGGGAACAGGATCCCGAGGTTGCGGATCGCGGTCGCCGAGTTCGGGGCTTCACCTACGACGTAGAGCCGGAGCGACAGGGGCGCCCGGCTGCCGCGCGCCGCGCGCCGCGTGCTCTCGGTCTTCAAGGTTTGCGCCGCGGCGGCCGGGCAGGCCCACTTCCCTTCAGGCTTGCGCGCCCTCGCCGCATCCGCCGGATCTCGCCGGTGCGCGTCGCCCCCGTACCGACGTCGCCGGCCCTCGCCTGCCGCATCCGCTTCAGATCCCGCTCCTTCGTGTCTCGGTCGTGCCGGAGATCCTCCAAGCGGCTGGACAGGACCGCAATCGATTCTTCCGTGAGCCGCTGCCGTTCCTCGAAGGCCTGCGCTTCCTTCAGCCGCGCGTTACGCTCTTGCTCCTCCCGCTCCCAGCGGAGCGTCCCCATGAGGACGGCGCCGCCCGCGGTGTAGACGTCGGTCAGACTCAGCCCGCGCTTGGCGAGCAGCAGCTCGCGCACCTGGTTGGAATGGCCCATCCCCCGCGACTTGACGATCGTGAGCGCCCGATTCCGCTCCCCCCCCTGGATCACGTAAGAGAGGTGGATCCACGTGTCCACGAGGGTCGAGACGCCGGCGGAAGTGCTCTCGCGCGGGTCGTCGAACCCCTCGACGACGCTCGTCATCACGGTCGTGATGTTGAGGTTTCTCGCGAGCGCGACGAAGCGCTCCAGGTTGCCCCGGGCCTCGGCCTCGCCCACGGCGCTCGTGAGCGCGGAGGCCGGGTCGATCACGAGGCAGCGGCCGCGGTGCGATTCGAGGAGCGACCGGATCTGGAGGAGGTGCTGCTCGACCGTATGGGCCCGCGCGGGCGCCGAGTGCATGCGGAGACGCCCGGACCGGAGGTGGCGGTCGAGACGGATCCCGACGGAGCGGAGGTTTCGGACGATCTGGACCGATCCCTCGTCGAAGCTGACGAAGAGCGTGTTCTCGCGGCGACGGCAGGCGGCGTCGGCGAACGCCCCGGCGAGGGTCGACTTCGCGGTGCCGGAGGCACCCGAGATCAGGATGCTGGTGCCGCGGAAGTAGCCGCCTTCGAGCATCGTATCGAGGTCGGGGACACCGCTCGAGACGCGCTCCGTGGAGACCTCGTGCTCGAGCGACTCCGCCGCATATTCCGCGACTTCGACGCCCCGCCCGGACAGCACCATCGGGAACTCGTTGCACGAGGCCTTCCCGCCCCGGTACTTCAGTATCTGGAAGTGCCGGCTCGCGACGGTGTTCACGAGACGGTGCCGGAGTAGAACGACGCAGTCGGCCAGGTACTGGAGGAACGCGTAACGCCGCGAGAGCACGGGGTCGCCCTCCTCGGTCTTCGCGGTGATGATTCCGGACAGACCGCTCTCGTAAAGCCACTGGTGCAACCGGTGGAGCTCGAGGCGCTCCGCCGCGGGATCGTCGAGCCGCGCGAGGAGCGTGTCGATGCCGTCGAACACGATGCGGCGCGCGCCCATCTGCCGCGCCTTGGCCGAAAGGCCCGCGAGGAGGCCCGCGAGGTCGAACGCGCCGCCGTGAACGGTCGAGCTGTCGAGATGGGCGTCGAGAAAGAAAAGCCGGTCCTTCTGAAGGCGGGGAAGGTCCCAGCCGAACGCGCCGGCGTCCTCGACGATCTCGCGCGTACGTTCTTCGAAGGCGACGAAGATGCCCGGCTCGCGCGCCCGCCGCGCTCCCTCGACGAGAACCTGAAGCGCCAGGACCGTCTTCCCGCAGCCGACTCCTCCGATGACGAGTGTCGTGCGCCCGCGGGGCAGCCCGCCGTCGGTAAGCGCGTCGAGACCCGGCACAAACGTCGGAAGACGGTCCCGAGCCTTCATTACCCCACAGTACGCCGTATTCTTGGAGGTGCGGAAGGCGGCGTCAAGGAGATCCCCGGCAACTCTTGATTTGTCATCAGGACCTCCTCGCGTAAAGTAAGGTTCCACCCTGGAGGAGACCTCATGGAGGCGAAGAAGCAGCCCGCGAAAAAGCAGTCGGTGAAGAAGATCCCCGCGAAGGACGCTTTCGTCTATTCGAACCCATTCCCGAAGGGCGAGGACGCGACCTCGTACCGGCTCGTCACGAAGAGCTTCGTCAAGAAGGCCCGTTTCGGCGGCAAGCCGATCGTCGTCGTCGACCCCAGGGCGCTTTCGCTCCTCGCGTACGAAGCGATGCGCGACGTGTCGTTCTTCCTCCGGCCGAAGCACCAGCGGCAGGTCGCCGCGATCCTCCAGGATCCCGAGGCTTCGCCAAACGACCGCTTCATGGCGACGACACTGCTTCGCAACGCGGCGGTCTCGGCGAATTTCGAGCTGCCGTTCTGCCAGGACACAGGCACGGCGACCGTCGTCGGCTTGAAGGGCCAGCAGATCTGGACGGGAGCCGACGACGCCGAATTCCTCTCGAAAGGCATCTGGAAGACCTACACCGAGGAAAACCTCCGATACTCGCAGACGGCAGCGCTCACGATGTACGAGGAGGTCAACACCGGCAACAACCTGCCCGCGCAAATCGACCTCTACGCGACGCCGGGCGCCGAGTACAAGTTCCTCTTCGTTGCGAAGGGAGGCGGCTCGGCGAACAAGACGTACCTCTTCCAGGAGACGAAGGCGCTCCTGAACCCCACGAGCCTCGAGGCGTTCCTCGTCGAGAAGATGAAGAGCCTCGGCACGGCCGCCTGCCCGCCCTACCACATCGCTTTCGCCGTCGGCGGCACGTCCGCCGAGGCCTGCCTGAAGACCGTCAAGCTCGCGTCGGCGGGGTACTACGATTCCCTCCCGACGACCGGCGACAAGACCGGCCGCGCGTTCCGCGACCCCGAGCTCGAGAAAAAGCTCCTCGAAAGGGCGCAGGCCCTCGGCTTCGGCGCGCAATTCGGGGGCAAGTACTTCGCGCACGACGTGCGCGTCATCCGCCTCCCGCGCCACGGCGCGTCCTGCCCCGTCGGGATGGGAGTCTCGTGCTCGGCCGACCGCAACGTCCTCGCGAAGATCGACGCGAAGGGCCTCTGGCTCGAGGAGCTCGAGCGCCACCCCGAGGAGCTCCTCCCCGTCCACACGGGCGCGAAGGAGCACGCGGGCCTCGTGAAGATCGACTTGAACCGGCCGATGAAGGAGATCCTCGCAGAATTGTCGAAACACCCCGTCTCGACGCCGCTCGCGCTCACGGGCCGCCTCGTCGTCGCGCGCGACATCGCGCACGCGAAGCTCAAACAGCGGCTCGACGAAGGGAAGGACCTGCCGCAGTATTTCAAGGACCATCCCGTCTACTACGCGGGCCCCGCGAAGACGCCGAAGGGAAAGCCGTCAGGTTCGTTCGGCCCGACGACGGCCGGCCGCATGGACTCGTACGTCGACCTCTTCCAGTCGAAGGGCGGGTCGATGGTCATGATCGCCAAAGGCAACCGGAGCCCGAAGGTGACCGAGGCGTGCCAGAAGCACGGAGGCTTCTATCTCGGCTCGCCCGGCGGGCCCGCCGCGCTCCTCGCCGAGGAGAACATCAAGAAGGTCGAGGTCGTGGAGTTCCCGGAACTCGGCATGGAAGCGGTTTGGGCGATCGACGTCGTGGACTTCCCGGCCTTCATCCTCGTGGACGACAAGGGGAACGACTTCTTCCAGAGAATCAAGTAAGCCCACGGCTGTCCGTCGCTTGACTCACGGGGACCGTACCGCTATCGTCCCCATCCCTGTCGCGGGGTGGAGCAGCCTGGTAGCTCGTTGGGCTCATAACCCAAAGGTCGCAGGTTCAAATCCTGCCCCCGCAACCAATCTAAACCAAAGGGCGCCAGTCACTTACGACCGGCGCCCTTTTCGTTTCGAATGCCCTGGAAGAGGACGACGGGCTGGTTTACGGGGTCCGCGGCGTTCGCGTCGAGGCGCTCGCGGAGACCCGGCGGTACTTGAGCGGCACGACGCCGACGCGCACCGTGTCGCCAGTCTTCAGCTCGACCGGCTCGCTCACCGGCTCGTCTCCGCGGAACGTGCCGTTCTTGCTGTGCAGGTCCTCCAGCACGGCCGCGTCGCCATCCACCACGACGCGGGCATGGCGGCGCGATACCGACTCGTCGCCGATCCAGACCGCCGCATCGCTGTCGCGCCCGATCACGTTCTCGCCCTGCTCGAGTTCCGCCTCCTCGCCGGCCCAGCTCAGCTTGTGAACGACGGGCGGCCGCGCGCCCCGGCGCGGGGTCGCTTCACGCACCTCGCCTTCGAAGGCGTACCCGAAGCCGTGGACTGTCCGGACGAGAGCCTGCACTCCGCCGGAGTCCCCGATTGCGGTGCGCACTTCGTTGACGAGCGCCCTGAGGTTCGACTCGGCGACGAAGGTCTTCGGCCAGAGCGCCTCGTGGATGTCGACCTTCGAGAGCGCTTTCGGCCGATGCTCGACGAGAAGCACGAGGAGCTGGAAGGCCTTCGCCGTCAGGTGGACCGTCCGGCCGTCCCTCTCGAGCCGCCGCGCGTTCACGTCCAGTGTCGCGTCCCCGAACCGCAGGCTCATTCTCTTCAAGATCCGATCGGCTCGAGTGTAGAGCGACACGGGTCGACTCCCGCAAGACAATCGCCGGCGAAGGACGCCGAAACCGCCGTCCCGAACGAGCCCCGAAGCGGATCGGGGCGGGCGAATCCGCGCGCCCCGACCTTCCGCCGTAATGCCTCGGAGGCTACATTTGAGACGCCTAACGCCTTCTCAGGCGCTGCTGAACCAGGTCTCGAGCCTCTTCCGCCAATGTGACCCTGGCACCAAGATCGAATCTCGCTGCTGACGAAGCCGCGCGGGCGTCACCTTCATCACGGGTGGGAACCGCCAGGAAAGCGGGGATGTCGCCCGTAGCTGGATCGAAGGCATTGCCCACGATCTCTCCCCGGTCATTGATGTCGTCCGCGAAGGCCAGAAAAAGAGGGGATCCGGGGGAAAGAAGCGTGTTGAGGTCCGTCATCGTGCCGTGCTGCCAGAAGAAGGCGCGGCAGTTGAAGTCCGCGTCGCACGAGAATCCCACCACCTGACCCCTGTCGTTGATGCCTTCCGCAATGCTGTACGTGTCGCCGGGGAGCGTGCCGAGATCGATCATCTTGCCGTGCTGCCAGAGCCACGCGTGAAAGATCTCGTCGCCAGGCAGGTTGGCGAAGCCAACCACCTGACCTCGGCTGTTGATGTTTTGCGGGCGGTTGCCGGTCGTGCCCCCGAGGGTGCCGAGGTCAACGGGAGCCCAAGCGCTGTTCTGCCAAAGCAGGGCGTGAGCGGTTGTGCCGGGACGACCAGTCCCGCAACCACCCGACGAGCCGATTATCTGACCGCTGTCGTTGATCGCGACGGCCAATCCGGAAGAGTCGCCGTGGGCCATGCGGAGCGCCCTGACCCGACCGTTCTCCCAGATCGCGGGCTCGAACTGGAGAACCTGCGTGCCACCCTTACAGGTCGGGTCTCTGGTGATGGTTTCCGCCATCCCCACCGCCTGGCCGCGGTTGTTGATCGACGTCGCGAAGCCGTTATTGCCTCCGAGCGTGGGGAGCGGAGTCATGCTGCCAGACCAAAGGAAGGGGAGACAGGTGAGCTGGGTCCCGAAACCACAGAAGTCTTCCCCCTGCGGATCAAGATCGGAGCGCTCCGCCCTCCCGACGACCTCACCCTTCGCGGTCGGCCTGGCAAACGTCAGGCTGTTCGGTCCTCCAAGGGTGCCGATGTCGATCTTCCGTATCCGCTTCCCTCGCGGCACCCACACGATGCCGTGCTGAGTTTCGTCCCCAGCCAGGGTCCCGACGCCGCCGATCGAACCCTGGTCGCTGAGGCCAACGGCTTCGCCGTAGCTCCCACCGAGTGTTCCGAGGTTGACGACGCGGTAGCGAGGGGGCTCCTGACCGAGCAGTGTCGCGCTGAAAAAGGCGACGCACGCGGTTGTCACGAGAATCTTGCCGTCTATCATTTTCGAAACCTGCCTTTCTGCTGTGATCTCCTCGGGCGAGTGAAGGTCATGCTGCCGAAGGTGTGGCAGGAGTCGGCTCACGTCGCTCCACACTCGTTGGCTGATCGTTGGATTTGGAAGAGAATGAGCCGTCTCACGGTGATGCTCGAAAACGCGGCCCGGCTCGGCCCGTACGAGATCCTCGCGCCTCTCGGCGCCGGCGGCATGGGCGAGGTCTACCGCGCCCGTGACACGCGTCTCTCGCGCGAAGTCGCGATCAAGGTCCTGCCGGCGGAGCTCTCGGGCGGCCCGGATCGCTTGAAGCGCTTCGAGCGAGAGGCGCGCGCAGCCTCCTCGCTCAATCACCCGAACGTCGTCACGATCTACGAGATCGGCGAGAGCGGCGGCGTCTGCTTCATCGCGATGGAGCTGGTGGAAGGGCGGACGCTCCGATCGCTCTTAGCCGAGGGACCGATCGCCACGAAGAGGCTGCTCGCAATCGCCGCCCAGATTGCCGACGCTCTCGGGCGAGCGCACGGCGCCGGCATCGTTCACCGCGACCTGAAACCCGAGAACGTGATGATCACGGAAAGCGGCCTCGTGAAGGTCCTCGACTTCGGCCTCGCGAAGCTCTCGGAGCCGCTCGGGCCGACGAGCGACACGAAGAGCCCGACGGCTTCGGCGGGCACCGCGGCGGGCGTCCTTTTGGGAACGGTCGGCTACATGTCGCCCGAGCAGGCGCGCGGCGATCCCGCGGACTTCCGTTCGGACCAGTTCTCTTTCGGCGCGGTCCTCTACGAGCTGGCCACGGGGCGGCGCGCGTTCGCGCGCGGGAGCGGCGCGCAGACGCTCGCGGCCGTGATCGAGGACCAGCCCGAGCCGATCAGCGCGCTCAGCCCGAAGACCCCGGCGCTTTTCCGCTGGGTCGTCGAGCGCTGCCTTGCGAAGGATCCGACGGAGAGATATTCCTCGACGGAGGACCTCGCGAAGCAGCTCGCGGACCTCCGTGACCATTCCAAGGAGCTGGCTGCGCGCGACGAGTTCGCGAGCGACATGGCGGAGGAGCCGGAGACGTGGAAGGAGCAGGGGTCGGACGAGTCGGCGAGCGCGACAAGGAGCCGGGGTGGCGCTGGCGGGCTCGTTGTGCGGCGGAGGGCAGTCCTCGCCGCTATCGCCGTGACTGCCGTCGCTGTTGCGTTGGGAATCGTCACAGTGGCGTCGTACAGAGCCGGACGGAAGGCGGAACGACGTTTGGCCTCAGGAGTCACGTTCCGCCAGATGAGCTTCCGGCCACAGACGATCTTCCAGGCCGCCTTCGCTCCGGACGGCGAGACAATCGTCTACAGCGCGGCGCTCGGGGGCAACGTTCCGGAGCTGTTCGTGATTCGCCCCGGGTATCCGGAGCCACGCTCCCTCGGCCTCCCGCCACGGACGCATCTCCTGTCGATCTCGTCCAAGGGGGAGCTGGCTGTCCTGACGAATGCCCGCTTCGTCCGGCAGCGACTCTTCATCGGCACGCTCGCGCGGGTCTCGCTCGGGGACACGGCCCCACGGGAGATGATGGAGAATGTCCGCCAGGCGGATTGGTCGCCCGACGGCTCCGAACTGGCTGTCATTCGGGCGGCGGAAGGGAAGGACCGGCTCGAGTTTCCAATCGGCAAGGTGCTCTACGAGACCGCCGGCTACCTGAGTGACCTTCATGTCTCGCCCCGTGGCGACCCGATCGCTCTCTTCGAGCATCCGAAGCAGTGGGACGACCGCGGCTCGGTCATCCTGGTGGATAGGGCGGGAAAACGCACATTACTTGCCGGCGACTACGAGGGGGAGGAGGGCCTTTCGTGGTCTCGGGCGGGCGACGAAATCCTCTTCACCGCCTGGCCGGCAGCGAGTGCTCTGACACTCTTCGGCGTCGATCTCTCCGGAAACCTGCGGGTCGCTCTCGGGAGCGCAGGGGGCCTGACGATGCACGATGTCTCCCGGGCCGGGCGATGGCTCGTGACCCATGACGAGAGTCGTGACTCGATCTCCGTCCTTGCCCCCGGCGCCAGCGTCGAGCGTGATCTCTCCTGGCTCGACGGCTCCGGGTTCCCGTTTCTTTCACGGGACGGGCGCATGCTGCTTTTTAGTGACTGGTCCGCTAACGTCGGCCCCAACTACGACGTCTGCCTGCGGAGAACCGAGGGCGGTCCCGTCGTACGACTTGGAGCAGGCACAGCCAGCGGCCTCTCGCCGGACGGCAAGTGGGCCCTCGCGATCGTCTTCACGCCGCCGCAACTCGTGATCTATCCGACCGGCCCGGGAGAGACTCGGCGTCTCCCCCGAGGCAACCTGGAGTCGTATCAGTCGGCCGATTGGTTCCCGGACGGGATGAGCGTCCTCGTGGCTGGCAACGAGGCCGGAAAGGCCTCGCGGTGCTATGCGCAGGACGTCTCGGATGGCCCGCCTCGGCCGGTCACACCAGAGGCCACGGCCAACTGCACGGTCTCTCCTGATGGCCTGCAGATCCTTTACTCGAGACCGGGTGGCTCGTACTTCATCCAGCGGCCTTCAAGTGAAACGGCGCAAACCGTGCCCGCGTTGACCGCGGACGACCAGGTCATCAGGTGGAGCGCAGATGGTCACGCCCTCTACGTTTTGCGCCCCGCGAACGTGCCGTTCCGGATCGAGCGGCTGGACCTTGCCTCCGGCCGCCGCGTGCTCCTTCACGAGGTCGCCCCAGCCGACAGGACCGGTGTCCTCTCGAGTTGGGGGGCCGCGCTGACGGACGATACGAACACCTACGCGTACAGCTACGTTCGGATGACGTCGCGGCTCTTCGTGGTGGAGGGCGCCCGGTGAAAGCTCGTCATCTGGCCTTCCTGCTGATCTTTTTCGGCGCCTCATGCTTCTCTCAGCCCGCGCCGCTGCTGGAGGAGAGCGTTCGGAAGCTGGCGGCCGCGCGCGTGGCGGCGGGCGCTTATCCCGGTTTGGTGATCGGCGTCGCGCGCGGCAACCGGCGGGAGATCATGACTTACGGCTCCATTGCCGACGACCGGAAGAGCGAGCCGAACGGCGACACGGTTTACGAGATCGGCTCCGTCACCAAGACGTTCACGGCGTTGCTCCTCGCCGACGCCGTTCAGCGAGGCGACGTGACGCTCGAGCAGCCGGTTCAGGGGCTACTTCCCGGCTATGCGATTCCGAAGTCGGGCGAGCGCGCGATCACCCTGCTCGATCTCGCCACCCAATCGTCTGGCCTCCCACGCCTGCCGGAAAACCTGCTGCCGAAAGACCCGGCCAACCCGTATGCGGGCTACACGGCTCAGGACATGAAGCGGTTTCTCGCCGGCTATGTGCTGCCGCGCGCGCCAGGCGCGCGCTACGAGTATTCCAACCTCGGGCTCGGCCTGCTGGGGAAGGCGCTGGCCGAGCGGTCGGGCACTTCTTATGAAGAGCTGATACGGACGCGCATCGCGACGCCGCTGGGGATGAACGACACGGCTATTGCGCTCTCACCGCGCATGGCCGAGCGCCTCGCGAAAGGCCACGATGCCGCCGGGAAGCCCGCGGGGCTCTGGGATCTCGGCGCGATCGAAGGCGCCGGGGCGCTCCGCTCGACCGGACACGATCTCCTCGCCTACGTGCGCGCCCACATGCATCCACCGTCCGGCCCGCTCTCCCAAGCCCTGGCCGCCGTCGCGCGGCCGCGGCGCCCCACGGACAACGAGCGCGCCAGAATCGGCTTGGCCTGGCAGGTCGAGTCGCGCCAGGGGCGCGAGATCGCCTGGCACAACGGCATGACAGGCGGCTACTCGGCCTTCGTCGGCTTCACCGCTGACGGCGAGAGAGGAGTCGTCGTCCTCACCAATATCGCCCGCGACGTGGGCGAGATCGCCTTCGCCGCGCTGCTGCCGGAAGCGATGGCAAAGTCTCAACCAAAGGAAACGGCCCTCTCGCCTCAGGCGCTGTCCGAATACGCGGGACGTTATCGCCTCGCGCCGAGCTTCGACCTCGTGGTCACCGCCTCGGGAAGCGGGCTGACGGTCCAGGCCACAGGACAGGCGGCGCTTCCTGTTTTCGCGAGCGCACGGGACGAGTTCTTCTACAAGGCGGTCGACGCGCAGCTCAGCTTCCAGCGCGACGCGGCCGGCAGGGTCAACGGCGTCACCCTGCACCAGAACGGGCGGGACCTGAAAGGGGCGAGACAGAGCGAGTAGAAACCCGGCACGGAGCCGGGTGGAAAAGCCGGGCCGCGCCGGCCGGTTCTCTTGGACCGGATGGCATCGCGGCGACGAGTAACTATAATGAGTCTCATGACGCGAGATCCCGACGCCCTCCAGGAAGGAAAGAGCCTCTCTCCATGGCTGCGTGGCCTCTTCCCCCTCGCGCTGTCCCTCGCGATGGCGCCGGAGGCGGCCGTTGGCGCGACGTATTCGATCGCCGGCCTGTCGGACACCGTCGTCGTTCAGAACCTCGTCGCCCCGACGGACTTCGACTGGCTGCCCGATGGCCGGATGCTCGTCCTCGAGAAGGGGGGCACCGTCCGGATCGTCGTCGGGGGAGCGGTCGCGTCGGCCCTCGACTGGACCGCCCACGTCAACTCGGTCGGCGAGAGAGGCCTGCTCGGCGTCTGCGTCGACCCCGCCTTCTCTACCAACGGCTTCGTCTACCTCTACTACACGACGACGACACCGAACAACCGGATCTCCCGCTTCCACATGGTCGGCAACGCGCTCGATCCGTCGAGCGAGTTCGTGGTTCTCGACAACATCGACGCGACCAACAGCAACCACAACGGCGGGACGATCCGGATCGGGCCGGACGGGAAGCTCTGGGCCGCGCCGGGCGATTCGGGCACGGGCGGCGCAAAGTCGCAGGACATCTCCACGGGCAAGCTCAACGGCAAGGTGCTGCGGGTGAACCTCGACGGCTCCGCGCCGCCGGACAACCCTTTCTTCGCGGTTCCGGGGGTCGAGCCCCGGATCTGGGCCTTCGGCTTCCGCAATCCGTTCCGCTTCTCCTTCCGGCCCGCTCCCAACAACGCCCTCTTCGTCGCGGACGTCGGCGAAGCCAGCCGCGAGGAGCTCGATGCGATCGCCACGCCCGCCAGCACTCCTCCCGGCGCCGGCGGCGGCAACTACGGCTGGCCGTGCCGGGAGGGGTTCCTGCCCCACACCCCCGTTCCCCCGGTCACCTGCAATCCCCCTCTCCTCGATCCAATTTTCGACTATGACCGGACCGTCGGAAACACGATCATCGGCGGCGTCTTCGTGACGTCTCCGGCTTACCCGGCGGCGATCCAGGGAAAATACCTCCTCGGCGACAACGGGCAGAGCTGGATCCGCTTCCTCGACGTCAACGCGAGCAATCAGGTCATTGGCGCGCTGCAGGACGTAGCGACCGGCGCCGAAGGGCCGGTCTCGTTCCGGACCGGGCCCGATGGGCTCGTCTACTTTGCGGCAATCAACACGGGGCGTATCTACGTGATCAACCCGGCCGCCTCCACCTTCAACATCGTCACGCCCTGCCGGATCGTCGACACGCGCGATGCGGCCGGCCCCCACGGCGGGCCGGCGCTGGCGGCGGGCGGGACTCGGAATTTCCACCTCGCGGGGCAGTGCGGCGTCTCGACCACGGCACGGACGGTCTCCGTCAACGTGACGGTCACCGTGCCCGGGGCTCCGGGCGATCTGCGCATCTATCAGGCGGGCGCGACTCTTCCTCCGACGACCGCGATCAGCTTTGGAATGGGTCAGACGCGGGCGAACAACGCGATCGTCGCGTTGAGCGCGACGGGAGACGTCAGCGTCCTGTTCGAGGCGGCCTCAGGGGGAGTTCACTTCGTCCTCGACGTCAACGGCTACTTCGAGTGATCGGTTCCTCGGGCCGGGAGGAGGGTCCGGTCAGGCCGCGCCCAAGGCCCGGGCGATCATGAGCGCCCCCGCCGCGAGGACGACGACACCGGCGAGGCGGGCTGCGCGCTCGGGCCTCGGCGCCAGCCGCTCGGCGGTGAGTCCGGCCGCCACGACGGCCATCGCGCCGAGATCCATGACGCCGGTGACGAGCAGGATGGCCATGAAGCCGGAACAGCACAGACTGCACTCAACGCCCAAGCGGAGGCCGTGCCGCCAGGCACTCCGGGCGTCCTCAGGCAGCGGCCGGCCGAAACCGGGCGCGTCCCGGCAGCGCCCGAGCAGGCGCGCTTTCCACGCGGTGAACTGAACGCAGCCGGCGAGCACGAGGACGACGCCGGTCGCGACGGGCACCGATCGCGCGAGCGCCTCCCACCGCACCTCGGCCGAGCCCACGGCGACGCCGAGCGGGTACGCAGCGGCCCCGATGACGGCCCACACGGAAAAGTAGCCGGCGCCCGCGAGCGCCGTCAGCCCGCCCAGACGGGCCTCGTCCGGCCCGCGGACCGCGCGGCGGTAGCTCGACAGCATCGGCACGAGAGACGGCAGCATCATGGCCACCATCATCACGAGCCACATTCCCGTGAACGAGGCGGCCGCGCCGAGCCAGGTCTGCCCGGGCATCCTCATCCACGCCATGGACATGGTCCAGCCGCCCGGCATCGGCATGCCGCCGGACATGGAGCCGCACCAGGCGATCGTCCCCCCCGCGCTCGCGATGAAGAGAAGCGCGCTGACCCCGAGAAACCTCCGCTCGCCCGCGAGGCCCGCGCTCCCTGCGGGCCTCGCTACTTCGTGAGCCATGAGCTTGCCCAAAGCGCGCGCCACCGCTCCGTCTCCCTCCGGATGGGCAGTTTAGGCATCGCGGATTGATGTTCAAGGGCTTTCTTCGCTGAGCGCGGACGCCCTCAGGCGTCGCCGGGCTCCTCGTCCCGCTTCCCCGAGGGTGACAACTCGTCCCGAAGATCGCCGGGGGTCTTTCCGAACTCGCGCTTGACGAAACGGATGAAGGCGACGTCGCTCGAGAACCCGAGCTTCTTCGCCGTATCACGCACGAGGGCACCCGGCTGCTGGAGCAGGTTGACGGTGAGGGCGGCTCTCCGGGTCTGAACGAAGCCGGAAAGCGTGATGCCTCGAGAGCGGAAGCGCCGTCGAAGCGTGCGAAGGGAGACTCCACGCTTTTTCGCGAGCGCTTTGGCGCCCTCGCTGAGCAAGACCTCGGCGGAGTCGTCGGTGGCCAGGTTCCGTGCCTGTCGCATCGCATCCCCCCCGTGTTTTCCGCAATGTGGTGCGTGTAGCCCCGGAAGTCAATCGATTGCGACTGACTCAGGATCTATGTTTCAGTTCCCAAGCCTCACGCCCCGATTCGCGTGATCCTCAGGATCGGGCCGTCGGGCGCGCCTCCGTCCCGAAGATCGATGCTGGCAAAGATCGCCCACGTGTGATCCCCCTTCGGATCGAGCAGAGTCTGGGTGACCTCCCATTGCCGAGGGCCCGTGGACCTCAGATTCGTCAGGTGGTGTAACCGCGCCTCGGCCCCCGAGAGAAGCTCGCCGTACTCGTCGAAGAACGGGGCCATCGCGGTCTCGAAGCGCTCGGCATCCCAGCGGGGCTCACTTTCACGGGCTTCACCCGCGGCGTCTTCAGTCTCCGGGATCCGATGAACGCGCTCTTTCGCCTCCTCCCAGTCCTTCTTCGCGAGCGCCCTCACGAGAAGCTGCGCCTCGGCGCGCACGCGCGCCGAAAAGACCCTGGGGTTCGACAGGAGCTCCGTGAGCCACGGAGCCTCCTTCTTGCGCTCGGGCTGCGTGTCTCCCGTTCTTTCCGCGAGCAGGAGCTCGGGATGGCGAAGGCTCTCCCACTCTTCCAGAAGGCTCGCGTCCGTCTCTCCGACGAGCGAACGGAAGTAGCCGAGCGCATCCCAGAGCTCGTCGGTCTTCGCGGCCTCCGGAATCGTCTGATCGAGTGTCTTGTAGAGCTGCGAGAGATACCGCAGGAGGACTCCCTCGCTTCTTTCCAGCCCGTAGCTCTTCACGTAGTCCGCAAAGCCGGCGAACGTCTCGAACATCTCGCGTCCGATCGACTTCGGACTCACGTCCGAGCCCGCGGCCCACGGATGCACGGCGCGGAACTCGTTGAAGGCGCCGTACAGAAAGTCCGCAAGCGGTTTGGGATGGGTCACCTCCTCGAGGCGCGTCATCCGCTCCTCGTAGGGAACTCCCTCCGCTTTGAGCTCCGCGACGAGCTTGCCCTTCGCGCGATCCACCTGCCTTCTCAGGATCACGTCCGGATCCTCCAGGATCGACTCGATGACGGTGACGGCGTCCACGGCGTACGTCGGGGACGCGGGATCGAGCTC
This sequence comes from Thermoanaerobaculia bacterium, assembly GCA_041495865.1. GTDB lineage: Bacteria > Acidobacteriota > Thermoanaerobaculia > UBA5066 > UBA5066 > Fen-183. Next base: position 20,764 of record JBGQDL010000005.1, on the reverse strand, counting down.
CGCGAGAACCGACAGCGCGTAGAGCGAGAGGGCCTGGTGAAGAGAGAAGTCCCACTGCAGACCCTCGGCGACGACGACCCGATACGGCCCCTCGCCCTCGAGACCGATGATTCCCGCCCGGTAGAGCGAGCGGACCAGGGCGGCGGCGTGCTTGACGAGCCGCAGCTTGACGCCGTCGTCTTCGTGGCAGCGCGCGATCAGGTCGCGGATCGACGAAAAGTTCCGCGGGAGAGGCGACACATCCGCCGCGTCGCGCTGGAGGAGATCCAGCACCATTCCATGCGTCAGCCGGAACCGCGACGTCAGCGTCTCCGGAGGTCTCGAGATGAGCTTCTTGAACGTCTCCAGCGACCACGAGACCTCGCCCTTGGGGGAGCCCTTGAATGTGCGCGCGCTCCTCTTTCCCGAGCTCTCGGACTTCTTCTCCGCCTGCCGCTTGTCGACGATGTGCTCGGGCGCCTGGGCGACCACGCTCCCGCGATCGTCGAACCCGCGCCGGCCGGCGCGCCCGGAAATCTGCTTGAACTCACGGACCGAGAGAAGACCCACCTTCGACCCGTCGAACTTCGCCAGCTTCGTGAAGAGGACGGTCCGGATCGGAATGTTCACGCCGACACCGAGCGTGTCGGTTCCGCAGATGACGTGCAGGAGCCCTCTCTGGGCGAGCTGCTCCACGAGAAGGCGGTACTTGGGAAGAAGCCCGGCGTGGTGAACGCCGACTCCGAACGAGAGGAACCTCCGAAACTCCTTGCCGTAGGGCGTCGCGAGACGTTTCGCGCCCACGATCGTCCGGATCTCCTCTCTCTCCTCGCGGCTCCCGATCTTCACGCTCGTCAGCGACTGCGCGAGCTCCGCGCACTCCCGCTGCGTGAAGTTCACGACGTAGATGGGGCTCTTCTTCTGCGCCAGCAGGTCTTCGATCGTCTCGTGGAGCGGGGTCTCGCGATATTCGTAGTCGAGCGGCACCGGCCGCTCGTCGGATGTGATGTGCGCGACCTCGCGGCCCGTGTCGCGCCTCAGGCGTTCCGCGATCGCACGCGTGTCGCCCAGCGTCGCCGACATGAGCAGGAACTGCGTGCCGGGCAGGACGAGGAGCGGCACCTGCCAGGCGACGCCGCGCTCCTTGTCCGCGTAGTAGTGAAACTCGTCCATCACCACGTAGGGTGCCGCGAGGTTCGCGCCGAGGCGGAGCGCCATGTTCGACAGGACCTCCGCGGTGCAGCACAGAACGCTCGCCTGCGCGTTGATGCTCGCGTCCCCGGTGAGCATTCCGACGTTCTCGGGTCCGAGCTCCATGCAAAGGGAGAAGAACTTCTCGCTCGCGAGAGCCTTGATCGGACTCGTGTAGAAAGACACCTTTCCCTCGCAGGCGGCCTTGAAGTGCAGGCCCAGGGCGACGAGCGACTTGCCGGACCCCGTAGGCGTCCCGAGGATCACGTGCTTTTCCGCCATGAGCTCGAGGAGCGCCTCCTCCTGGGCCGGGTAGAGGGTGAGGCCGCTGGCCGAGACCCAGTCGAGGAAGAGACCGAGAATCTCGTCCGCGTCCGTCGTCCCCCGGGGCGGGATCCGGTCCGCGAGCGGCCCGATGTCCGGCATCGCGGCCATTGTTCCACGAGGCGACGAGAGTGAGAGACTCGTCACGTCAGGAAATGGCCATGCGCCCGACACGTCTTCGGAGAGTCGCCGGCACCACCTTTCGGCGCCGCTTGCACCAGGCGACCGAGCCGCACATTCTCTTCCCGGCCTTCGCGGTTCTCGTTCTCGGCGTGACCTGGGGCACCACCCTCCACCTCATCCACGTCGAGCGCGCCGGAGCCGGACGCGCCGCGGCCGTGTCGAGCCGGGAGCTCGTCGAGACCTACGAGGCGCAGGTCGTGCGCGCCCTCCGCGAGATCGACCAGGCCCTGAAAGTCGTCAAGTATGCTTTCGAGAAGAGCGGCGAGCGCGGCGTCCTGTCGGACCTCAAGGCGAGAGCCCTGTTGCCGCCGGATCTCCTGTTCGTCGTCAGCATCTCCGACCCGCAAGGAGAGGTCGTGGCGAGCACCCGCCCGTCCGGCATGTCCACGGTCGTGGATCCGGCCACCCTTCAGGCGCTGCGCCGGAGCGACTCACTCTCCGTTGACCGTCCCCGGCCGCGTCCCGGCTCCCCAGGAGGGCAGCTGCAGTTCAGCCGAAGGCTCGATGCGCCGGACGGGACCTTTGCCGGCGTCGTCGTCGTCGCGGTGGACGCCGACTATTTCGTCAGCGGGTACGAGACCTCCAAGCTGGGCCAGCAGGGCGTGCTCGGGATTCTCGGAACCGACGGCGTGTTTCGTGCGAGGCGCACGGGAGATGTCGTGTCTTCCGGCGACGCCGTCGACTATTCGTCGACGGTATCGGGCGCGGACCGGGACGAACCCGCGAGCTCGGTCACGGTCAATTCCTGGGACGGCGTGCGGCGCTACACGAGCGCGCGTGAACTCTACGATTTTCCCCTGGCCGTGATCGTCGGATTGTCCGAGGACGAGCAGATGGCTGCGGCTCGTCACAGCATTCGTGTCACCCTCTGGTGGGCCTTCGGCGGCAGCGCCCTGCTGATCCTGTTCGTCGCGGCACTGGGTCGCACGAGCTGGCAGCTCGCACAGAGCCGCATGCGCGAGAGCGAGGCCAAGCTGGCCTACGCCGAGCGCATCGAATACTTCGCGTATCACGATGAACTGACCACGCTTCCGAATCGCACTCTCTTCAGCGGCGTCCTGAGCCAGGCCATCTCGCAGGCCCGCCGTTATGGCCGGCAGCTGGCCGTGCTGTTTCTCGACCTCGACCGATTCAAGGACATCAACGACACGCTCGGACACGAGGCCGGCGACCAGTTGTTGCAGGAGGTCGCCATCAGGCTCAAAGGCTGCTTGCGCGACAGCGATACGGTCGCCCGCCTGGGAGGCGATGAATTCGTCGTGCTTCTCTCGGAGCTGACCGATGAGAAGGACGTGACGGCCGTCGCGCAGAAGATGCTGTCCGCCATTGCCAGGCCCTTTGTCCTCCTGGGCCAAGAGTTCCGCGTGACGACGAGCATCGGGATCAGCACCTATCCGGGCGACGGCGTCGACGAGCAGACGCTCATGAAAGACGCCGACATCGCGATGTACCGGGCCAAGGAGGAGGGCAAGAACCAGTTCCAGTTCTACTCCGAGAGCCTCAATATCCAGTCCCTCGAGCGCCTGGCGCTCGAGTCGAGTCTGCGGTCCGCCCTCGAGCGCAACGAATTCCAGCTCCACTACCAGGCCAAGAGAGACATGCGGAGCGGCCAGATCACCGGCATGGAAGCGCTCCTGCGCTGGCAACATCCCGATATCGGAACCGTCGCGCCCATGAAGTTCATCCCTCTCGCCGAGGAGACCGGTCTCATCGTGCCGATCGGCAAGTGGGTCCTGAGGACGGCCTGCCTGCAGAATGTCGCGTGGCAGAGCCAGGGCCTGCCTCGTTTGAGCATGGCCATCAACCTGACGGCGCGTCAGTTCTCCGACGAGGCTTTGCTCCCGGACCTCGTGTCGATCCTCGAGACGACCGGCATGGATCCGCGCCTTCTGGAGCTCGAGATCAACGAGAGCTTGCTGATGGAGGACGTGGAAAGAGCGCTGCGCGTCCTGACCGCGCTCAAGGCCATGGGAGTGAAGATCGCGATCGATAATTTCGGAATCGGGTACGCTTCCCTCTCCTCGTTGAAGCGATTCCCCCTCGACACCATCAAGATCGATCGCTCGTTCATCCGGGACGTCGCGAGCGTCAGCGAAGACAAAGCCCTCACCGAGGCCATCATCGCGATGGGCAGAACGCTCAGCCTGACGGTCGTCGCCCAGGGCGTCGAGACGAAAGCGCAGGTCGACTTCCTGCGCGAGCATGCCTGCGACGAGCTCCAGGGGTTCTATTACAACAGACCGGTTCCGGCCGATCAGTTCGCCAAACTGCTGCAGGCGCCCGCCGACATCGCGGACAGCGGGACTCACGCGGCGGACATTCCCTGACGAACGCCAAGGCGCGGCGCGCCCGCATCATTGCGTGAGCAGCACGCGCACGCTGCCGTCCACAAAGCTCCGTTCGATGTAGCCGATCGCTCTCGGATTCTGGACGACCTCTTTCTTCACCTCGCCGCTGTTCGGGACTTCCTTCGGCGGCTGCCCCCTGCCCGTGAAGATGATCTTCGACCAGTGCGCCTTGATCTGCGCGGGCGATTTCCCGGTGAACTTCGCGTAGAACTCGTCGCGCGCGGTCGAGCCTTCGACCTGGTCGATCGGCACGGCCTGTTCTCCATCGGGGAAACGGCTCGCCTTGCCGAGAAAGATGTCCACGACCTGGTTCTTGCTGAGCACGGTCACGGAGCTCTTCGCCGAGACCACCGCCACCACGTCGGCCGCCGCGGAACCAGTTCCCAAACTCAGCGCGAGGGCGATGACGCCGGACCGGGCTCGGTGGCCGAGAGGCATCCTCCATCCCCTCAGAACACGAAATCCACGGCAGCGCTGAATACGTTCAGCGCGCTGCCCGGCTGAAAGCCCGGCTGGACGTTGTTCAACGTGCCGGCCGAGCCGGCGCCGAGCCGGATGTGTTCGTATTGAAGCTTGAGGTCCACGTTCTTCCAGAAATCCCAGCGCGCACCGATGGAAAGGGTCTTCTGGACTGGAATCGTCCGGAGAACCGCGTTGAGGCCGGCGTTGAGACCCGCGATGGCTCCCGCCAGCTCGGGAGGAAAGGCCGACGCGTTCAAGCCGGGGTCGGAGGTGTTGCTGTCGGCCCTCGTCTCCGCGTACGTGACGTACGGCGTGATCTTCCCGAACCGGTATCCGCCGCTGCCGTACCAGGCGCTTCTCTTGCCGAGAGCCGAGTGGCTTTCGGTCGTTCCCCATTCGCCCATCACGAACCAGCCGCCCGGGTCGTAGATTCCGCCCACTCCGACGAAATCGAAGGGCTTTGCGTCGGAATCGTATTTGTTCGCGAGCGCGATCCCCGCCGGACCGAACTGCCGGAATGCGGCGAAGAGCGCGTTGATCGACGCGACGGTCACGTTGCCATGCTGATACGTGCCGCGTACGGTAAGGGAGCCCCGTTCGACCGTATCGGTGATGCCCCAAACGCGCCTCGCCTTGTCGATGCTTCCGGACGTTTCGCGAACGTCTCTTTGCCCGTACGTGACCTGCACGGTGTTCGTGAATTCGCCGGCACGGAGGCGGTAGCTCGCATCCACGCCGTCGTTCGCGTCGACCGGCACGAGGCTGTACACCTCGAGGGGCGGGCGCACCCAGGGATTCGCGTAGCCCACGTTTCGATAGTCGGAGACCAGAAAGCTCGGGAATGCGATCCGCCCGAGGCGGATGTAGAAATCCGGCGTAAACCGATACTTGACGTTCGCCCACTCCACCTCGGGCGAGTAGGTGCCGTCGTCGCGCAGCTCCGCGATGGCTTGCACCATCGCGGAAATCCGGGGAGTGAAATTGGCGGTGACTTGCGCGCCCAGACGGCTGTCGACGTCGGCGCTCCAGCTGTGTGAGAAGCCGGCGCCGCTCGGCTGAAAGAAGTTCGCGACGAAGTCCGCGTTCTGCTCGCTGGAATGGACGAGGCCGAGCGTGCCGAACCCGCTGAACGTGAACATCGCCGTGGGAGCGTCCTCGGCGCGGGCTCCCGTGGAATCCCACATCAGCACGACCAGGGCGATGGCGGTCAGCCCGCGCCGCATGGTTCAGTGTGGTTCCGACACCGGACAGGGTCAAGCGAAAAAGGGGAGAATCGCTGCAGGAATCCGAGCATGGCCTCTCCGTCAGGCCCGAAGGGGGCGCGGCTCTCTCTTCTCCGACGTCTCACGTCCACTCAGCGAATCGTGTTGATGCCGGTCGTCGCCGCCGTGGCGTTTCTCATCCTGCTCATCCTGAACTGGCGCGGCAGCCTTCGTTCCGAGAGGCTCGTGACGCGCATCGAAACAGGTTATGTGCCGGCCCTCGAGCTTGCGGTGGGGCTCACGCAGTCGCTCGCCCTGCTCCAGAGGGCGCTCCAGGACGCGGTGGCCGCTTCCGACACCGACGATTTGCTCGAGGCCGACGTTGCGAAAGAGGACATGGTCCGTCAGCTCGAGGCCGGCCGGAGGAATCCGGCCCTGGACGCGTTGGCGCTGAAGGAGCTCGAAGCCAACGTGCAGGACTACCACGCGCTCGCGAGGTCCACGACCCTCGCGATGATCGAGCGGAAACCAGGGATGGATCTGTCCGCCTCTCTCGAGCGCATGACGAGGGGATATCACGGGCTCAAGGGCCAACTCGATGCACTCTTGACGCGACAGAAGGGGGAGATGCGCTCCGCGTTCGCGAGCACTCAGGCGGCTCAGCGCACGTCCGCGGAGCTTTTTGGCGCCGTCATCCTCGTCTGCCTCGTCCTCCTCGTGGGCCTCTCCGTCGTCATCGGCCGCTCACAGGAGCTGACAGCCGAGGCCTATCGGAAGAGCGAGGAGCTTCTCCTGAAGAGCCAGGAGATGCTGCAGGAGGCGCAGCGGACGACGCATATCGGGAGCTGGGAAGTCGACCTCGTGACGGACGAGCTCGTCTGGTCTGAGGAGCTCTACCGCATCTGCGGACGGGACCCGGCGACCTTCAGGCCGACTCGCGAAGCCTTCTTCGAGGGAATCCACCCGGAGGATCGCCCGGCGATGCAGGCGCAGCTCGAGCATTCGGAGCGGACGGGCGAGCCCCACAGCGCCGTGTTTCGGTTCATCAGGCCGGAGGGTGACGTGAGGGTCCTCGAGGGGCAGGGTGCGGTCGTGATGAACGAGCTTGGAACACCGTCGCGTTTCGTGGGCATCTGTCGGGACGTCACCGAGCAACGACGGCTCGAGGACCAGCTTCGCCAGTCGCAGAAGATGGAGGCGGTCGGACGCCTTGCAGGAGGCGTCGCGCACGATTTCAACAACCTGCTGACGGTCATTCAGGGCTACGCGGATCTCCTGCTGAACGACGCGGGCGACGGGCGCGCGGAACGGACCGAGGCGATCGAGCAGATCCGGATCGCCAGCAAGCGTGCGGCCGGCCTCACACGACAACTGCTGGCTTTCAGCCGGCAGCAGATTCTGCAACCGAAGGTTCACGAGCTGAATGCGGTCGTCTCCAACCTCGTTCCGATGCTTCGGCGCGTCATCGGAGAAGACATCGAGCTCGTCACGAACCTGGATCCGCGCGCAGAATCCGTCCTGGCGGACGCGGGCCAGCTCGAACAGGTGATCATGAATCTCGTCGTGAATTCCCGCGATGCCATGCCGCAGGGAGGCACGTTGACCGTCGAGACGGGCGGCGTCGACGCGGCCGACCTTCCCGGCGTCGAGCCTGAAACGCCGCCGGGCCGCTATGCCCGTCTCACGGTGAAAGATACCGGCACGGGCCTGAGCCCGCAGGTCCAGGCCCGGATCTTCGAGCCCTTCTTCACGACGAAGGAGGTCGGGAAGGGGACCGGCCTGGGGCTGGCGACCGTTTACGGGATCGTGAAGCAGAGCGGCGGATTCGTTCAACTGCACAGCGAGCTGGGGCACGGAGCGACGTTCAACGTCTACCTTCCATGCACGGAAGGCGAGCTCCGGCGAGTCGAGCCCGCGTCCGGCCTCAGGCGGGCGATCCCGAGCGGGAAGATCATCCTTCTCATCGAGGACGAGGAGGCGGTACGCAAGCTCCTCTTCTCCGTCCTCAGCGGTCAGGGGTATACCGTGCTCCAAGCCGGCAGCGGCCCGGACGCGCTCGCCGTCGCGTCCGGCCACTCCGGTCCCATTCACCTGATCCTCTCCGACGTCGTCATGCCGGGGACGGGCGGGCCGGAGACCGTGGCGGAGCTCCAGCGCTCACGGCCCACGGCGCAGGTGATCTTCATGTCCGGCTACACCGACGACAGCGTCGTGCGGCACGGCCTCGCTGACCGCGGCCGGCATTTCCTCCAGAAGCCCTTCACTCCCGTGACGCTCTTGAAGAAGGTTCGCGAGGTTCTGACAGGCTGACGCCGGCTCCGGATCGCGACTGGCCTCAGGCCGGCGTCACGGGCCCCACTCTTCGCTGCAGTTCGACCCTATCCTCACGCAGCGCGGGGCACGCGCCTCGGGCGAGAGGACGCAGCGAAGGATCTCCTTGCCGCGGACACAGCACCACTTGACGGTCAAGAGAGGGATGCCGAGGAGCTCGGCGATCTTCTGCTGCGGCATGCCGTGCAGAAAGCGGTACCGGATCACTTCCGCATACTGAGGCGGGACGCATTCGAGCGCCGCGAGGAGGATCTCGTCCCCGGCCTCCGTGTGCCGCGGATCGCTCGCCAGATGGGAGAGCGTCTCGAGGATGGGCTCGTCGACCATGACGCCGCGCCCGAAGGCCTTCCGGCACGCGAGCCTTCCTTCGCGGAGAGCTTTCCACCGCGTGATCGCCAGGAGCCAGCGCGAGAACTTGGTCCGATCCTTCAGCGAGGGAAGCGCCCGGCGCGCCAGGCGGATCGCGTCCTCGGCCACGGCCTCCGCGCGGTCCACACCCGCGATTCCCACGGCGACCCGGACGGCGGCGTTCTTGTGCCGCGAGGCGAGCTCGGCGAAGGCGGCCTCGTGCCCCTCGAGCGCCGCGGCGACGAGGACCTCGTCGGGCCGCGTTTTCGCTCCGCTCCGCACGGCTTTTCTTCGTGGTCTCTGCGCCTTCGCGGTCATGTCGTGTCTCCAGGTGCAGGCTCAGGCCCGCCGTCTCGAAGAGCAATGATGCAAACTCTTCAACAGGCTCCATGATCTCTAAGCGCCTCGCCACAGCGCCTCCGCCCCTCGCGAGCGCGCTCGCGTGGACGGCAATCGCCGTCGGCCTCTCCGTCCGCGTCTTCACGCTCGTCGCGAGGCCGCTCTGGGCCGACGAGATCTTCACTCTCGCGCTCGCGCGGAAGAGCATCCCGGAGATTCTCGCGGCTCTGCGCGTCGACTCCGGCCCTCCGCTCCACCCCCTTTTCGCGTACGTCCTGCTCGCTCCGTTTCCGTCACCGGGCCCCGCGGACGTCCTCGTGCGCGTCCTTTCGCTCGTCGCCTCTCTCCTCCACCTGCCTCTTCTCGTCGCCGTCTCGAGGCGCCTCGGCCGGCCGGGGCTCGGTCTGCCGGCAGCCGCTCTCTTCTCGGTCTTTCCCCTCGCCGTGGCGTACGCGGCCGAGGGGCGCGCGTACGCGCTCGCGTCTCTCCTCGCTCTCCTCGCCTTCGAGCGCGCGCTCGCTCTGCGTCAGACGCCGCGCCTCGCCGTCGCCCTCGGGCTGACTCTCGCGGCGGCCGGAGCGGTCCTGACCCATTACCTTGCCGTCTTCCCGGTCGCGGCTCTCGCGGTTCTCGCGCGCGACGCCCGGCCCGCCGCCCGCCGCGCGCTCGCCGGCTCCGGCCTCGCCGCCGCCGCTCTCGCTTCTCCGTGGGTGCCCGTCGCGCTCTCCCAGCCGCGCGCCTCGATGGCCTGGACGGCGGAAGGGGGATTCGTGGACGCGCTGCGAGGCTTTCCCGCGAACCTCGCGTTCGGGGCTCCGACCGGCGCTCCCGCCATGGCGGCCCTTGCGGCGGCGGGGGCGGTTCTCCTCGCCGCGCTGCTCGCCCGCGAATGGCGGGGCGTGCTCTCGACCGCGGCGCGCACGCTCGGACTCTCGCTCGCGCTCCTCGCGGTCGCGCAGCTCGGGGCGGGCTCGCTCGTCCTGCCCGAGAGAACGGCCCTCGTCTTTCTGCCTCTCGCCGCTCTCCTCCTCGCGAGCGCCCCTCCTTTCGTGCCCGCCGCCGCCGGGACGCTCGCGACGGTTCTCCTCGCACTCTGGCTTCCGCGCGTCGCCGAGCCCGCACCAGGCGAGCTCCTCGTGCGCCTTCTCGAGGCGCCCGTGAAGGCGGGGCGCCGCGTGCTCGCGGCGGGCTATTGGGGGCCGGAGCTGGACTACCGCCTCGCCCGAGCTGGCGCCCCCGGCCGCGTGGTCCTCTTCCCGTCCGCGGTCGCCGCGCACCCCGGCTGGTACCGCGAGGAGGAGATCCCGGACGGGACGCTCGCGGCCGAGGCCTCGGCGGCGCTCTCGGGGGCGTCTCCGCCCTCGCTCTTCGTCCTCCCCCGCGGCTCGCGCGCTTCGGCGGCGCTCGCCTCGCGCCTCGTCCATTCGCGCCGTCTTCTGTCGAGCCCGCTCCTCGACGTCGTCGAGATCCCGCCCCGGCGGGCGCCCTGAGGCGTCGCGTTTGACGCGCCGCGCGCTTCGTGAGACTCTGTCCTCCGGCTGACGGGCGCCCACACGCGTCCCGGCCCCGAACCCAGCAACTCATGCCCTTCTCCTCGTTCCGTCTCCACGCCGACCTTCTCCGCGGGGTCAAGGAAATGGGCTTCACGAAGCCCACGCCCATCCAGAACGACTCCATCCCGCCCGCGATGGAGGGCCGCGATCTCCTCGCGTGCGCGATGACGGGCAGCGGCAAGACCGCCGCGTTCGTCCTCCCCATCCTCCACCGCCTGATGGCGAAGCCGCGCGGCACGACGCGCGCGCTCGTCCTCACACCCACGCGCGAGCTGGCGGCGCAGATCGACGAGCACCTCAAGGCCATGGCGATCCACACGCCGCTCTCCGGTGCGGCCGTTTTCGGCGGCGTCGGAATGGGCTTGCAGGAGCACGCGTTCCGGAGCGGCGTCGACGTGATCGTCGCGACGCCGGGGCGCCTCCTCGACCATTTCCGCTTCGGCTATGCGAAGCTGGCCGGCCTCGAGATCCTCGTCCTGGACGAGGCGGACCGGATGCTCGACATGGGATTTCTGCCCGACATCCGCCGCGTCCTCCGGCACCTTCCCCAGAACCGCCAGACGCTCTTTTTCTCGGCCACGATGCCGCCGCCGATCGCGCAGCTCGCGAAGGAGCTGCTCAGGAACGCCGTCACGGTGAACGTGGAGCGGCAGGCGCTGCCCGCCGTGGGGATCACGCAGGCGGTCTACCCCGTCCCGCAGGACCTCAAGCTCGCGCTCCTCGTCTCGCTGCTCAAGCGCGGCGACTTCAAGAGCGTCCTCACGTTCACGCGCACGAAGCATCGCGCGAACCGGCTCGCGGACCAGCTCTCACGCCACGGCGTTTCGTGCGAGCGCATTCACGGCAACCGCAGCCAGGCGCAGCGCACACAGGCGCTCGCCGGGTTCAAGGACGGGAAGTTCAAGGTCCTCGTCGCGACGGACATCGCGGCGCGCGGCATCGACGTCGAGGCCCTCTCGCACGTCGTGAACTTCGACGTCCCGCACGTCCCCGAGGACTACATCCACCGCGTCGGCCGCACGGCGCGCGCCGAGCTGAAGGGCGACGCCTTCACGTTCGTGGCGCCCGACGAGGAGGCGGATCTCCGCCAGATCGAGCGCGCGATCGGCAAGCGCCTTCCGCGCGTCACGGTTCCCGAGTTCGACTACACGACGCGCCCGACCGAGCGCTTCGAGGTGCCGATCGCCGAGCGCATCGCCGCGATCCGGGCGCGCAAGTCCGAGGAACGCGCCCGCGCCCGGGCGAAGGCGGAGAGGAGGGGGTCCGGGGGAACGCCAGGGGTGTTCCCTCGGCGGCCTGACACGGCCTCGAGGCCTTCCGGTCACGGGACCGGCCAGGCCCGCAGCACGGGGGCGGTAGCATCCCGCCATGGCGCGCCTGCTCGACCTCAGCCACACGGTGGAGGCCGGGATGGTCACGTACAAGGGCCTGCCCGGCCCGGTCATCCGAGACCACCTCAGTCGTGAGGCGTCCCGGGCGCTCTACGCGCCCGGCACCGAGTTTCAGATCGGCCGCATCGAGATGGTGGCGAACACGGGCACGTACGTGGACGCGCCCTTCCACCGTTGGGCCGACGGAGCCGATCTCTCGGCGCTGCCGCTCGACGTTCTCGCCGGTCGGGACGGCATCGTCATCGCGGCTCCGCATGCGCGCGGGCTCGCGGTGGATGAAGATTTCTTAGAGGGTATAGAGATCCGCGGGCGGGCCGTGCTTTTTCATACCGGTTGGGCCGAGTTGTGGGGAACTCCTGCGTACTTTCAGCGCTCTTCTCACCTGACCGCCGCCGCGGCGTCGCTTCTGGTTTCGCGCGGCGCCGCGATCGTGGGGATCGACTCGCACAACATCGACGACACGGACGACAGGACACGGCCCGTCCACTCGATCCTCCTCCGCGCCGGCATCCCCGTCGTCGAGCACCTCTGCGGCCTCGAGGCCCTGCCGCCCTCGGGTTTCCGCTTCTATGCTGTGCCGGTGAAGGTCGTGGGGATGGGGACGTTCCCGGTGCGGGCGTTCGCGGAAGTCGGCTGACGCCCGCAACCCCTTCCGGATCAGCGCTGAACCCTCGTCCGCTCCGATCCGTATCATTGGATAGACTGGATTCACCCTTTTTCGTTCCAAGGAGGTTCTTCCATGGGCCTGCTCGACAACCTCAAACAGCAGATCGGTTCGCAGTTCATCGAGATCCTCCAGTGGCTCGACGACACGAACGATTCGCTCGTATACCGCTTCCCCGTCTACAACCAGGAAATCAAGATGAACGCGCAGCTCACGGTTCGCGAGAACCAGGTGGCGCTGCTCATCAACGAGGGGAAAGCGGCCGACCTCTTCTCTCCGGGGCGCTACCAGCTCACCACGCAGAACATGCCGATCCTCACGACGCTGCGCGGATGGAAGTACGGCTTCCAGTCGCCGTTCAAGGCGGAGGTCTACTTCTTCAACACGCGCCTCTTCACGGACCTGAAGTGGGGCACGACGAACCCGGTCATGATGCGCGACGCGGAGTTCGGGATGATCCGCCTGCGCGCGTTCGGCACGTACGCGATGAAGATCGCCGACGCGAAAGCGTTCTTCGCGGCGATCGTCGGAACGGCGGGCCTCACGACGACCGACGAGATCACCGGGCAGCTCCGCTCGACGATCCTTTCGCGCCTCTCGGACGCGATCGCGGAGTCGAAGATCGCCGCGCTGGACATCGCGTCGAAGTACGACGAGCTGTCGGCCCACGGCAAGCAGGTTCTCGCCCCGGAGTTCGCGGGCTACGGCCTCGAGCTTTCGAGGTTCTTCATCGAGAACGTCTCTCTGCCCGAGGAGGTCGAGACCGCGATCGACCAGCGCACGAAGCTGGGCGTCCTCGGCGACCGTCTCGGTCAGTACACGCAGCTGCAGGCCGCGGACGCGGTGAAGGTGGCGGCGGCGAACCCCGGCGGCGCCGCGGGCGCCGGCGTCGGCATCGGCGCGGGCATCGCGATGGGCGGGATGATGGGCGGCGCGCTGGCAAGCGGTATGGGCGGAGCCCCGCCGATGCCCGGGATGGCGCCGCCGCCGCCCGCGGGACCCGGCTTCGCCGCGCCGCGCTGGTCGCTCACGGTGGACGGCAAGACCTACGGCCCGTACACCGACGACGCGCTGAAGGGTATGGTGACCGGGGGCCAGGTGGCGCCGGGGACGCTCGCCTGGAAACCGGGGGCCCCCGGCTGGGCGCCGCTCTCCACGTTCGCGGAGTTCGCGGGCGCGAGCGCTCCCGCTCCGCCGACGCCGCCTCCACCGCCACCGCCCGGGCGCTGACGCGAAGGCCATGACCGATGCGGGACCGGCCGCTCCGGCGAAGCTCCGCAAGTTTCCCTGCGCCGCGTGCGGGGCGGACGTCGTCTGGAATCCCGGCGCCGCCTCGCTGAAATGCCCGTACTGCGGGGCCGAGCGAAAGCTCCCGCGGACCCCCGCCGAAGTGCGCGAGCATCCGATCGAGGAAGCGCTCGCCTCGGCGCGCGACCTCGGCTGGGGCATGGCGCGAAAAGCCGTCTCGTGCCGGGGGTGCGGCGCGACGACGACGTTCGAGCCGGGAATCGCCGCGTCGCGCTGCGCGTTCTGCGGCGCGCCGGCCGTGGTCGAGGCGCCGGCGAACGAGAAGATGGTCCGGCCCGAAGGGCTGCTTCCGTTCCGCGTGGCTCGCGACGCCGCCGCCGGAAAATTCCGGCAGTGGCTCCGCGGCCTCTGGTTCCGGCCGAACGATCTCTCGGCGAAGTCTTCGCTCTCGGAGCTCGCCGGCGTCTACGTGCCGTTCTGGACGTTCGACGCGGCGACGCATTCCGCGTGGACGGCCGAGGCCGGTTACGACACCCAGGTGTCGGTTCAGGTCGAGGAGAACGGCCGGTGGGTGACGCGGCAGGAGACGCGCACCCGCTGGGAGAGCGCCGAGGGCGTCCACGAGCACGCGTTCGACGACGTGCCTGTTCCGGCTTCGAAGGGCCTGCCGCCCGACCTCTCTCACGCGATCGAGCCCTTCCCCACGCATGAGCTGATTTCCTACGAGCCGTCGTATCTGTCGGGCTTCCTCGCCGAGGAGTACGCGCTCGGCGCGGAGGAGGCGCTCCTGCGGGCGAAGGAGCGCATGAGCCAGGAGATCTACGCGGCGTGCGGCCGCGAGGTGCCCGGCGACCGCTTCAGGGACCTGAACGTGCGGACCGCCTGGTCGGCCCTGACGTACAAGAACGCCCTCCTGCCCATCTGGATCGCGGCGTACCAGTACGCCGGCAAGCCCTACCGGTTCCTCGTGAACGGCGTCACGGGGCAGGTCGGAGGCAAGGCGCCATGGTCGATCGTGAAGATCGGCTGCGCCGCCATCGCCGTCGTTCTCCTGCTGCTTCTCTACGCCGCGCTGAAGAACTGAGAACTCGGGCGCCGACGGCACGCGCGCGGGCTAGTGCCCGGGCGCCGTCACGTCGAGGCTCGGCGCCTCGCCGATCTCCTTGAGGAGGTTCGTCGCGCCGTCCACCTCCGTCATCGTCCAGAGCATGTACCGGCTGTCGACGTGGATGGACCGCGTCTTTTCCGCGTCGAAGAGATAGTCGGACGCGACGGTGTCGAACGTGCCGTCGAAGAGGAGGCCGCACAGCTCGCCTCTCGCGTTCAGCGTGGCCGAGCCGGAGTTTCCCCCCGTCGTGTCGACGGTCGAGAGGAAGTTCACCGGCACGCTGCCGAGCTTTGGGTCGGCGTAGGGAGTCTTCTTTCCGGCCTTCAGCGCCGCGATGGCGTCGAGCTCCTTTTTCGGGGCATTGAACTCGCCCGCGCCCGTCGCCTTCTCGGCCACCCCCGCGAGCGTCGTCTGTGGGGCGTAGATGAGCCCGTCGCGCGCCGGCACGCCGAGAACGCGCCCGTACGTCACCCGCAGCGTGGAGTTCGCGTCCGGCGCCGTGAGGCCGCCGCTCTTCTCGAGGACCGCCTGCGCGTAGCGCGCGCCGAGGCGCTCGTAGGCGCCGTCGCGGGCCTTGGCCCGCTCCCGGTTCGCCTGCCAGAGCGGGTCGAGGGCGGCTGCCAGCTCGATCATCGGATCCTTCGCCGCGAGGATCTCGGCCGTGGACTTGTCGAGGAGCGCGAGACGCGCGGCTTTGTCGCCGAGCTTCGTGCCCGCGTAGAGCCGGTGGAGAAGCGCGTCGATCTTCTTTCCGGCCTCCGCCTCGGGCATCCCGCCCGCGAGACCCGCTTCCTTGTCGAGGACCTCGAGCCGCTGATCCGCGGGAAGCCTCGACGCCTCGACGAGGAGGTACCGCAGGAGCGCGCGGTCCGCCGCCGGGTCGTACGAGCGCTGCAACCGGTCCTGTGCCTCGCGGATGCGGCTCCAGTTGCGCTCCTGATACTCGGCCTCGCGGTCGAGGTCCTTCTTCGGGCGCTCGAGTGACAGCGCGTAAAGCGTGTGCGCGGCCGGCAGGAGCGAGCTGCCGGATCCGAGAAGGTCCAGGAGCGTCGTATCGCGCTCGCGCGTCTTCACCCGCTCCGCCTGCAGGGCGTCGAGCGCGGGCAGGACGTCGCCATACGTCTTCTGGCGCAGGGGATCCGCGGCGATCCAGGCGGCGAGGCCCTTCTCCATGCCTTCCTTCTTCCCGAGGAGGTCGCCTCTCTTGAAGCCTTCCACGACGCCCTTGCGGTTCGTGAGCGTGTTGGCGAGGCCGCGCTTCCTCGTCGCGACGCGGATCTGGGTCTCCTTGCTGTTCTTCCCGACCTCGTCCAGGAGGGCGAGCAGCTCGGCGTTCCGGCGCACGGTGCGCGGGAAGGCCCACTCGGCCAGCTCCTTCGTCTGCGCGTACGTCGCGAAGCGCTGCGTCTTGCCCGGATAGCCCGCCACGAAGACGAGATCGCCAGGGCCGCCGCCCTCGGGCGAGACCTTGAGCCAGTGCTTCGGCCTGAAGGGGACGTTGTCCTTCGCGAACGGCACGGACTTGCCCGTGGGGGAGACGTACGCGCGGTAGAAGGACCAGTCGCCCGTATGGCGCGGCCACTGCCAGTTGTCGGTCTCGCCGCCGAAGTTGCCGATGCCCGCCGCGGGCGCGTACGCGAGCCTCACGTCCTGGATCTCCATCTGCGCGAGCTCGAAGTACCTCAGGCCGTCGAAGAACGATGCGACGCGGCAGCGCAGGCCGTCCTTCTCGCAGGCCGCGGTGCGCTCCTTGAGGCGCTTCTCGATGACGTCGTGCCGGGCGCGGTCGGAGAGCTTCGGGTCGATCTTCCCCGTGATCCCGTCCGTGACCTCCTTCACGGAGGTCGTGACGTACACACGGCTTCCGGGACCCGCCGTCAGTTCCTGGTCCCGTGCCGTGGCGAGAAAGCCGTCCTCCATGAGGTTCGTCTGCGGGGTGGAGTTGAACTGGAGAGCACCCTGCACGCAGTGGTGGTTCGTGACGATGAGCCCGTCCGGCGACACGAACGAGGCGCTGCAGCCGCCGAGGGACACGATGGCGCCCATCGGCTGGCCCGTGAGGTCGGCGAAGGCCTGGGGATCGCCGCGGAAACCCATCGCCTTGAGGCGTTCGGCCAGCTGCGGGATCTGCTGCGGCATCCACATGCCCTCGTCCGCACGCGCGGCGGCGGGCAGGAGGGCGAGGGCAAGGGCGAGGCTGAGGCGGGTTTTCACGAATTCCTCCTCGAGAAGATGGGCCGCCCGGGGCGCTCGAAGCCGCGCGGGCAAACGCTCGATTATGCTCCGAGTCGCCGTTCCCGGGCCGTCCGTATCATCGAGGACGTGCTTGGCGGTCCTCCTCCTCGCGGCTTTCGCCCTGTCCCTTGCGCTCGTCACGTATTCCGGGAGCCTCGCGAAGGCCGGGACTGCCCGAGCTCGGGGACTCCCCTAGAATCCGAGAACGAGTGACGCTTTCCCGCGAGCTGACGCGCGCCCTGGACGACCTGCTGACGCGGGCCTTCGCGGAGGACGGCGAGGACATCACGTCGCTCGCGGTCTTCGGCCCGGCCGCGCGGGTCGCCGCGAGGATGGTCTGCCGCGAGCGCGCTGTCGTTTCGGGCGTCGCGTTCCTGCCCCGGCTCTTCGCCTTCCTCTCCCCGCCCGCGCGCGTCACGGCCCGCGTCGCCGACGGCGACCTCGTGGAAAAGGGCACCGTCCTCGCCGAGATCGAAGGCCCGGCGATCACCGTGCTGGCGGCCGAGCGCACGGCTCTCAACCTCGTGCAGCGGCTCACGGGCATCGCGACGAAGACGCGCGCTTACGGGGACGCGCTCGAAGGCACGAAGGCAGTCCTGCTCGACACGCGGAAGACGACGCCGGGCCTGCGCGCCTTCGAGCGGTATGCCGTGCGCTGCGGCGGGGGCGCGAACCACCGCCCCGGCCTTTCGGGCGGCTTCCTCGTGAAGGACAACCACGCGGACGGAGCCGGCAGCACCTGGGAAGCGACGCGCCGCGCCGCGGACTTTCGCTCGTTGAACCACCGCCTTCATGGTCTCCTCCTCGAGGCCGAGGCGCGCACCCTCGACGAGGTGCATCAAGCGCTCGACGCCGGCGCCGAGCGCGTGCTCCTGGACAACATGACGACGGCCGCGATGCAAAAGGCCGTCGAGGACATCCATCTCTTCAACGAAGCGACGGGCAAGGACGTCGCGATCGAGGCCTCGGGCCGCCTGACGCCCGAAACGGCCCGCGCCGCCGCCGCCGTCGGAGTCGATTTCGTCTCGGTGGGCGCGCTCACGCACTCGGCGAGGGCCATCGACATCGCCTTGGATGTGGTCGCGGGCCGTCCCCAGCCGCGGCTCAAGCCGGGCCCCGCGCGCAAACCCTTCACGCGCCTTCTCAGAAATCCGAAACCCCGGGTTCCGAATCCGAAAAGCAGAAAATGAAATCCTTCCCGTCGCGCTTCCACACGCCCGTACTCGTGCTCGGCACGGGCATCGCGGGCCTGACGACCGCGCTCACGCTCGCGCGCCGCGGCGTGAACGTGGTCGTCCTCACGAAGGCGAAGCAGCCCGAGGACTGCAACACGGCGTGGGCGCAGGGCGGCATCATCTACTTCGGCAAGAAGGACTCGCCGCGCTCTCTCGTCAAGGACATCCTCCGGGCCGGGGCGGGCCTCTGCCTGCCCGAGGCCGTCGAGTTCCTCGCCCGGCGCGGCCCCGAGGTGGTGAAGGACATCCTGCTCGACATGGTCGGCGTGCCCTTCTCGCGCACGATGCACGGCGAGCTGGATTTCACGCGAGAAGGCGCCCACTCGGTGGCGCGCATCGTCCACTCGGCCGACGCGACCGGGCGGGCGATCGAGACGGCCCTCCTCGCCCGGCTCGCGTCCGAGAAGCATGTTTCGCTGTTCACCGAGGCGACCGCGATCGACCTCATCACGGCCCGCCATCACTCGCGAGACGTCGCCCAGCGATACGCCCTGCAGGACCCCTGCCTCGGAGCGTACGTTCTCGACGCGAAAGGAAAGGTCCACACGGTCCTCGCGGACTTCACCGTCCTCGCGACCGGCGGGGTCGGGCGGCTCTTTCTCCACACGACGAACACGAGGCACGCGATCGGCGGCGGCCTCGCGATGGCCGAGCGCGCGGGCGCGGCCACCCTCAACCTCGAGTACGTGCAGTTCCATCCGACCACGCTCTATCACCCGGACGCCGAGGGCTTCCTCATCTCCGAGGCCCTGCGCGGCGAGGGCGCCGTGCTCGTGAACCGCGCGGGCGAGCCGTTCATGCGGCGTTATGCCCCGGAGCTGAAGGACCTCGCTCCCCGCGACGTCGTGACCCGCGCGATCGTCGAGGAGATGACGTCGCGGGGCGAGCCCTGCGTCTACCTCGACCTCGTACACCACTACCGGGTTCACGAAGGACAGAGCATCAGGGATCGCTTTCCGACGATCGCGGCCACGTGCGAGAAATTCGGCATCGACATCGCGACGGAGCCCATCCCGGTCGTGCCCGCGGCGCACTACCACTGCGGCGGCGTCCTCGTGGATCTCGAAGGGCGGACGACGGCCCGGCGCCTGTATGCCGTGGGCGAGGTGTCCTGCACGGGCGTGCACGGGGCGAACCGCCTGGCGTCGACCTCGCTCCTCGAGGGGCTCGTCTGGGGCGAGGCGGCGGGCCAGTCCATTGCGCGGGGACTGAAGAGAGAGGGCGGGAATCCGGCGAACGTCCTGCGCGCGATCCCGGACTGGACGTCGCCCGGCGAGGCTCAGAACGACGACCCCGCGCTCTTCCAGCAGGACTGGGCGACGATCCGCAACACGATGTGGAACTACGTCGGCATCGTGCGCACGACGGCGCGGCTCGCGCGCGCCGTCGCCGACCTGCGCGACCTGGAGAAGCGCATCCTGCGCTTCTACCAGGTGACGCGGATCTCGAAGGAGATCGTCGACCTCTTCCACGGCGCGCGCGCCGCGCACCTGATCGCGACGGCGGCGTTCAAGAATACCGTTTCACGGGGCTGTCACTACCGGAAGAGCTAGCGCGCCGCCGTCTCCCGGATCGCCTCGGCGTCGAGGGTGATCTCGACGTCTCGTCCCACGACGAGGCCGCCGCGGTCGAGCGGGGCGTTCCAGCTCACGCCGAAGTCGTGCCGGTTGATGGTGGTCGTCGCCAGGAAGCCGGCGCGGAGCTTGGGGCCCTTGTCGACGCCGTCCTCCCACCAGGGGGTCGACCACTGCCCCAGGTATCGGACTTTCAGCGTCGTCCTCCGCGTCTTCCCGCGGATCGTGAGGTCCCCTGTGACGAGGACGTCGTGGTCGCCGACGAGCTCGACCTCGTTTCCGGCGAATGTGATCGTTTTATGGTTCTCCACATCGAGGAAGTCCGCGCTCTTCAGGTGGTCGTCGCGCTGCGGCTCCCCCGTCCAGAGCCCGCGGGCGTCGATCTCCACCCTGACGGAGGAGCTCTTCGGGTTCGCGGGGTCGAACTCCAGCGTGCCGTGCACGTTCTTGAAGTGCCCGCGGACGCAGGTGACCATCATGTGCCGCGCGCAGAACTCCGCCGCCGTGTGCCCGGGCTCGAAGGTCCATCTCGCCATGACGCGCCTCCTCTCGACTGGGCCGAGCCTGGCGTTCAGCCCTTCCGCTGCGGAAGAAAGACAATCGCGAGCCCGACGACCGCGACGCCGAGCCCGACCCAGCGGCCCGTGTCCGCGAGGTCGCTCTTGCTGCGCTCGCTCTTCGAGAACGTCGTCTTGAAGGCTCCCTCGACGCTCTGGTAGCCGCTGCGCTGGCTGGACGCGAAGAAAAACACGGCCAGTCCGACGACGAAAAGGATCAACCCGTTCCGGCGCATGGGAATCTCCTCCGGACGGATCTTAGCCGCGGCCTTACTCCGGCACGACGATCCTGACGCGACCCGCGGCCGGGCCCATCGCGAACGGGGTCGTCGCCACGGCGTCGCCGTCGACCTGCACGTCCAGCTCGTAGCCCGCGAGGGAACGAGCGGAGAAGCTGCGCACCGCGCGGCGGGAACAGCCTTCGAGCGCGAGGTGGGCGGCGTTGCCGCGCGAGAGGCGGCCGTACCAGCGCATGAGCGTGCCCCTCGATCG